>CANNRR010000041.1 GCA_947508055.1 Burkholderiales bacterium
ATTTCAACCCGGTGCAGAACGCTCTCAATCGCAATGCGACATATGACGGTCATTTGTTTGAGACCTACGGCTCCGAACTGACCTTTGTTAAGAATGCACCGGATGACAGGATCTGGACATTGCTGGACTTGGATTCTGGGAATGAAACAGTAATCAGTCCGGGCTGGTCTCGCGTGAACCGAATGGGATACTTTGTCACCGCAAAGCCGTGGGAATCGCTAAACATCGTCGTGATTGACAGTGACGAAGGTACTTACCTGAAACGCTTGAAGAGGCATTCAGGTGGTGTGCGTGGGATTGAAGCGGCCTATGAATTGAGTGCCATGATGCGCAAGGAGTTTGAGGCCTGCAAGATGAAGTGGTCCAAGGCGAAGCGGCCTCAAACAGTTGTCTAGTTAGACTAGCAAGTGCCGTTAAATATGACAAGTCACATTTGGCGTTTTGACGTAAAATACGTCATTGAACTATGACCCTGTATTGACGCATGCCGTCACCAGTCTATTTGGCGGGCAATGCTTGAAACACGGCGACTGGCCACTCCATGTCAAACCACGAACACCATCACCATGGCAACTAAAAATGCAAAGCCCACCAAGGTCATGACCGACAAGCTCAGGGATGTTCGCGCCTGGGCGGGTCGACCACCAGTGTTCAAAGCCAAAGAAGAGGAACTTGAAGCCTTGCGAAAGCAGGTCAAGGCGAATTTGTCCAAGGCACCGATTCAAGGGGCGTTGGACACGGTGGAGCCCATCGACCCGTCACACTGGAAAATTCAGGCCACGACGCGGATGCCGGGTAATACCCACAGGACGACGACGTTCAAGCTGGACAAGCGACTGGTCGAAGTGTTGGATCTTGTCTCGCGCAAGCAGAACATTGCGGCACTGGTCTCTTACTTGATTACGCGGGGATTGACCGAAGTTGTGCGGGAGATGGAGGCTTCGAACAAGGTGACCACGTTTCACACGGCGTATGAGACCTCCGATCGGAATGCGTTTTGTGGGGTCACCGATAAGACCTTGCTGGCCATGGTGCGGTGGGTTGAGGAGGATTTGGCGAGGGAGGAGGGCGCTGGGGTCAGTGGCGTTCAGAAATGAGCGTGCTTGGAGCAAAAGGCCAATGTCTTGAAACTGGCGTCAATGAATTTTTAGCCATACAAACGTATGGCTTTTTCTATGGGTTAGTGCTAACATAAACCTATGACCGCAGTCAAATTTGAGTGGGACGACAACAAAGATGCGGAGAATCAAGCCAAGCATCAGGTGTCGTTTCAAGATGCGCAGGCAGCGTTTGCTGACCCGCACCGCGTAATCGCAAAAGACCTGGCACACAGTGAGACCGAAGAGCGGTTTTACTGTATGGGCAAAGCCGGAGGCGGCATAGTGACGGTGCGTTTCACTTATCGGCGAAAAGTCATTCGGATCATTGGTGCAGGGTACTGGCGCAAAGGAAAGGCAGTTTATGAAAAAGAAAATCGTTTACACGGATGAGCCCATGGGCGACGTTGAAGTCGTCACCGATTTCCTGCCGTCCCCAGCTGAGCTGGCTTTTAAGGAAGACGGAGTGAAAGTCACGCTGGCTCTAAGCAAGAGCAGCGTGGATTTTTTCAAGTCCGAGGCATCCAAGCACCAAACGCAGTATCAACGCATGATTCGTCGATTGCTGGACTCGTACGTTGAAGCACAAGGCACGGTTGCCGGTCATGCCAAGAGCACAGGACGCAAACGCGCGGCAATTTAACCCAAACGGACGGCCTAATCTTGTGAAAACTACGCCCAAGGCGGTCGCGGCGCGGTATGACCGTCGCGTCGGCCGTGTGGTCATTGCGCTTAGCAACAGATTGGAAGTTGGCTTCAAGCCCCACGATGTGCAAGGGCTGGAAATGGCGCGACCGGCACAGTTGGTTGATATCGAAATATCGCCATCAGGCTTGGGTCTGCACTTCCCACAGTTGGATGCTGATCTGTACTTGCCAGCCCTATTGCAAGGCTTCCTGGGTTCTCGCCAGTGGATGGCTCAGGCCATGGGCAAGGTGGGTGGGAAGGCTGTAACCCCTCAGAAGGCCGACGCAGCCCGTGCCAATGGTCGTCTGGGTGGACGGCCACGCAAGATTCAGGCGGTTGAGGCGGCTTGATGTAGTAGTGGCTGCCAACGTACACATGGCACCATCAATTCACCTTTTTTCACCGTCAAGCCGCCGGGCGAGGGCATTCGGTCTCAGTGCTGAATAGGCCTTGAGCATTTCCGACGATGTGTGGCCAGTGATGCTCATGATTTCGCTATCGGTCAGGTCAGTAGTTTCAAACAGGCGGCTGACACCTTCATGTCGCAGGTCGTGAAAGCGGAAATCTTCAATACCGGCCCGCACCGTTAGTCGTCGAAAACCTTTGCTCACGGTCGCGCTATCGCGCCACATGTGGAATATTCGGTCATCCCCGGTCTTTTTCAGGGTATTCATTTTTTCTAGAATCGTGAGCGATTTCTTGGATAGAGGTACGGTGCGGAATGTGGCCGTCTTCACATTTTCTGGTGGAATCGCCCAGCTGCGACCCTCAAGGTTTAGGTCGCTCCACTTGGCTTTGATGATTTCTTGTGACCTAGCGGCTGTATTGGCTGCAAAGTCGATTAATAGTGGCCACTCTACCTTGTGGTCGTAGCCCTTCAACGCTGCCGCTTGTAGTAGTTCTAGTTCCCCAGCTTCGAGGCGCCGCCTGCGTTTTCCGGCCCATGCGCGGGGCACGCGAATTTGCAAGAATAGGTTGCTTGGTAGGATGAAATTCTCACGGACGGAATACCATTCCAAAACTTTCTTCAGCACAAAGAAATGCCGCCGTACGGTTCCTTCGCTGTACTTTCTCTTGTTACCGTCCTTATCGAGGCCAGCGTTGTAATAGGGGTGGATTATTTTCCGTTCTTGTGTGGCAACCTCGGTGTCCAAAAATTCATCGATCCACGCTTGGATCACTTGGTTCGTAATTTGGCTGATTGCCCTGGGCTTGAAGTCATAGGCTAGCCGTTGCACGACTTGAACTTCGCCGGGGGTGATTTCTTTTTCTTTGCCTTTTAGCGGCTTGTAGTGCTTTAGAAATTCCGCGCATGCGACCACGAACATGGTCTTGTCTGCTTTTCGGCTGACGTTCTCCCCGCGATCAATTTTCGATTCAACGCCGTTGGACCATCTTTCGGCCTCATCCTTCTTTTTGAAGGTCTTGCTGACGGTGCCGAGGCCGCGCCGGTGAATGCGACAGTCGTACACAAAACTACCGTCATTAAGGATACGTTTTTTGATAGAACCCATCAGAACCTTTCAAATTTCACCATGGCTTGGTGAGATTTTGGTGAGATATGAGGGTTATATTGTATCAAAAAAATGATCTAAGATGTTGATTATATTGGTTAAAATATAACTGTGATCAGCTACCTTCTAAGCTGAGGGTCGGGGGTTCGATCCCCTCCGGGCACGCCAATTTTCCATTCTACACAGTCGCATATCGTCTCAAATTTAGGGAAATCGGGAGGGCTTTCTACGTGGCTTGCGGGCTGATCGAAAGTGAAATACATGTGCCATGTGCAATTGAAATGCCTTTCCGTGCCGGCGGCGTTGTAAGCAACCAGACCGTCGCTATTACAATGAAACAGCAGCAATAAATCAGCGACACGATCGGCACACTGCTGGGCGCAGGGGGCGGACGTTAGCGCCGCATGCAAAGTTTGCCGGCAAACGCTGCGCGGGCCTGAGTTCGGAGTAAATTGCCAACTACTCTATGCAATGTGAAGGGGAGCCCCATGTCAACTATCGATTCGTTTTTTGAGTCGGTCCAACTGCCTTCGATTCCGGACCTGGCCCATTCGCTGATCAAGACGCTGAATGACGAAGACGCGTCTCTCGAAGAGGTAAGCGACCTGATCACACGCGACCCCGCGATTTCCGCCAAGCTGTTGCGCTTGGCCAATAGCGCGCAGTTTGGTTTACGGCGGAGTATCGGCTCCATCGAAGATGCCATTGCCATGGTGGGCATGCATAAGGTCCGTACGCTGGCCTTGGGTGCCTGTATGAGCGGCTCATTTCCGAATCTGCCGGGCATTGATGCGCATGCATTCTGGAAGACCTCCATGGCCAGCGCCGGCTACTCCGAATGGATAGCACGCAAAGTCAGTGTGGATGTCCCCCTGTCCTGGCTGACCGGGATGATGGTGCGACTGGGCGAATTGCTGATTGCCCAAGCCCAGCCCAAGATACTGCTGGAGATCGAAAAGCTACCGCGCCCACCCGGCACGCGCTGGCAACGCGAACGCCAGCTCATTGGCTTCACTGAGGGCCAGCTCACCGCCGAACTGGCCCTTCGCTGGAACTTTCCTATGCAAATGGTGCAGGCCCTCAAGGTCAGCGCCGATCCGCTGGAGGATCAGGCGTTTTCCAAGTTGGGAGCCATTGTTCACATTGCAGGCCTGCTGGCAGACACACCCAACGCCGGGCCAGAGCATGTGAAAGACTTGCCATCGGACGTGTTGGCCGCGCTGTCCCTGGATCCGGAATGGATGCGGGAGCACTTTCCTAGCAACGCCGACTTTATCGACGCCAGCTAGTATCCATGGTTTTTCAGAGGTGTTTTCAATCCCCTGCGCGTTTCCTTACTTCTTCAGTACGGCTTTCCAGTCCCGGAACACGTCAATGTCGACGCCGTCTGGATAGTTCAACAGGCCGGGCGTAAAGCCCTTTTTGCCTTTTTCTCCGTATTGCCAGATGATGGCCTTGGTCTTGCGGTCGACCACGATGACACGGTCATTCAGGTCGTCAACAATGAGGATGTCCCCCGTGTCGGGCAATTCACGTGCAATGGACGAATGGTCCAGCATGCCTTCGCCTTCTTTGACGAAGTATTCCCATGAAATCTTGCGGGTGGCCGGGTCAAAAATAATGACACGGCCGGGCTTCCAGAAGTCGGCCACGATGATCTGTTTGCCGTCTACCGTGGGGAATGCGTCCGAGGGGTAATGAAGGCCGGGGGCCTTCACGCTCCAAAGCACCTTGCTGTCGCGTGTGATGCGGGAAATCCAGGCGTCGGTGATTTCGGTGATCAAGATGTCGCCATTTTCCAGTGGCGTCGCGCCGTTGGGGTGTGCCAACTCGGTGGGCGGGTTGTGCTTGCACTTGCCCGGAGTGCCCCATTGTGTGGCGATGGCATCGGTTTTGGGATCGACGATAAGAACACGGCAATTGCGGATGTCAGCAGTAATGAACTTGCCGTCTGCCAACAAGTGCGCATCATCCGGGTAGTTGAGCAAACCGGGACCGCTGCCGCGGTGGTCTGGGGTGCCGTAAGTCCAAGTTAACGCGCGCGACTCGTAATCGACGATATGGATGTCGAAGTTATCCTCTTCGCTCACGGCCAGCAGTTTGCCGTCGGCGGAAAAGTTGACATCCTCATTGCCCCGATAAACCTTCAGGTTGGGTGACGGGAACTCCCAGACGATGCTTTTGTCCGGGGCGATTTCGATCAGACGGTTATTGCGCCGATCGGCAATCATGATCGGGTAAGGTAGCGGTTTGCCCCAGGACTGAACCATTTTTGTGCGGCTGCCGCTTACCGGTGGAATGGGGGGTAGCACTGCGCCGCTGGACACAATGCCCGCACCTGTCATTTCTGGCGTGACCTTAACTTCAATACCGGCCGCCGCCTTGCTCTTCTTGCCGTCCTGGGCTGTTGCCGGAGCAAGCACGCCGAGCAACAGGGGCAGCAATAGGGCAGATATTCCAAACCGTAGCGGGCTCTTCATTCGGATAGGGTTTAAGGTGGGCAAACGGCACATATTGGATTCCTTGACTCTCGGTAGACGTGCTGAACCAGCACAGATCACATTTTTGCTTTTCTTGCCACTGTTCGTGTTGACCTGTAGCAAGGCGTTGTTGTTCAACATTGGATTTGGTGCGATAGCGTCACTGACTTTCGAGCACGGTGCGTTGGTGCAGCGGCTGCACCCCACGCGCGTTGTCGGCAAAGCGCTGGCGATAGTGGGTCAGTTGGTCTGCTGATAGCTGGAGCGGCTGCTTCATGACGATCCACTCGACGCCTTCGGTGCAGGGCGCTGCCGTGACGGACCCGGCGTATCGGAAGTAACTGAGTGTTGCTGGCAAGAGTGTGCTGGCATTCACCGCGACGTCGGGGTGGCTGTGGTCGCCGTCGGCCCTGGCAGGAATGAGCGGCATCAACCTCTTTAGCAACGGGTTTTCTTGCCCGGTACGAAATAGCACGACTACAGCCAACAACTGGCCGGACTGGCTCTTGTGCAGCAAGTGGGCAGCCATGGGGAAATTTTCCCCTGCAATTTTGTCGCCACCTGGCGTGTGAAAGTGAAACTGTTGCAGGGTATAGCGCTCTTTGCCAATCTGCAGAGTGCTGCCTTTGCCGAAGCGCACACGCACGGTGTGCCCGTCGTCCGCCAGTTTCAGGGGGGCGTTCAGGTAATTGAATTCCAGTGCTGGTAGCGCTTGGCGTGAGGTCACACCGATATCTATCGGCGATTGATGGCGACCACTTTCACACAGGCCAGCTGACGCTGTCGTGCACGCAAGAACCGCCAGTGCAGCAAAAATGTGTTTCATGGCATTGATCTCGCCGCTTGGAATGTTGAGTGAATCTTGAAATTCTGCACATCGACGCTTAAACCCAACCACCGTTGCACGGCCATTCGCAAGTTGTTGGCGTCACCCGTGGTGCCAAAGATAGTCGGTGCGACGGAGCCTGCATTTGCCGCTTGTCCCAGCCAGCCCCGCTCGGCAAGCAGCCGCCGGGTCTGGCGTGCAACCGGGGCTCCGCCTTCCAGAAAGGCGACATCTGCGCCTACGAGTGAGCGCAATGTGTCGGTGGCAAAAGGATAGTGTGTGCACCCCAGAACCAAAGTGTCCATGGCGCCATCTTCACGACCGAATCGCCCCATAGCCCCCGTAGAATATGCGCAAGCAGCTATCGTTTTGGTAGCGTCTGCATGCTCAATAGCGTCTGCCAGCCCGTCGCAGGGTTGCAGCACAAAGGTCGCCTGACCGTGCAAAGACTCCAATAGTGCACGAAATTTTTCGCTGTTCAGCGTGCCGCGGGTCGCCAGCACGCCAATGACCTTGGTCTTGCTCGACAACGCTGCGGGTTTCAGGGCTGGTTCTATGCCCACAATGGGCAGTTCCGGGAAGTTCTGGCGCAGCAGTTTGATGGCGGCGGCAGTCGCTGTGTTGCATGCCACTACCAATGCCTTGATATGGTGTTGTTCGATCAGGAAGCGGGTGATGGCATTGGAGCGGTCGATGACGTGCGCATCATCGCGCTCGCCGTAGGGGGAATGGCCGCTGTCCGCCACATAAATGAATGGCTCCTGCGGCAGTTCGGCTTGCAGGGCGCGCAGCACACTCAGGCCACCCACGCCGCTGTCAAATACACCGATAGCATCGGCGCTGCGGTGGACATGGCCAGCGCCCGCGGGTGTCATGCCACAGCGTCCAATGTCAGCCGCGGATCAGGCAGATTGCACCGGAATGTTCTTGAACTCACCGGTTGCGATTTTCTTTTGCCACTCGGCCGGTCCGGTGATGTGGGCGCTGGTACCACCCGAATCTACCGCTACGGTGACCGGCATGTCGACCACATCGAATTCGTAAATGGCTTCCATGCCCAGGTCGGCAAATCCCACTACCTTGGCAGCCTTGATGGCCTTGCTCACCAGGTAGGCAGCGCCCCCCACGGCCATGAGGTAGGCGCTCTTGTGCTTCTTGATGGCTTCGATGGCGACCGGGCCGCGTTCGGCCTTTCCGACCATGCTGATCAGGCCGGTTTGGGCCAGCATCATTTCTGTAAAACCGTCCATGCGGGTGGCCGTGGTGGGGCCGGCGGGGCCAACGGCTTCGCCCTTGACCGGATCAACCGGGCCGACGTAGTAGATGACCCGGTTGGTAAAGTCCACCGGCAACTTCTCGCCCTTGGCCAGCATGTCCTTGATGCGCTTGTGAGCGGCGTCACGGCCAGTCAGCATCTTGCCGTTGAGCAGCAGGGTGTCGCCGGGTTTCCAACTGGCAACTTCTGCTTTGGTCAAGGTGTTGAGGTCGACCTTTTTACTCTTCACGTAGTCCGGTGTCCATGCGACATCGGGCCAGGTGTCCAGCGAGGGCGGTGTCAGGTACACCGGGCCGTTGCCATTCATCACAAAGTGGGCGTGGCGGGTGGCGGCGCAGTTCGGGATCATGGCAATGGGCTTGCTGGCGGCGTGGGTCGGGTACATCTTGATCTTGACGTCCAACACCGTGGTCAGGCCGCCCAGGCCTTGCGCGCCAATGCCCAGGGCGTTGACTTTCTCGAACAGTTCAAGGCGGAGTTTTTCAACGTTGGAGAGTTCCGCGCCACTGGCTGCTTTGGCTTGCAGCTCATACATGTCCAAGTCATCCATCAGGCTCTCTTTGGCCATCAGAACCGCCTTCTCGGCGGTGCCGCCAATACCGATGCCCAGCATGCCTGGTGGGCACCAACCGGCACCCATGGTGGGCACGGTTTTCAGGACCCAGTCGACCACGCTGTCTCCGGGGTTAAGCATATACATTTTGCTTTTATTTTCGCTACCGCCGCCTTTGGCTGCAACGGTGACTTCAACTGTGTTGCCGGGCACGATTTCAGTGAAGATCACTGCCGGTGTGTTGTCCTTGGTGTTCTTGCGCAGAAACTCCGGGTCGGCCACCACGCTGGCGCGCAGCGTGTTGTCGGGGTGGTTGTAGCCCTGGCGTACGCCTTCGTTGATGGCGTCATCCAGCGAGCCGGTAAAACCGTCCCAGCGCACGTCCATACCCACTTTCAGGAACACGTTGACGATGCCGGTGTCCTGGCAAATCGGGCGGTGGCCGGTCGCGCTCATCTTGCTGTTGGTCAGGATTTGGGCGATGGCGTCTTTGGCGGCCGGGCTTTGCTCGCGCTCGTAGGCGCGGGCCAGATGGGCGATGTAGTCGGCGGGGTGGTAATACGAGATGTACTGCAGCGCTGCAGCCACGGATTCAATCAGGTCTGCCTGGCGGATGGTGCTCATGTTGGTCTTTCCAAGGTTGGGGTAAGTGTGATCAGTGCTGATCGCCTTTTGGCTGGGACATCAGCTTGTCGGTAAAGGCTATGGCCATTGCCGACAACAAGAACGTGATGTGGATGACGGTTTGCCAGAGCAGAACCTTCTCCTCATAGTTGGCCGCGTTGATAAAGGTTTTGAGCAGATGGATGGAACTGATGCCAATGATGGCGGTGGCCAGTTTGACCTTGAGCACGGACGCATTGACATGGCTGAGCCACTCGGGTTGGTCGGGGTGATCGTCCAGGTTCATGCGCGAGACAAAGGTCTCGTAGCCGCCCACAATCACCATGATGAGCAGATTGGAGATCATTACGACGTCAATCAGGGCTAGCACCACCAGCATGATGATGGTCTCGTTGAGGCCTGTGACCTCCACCGTGTCCTTGTAACCAATGCTTTTGACTAGCAGTGCCAGTGCATGCTGGTTGCCAAAGGCGGCTTCCATCAAGTGCACCAGCTCAACCCAGAAGTGGTAGACGTACACCGTCTGGGCTGCAATCAGCCCAAGATACAGGGGCAACTGCAGCCAGCGGCTCGAAAAAATAACTTTTGCCAGCAGGGTCATCGGCTTGGCTTTTGATTTGGGGGGTGGCGCTTGGCTCATTGGGGGAGTGGATTTTCGTGACACAGGCAGACATTGTAAAAGCCTGCGCTGGCGACGCCTGCTAGTCCAACATGCTCGCCCAGAGGCGTTGCGCCATTTGTTGTGTCAAGTCAGTGACTTGTAAGTGCTTGGCACCAATATTCGCCCAGTTTTGATTTAACAGAGGAGACATTCCCGATGAGCACAACGACCGAAACCGCAAGCGTATTGCCTACTTATTTGCCCAGCGCAGAGTTCGTCAAGAACGCCACTATTCCCAGCATGGACGCTTATAACGCGCTGTGCAAAGAAGCCGAAACCGATTACGAAGGTTACTGGGGCCGTTTGGCCAAGGAATTTCTGAGCTGGAAAGTTCCCTTTACCAAAGTGCTTGACGAGAGTGGAGCGCCATTTTTCAAGTGGTTTGCTGACGGCAAGCTCAATGCGTCCTACAACTGCCTGGACCGCAACGTAGAAAAAGGCCTGGGCGAAAAGACCGCCATCATTTTCGAAGCCGACGGCGGCGAAGTTACCAAGATCAACTACAAAGACCTGCTGGCCAAGACCAGCCAGATGGCCAATGGCCTGAAGTCACTGGGCATCAAAAAGGGTGACCGCGTGGTCATCTACATCTCCATGTCCATTGACGGCGTGGCCGCCATGCAGGCTTGTGCCCGTATTGGTGCGACTCACTCGGTCGTGTTTGGCGGGTTCTCGGCCCAGTCCCTGCGCGACCGTATTGAAGACACCGGTGCCGTAGCCGTTATCACTGCGGACCATCAGGTGCGTGGCGGCAAGCAATTGCCCCTGAAGTCGATCGTCGACGAAGCCCTGACACTGGGTGGCTGCGATTCCATCAAAAACGTGCTGGTCGTCAAGCGCAGTGGTTCCGAAATCGCCATGACCGCCGGCCGTGACCAGTGGATGCATGATTTGGTGGCTGGTCAGTCCGCCACCTGCGAGCCAGAGTGGGTCGAAGCCGAACATCCCCTGTTCCTGCTTTACACGTCCGGCTCCACTGGCAAGCCCAAGGGCGTGCAGCACTCCACGGGTGGCTACTTGCTGCATGCAGCGCTGACCACCAAGTGGACCTTTGACTTGAAGGCTGACGACGTATTCTGGTGCACGGCCGATATTGGCTGGGTCACCGGTCACACCTACATCACCTATGGCCCGTTGGCTTTGGGCGGCACCGAGATCGTGTTTGAAGGCGTGCCCACTTACCCGGATGCCGGCCGTTTCTGGAAGATGATTCAGGACCATAAGTGCACCGTGTTCTACACCGCACCGACTGCTATCCGCTCCTTGATCAAGGCCGCTGAAGCCAAAGATTCTGTCCACCCCAAGAGCTATGACCTGACCAGTTTGCGCTTGCTCGGCTCGGTGGGCGAGCCCATCAATCCCGCTGCCTGGGAGTGGTACTACAAGCACGTCGGCGGCAGCAAGTGCCCCATCGTGGATACCTTCTGGCAAACTGAAACCGGTGGTCATATGATCACGCCGCTGCCTGGCGCTACACCCATGGTTCCGGGCTCCTGCACACTGGCGTTCCCTGGTATTCAGGCTGCCATCGTGGACGAAACCGGGAAGGATGTGCCCAATGGCCAGGGCGGCATTCTGGTCGTCAAGCGTCCATGGCCTTCCATGATCCGCAACATCTGGGGTGACCCCGAGCGTTTCAAGAAGAGCTACTACCCCGATGATTTCAAGGGCAAGTACTACCTGGCTGGCGACGGCGCCATTCGCGACGAGAAGACTGGGTACTTCACCATCACCGGCCGTATCGACGATGTGCTGAACGTGTCGGGACACCGTATGGGCACGATGGAAATTGAATCGGCTCTGGTGAGCTGCACGGAGCTGGTGGCAGAAGCCGCCGTGGTGGGTCGTCCTGACGACACCACCGGTGAAGCGGTTTGCGCGTTTGTCGTGCTGAAGCGTCCGCTGCCCGTGGGCGACGAAGCCAAAGCGATTGCCAAGCAACTGCGTGACCATGTAGGCAAAGAAATCGGTCCGATTGCCAAGCCCAAGGACATCCGCTTTGGCGATAACTTGCCCAAGACCCGTTCCGGCAAGATCATGCGCCGCTTGTTGCGTTCCATCGCCAAGGGTGAGGCTATCACCCAAGACACATCGACTCTGGAAAATCCGGCCATCCTGGACCAACTGGGTCAAGCCTACTGATTTGGCCTACGGCCGTTAGCAAAAGAGCCCGCAGTAGCGGGCTTTTTTGTGCGTACCAGGCACCAATTCGCTGCGCTTGGAGTGGCTTGGGTTACAGTGGAATTGGATTACAGGAGATCGCCATGTATTTTGTGGGCTTGGGATTGGTCTTTTTGACCTTGAAATTTTTGGAAATCGGCCCCATCGCAGTATGGGACTGGTGGGTCGTCCTGGCCCCCTTTGCCTTGGCCATTGCATGGTGGGCCTGGGCCGATAGCACCGGCTATACCAAGCGCAAGGCGATGGAGGCTGAAAACGCCAAGACCAAAGCACGTAAAGAGCGCAATATCGATGCAATGGGCATGCGCAGAGGCAAGAAGTAGCGCCGCTGCCCGACTTGCCGGCACGCGCGGCCTCGTCAAAGGCACAATAGCGCCATGCTGATTCACCCGCAAATTGATCCCGTCGCGCTGCAGTTAGGCCCCATTGCCGTGCACTGGTACGGCCTGACCTACCTGGCGGCCTTCGCTCTGTTCATGTTCCTGGGTAGACGGCGGTTGCGCCACGCCCCATTTGCAGCCATGAAGGGCGCGAGTGCCTGGGCGTACCGTGACGTGGAAGATATTCTGTTCATGGGCGTCATGGGCGTTGTGCTGGGCGGGCGTATTGGCTATTGCCTTTTTTATAAACCAGCCTATTACCTGACGCACCCCTTTGAGGTTTTTTATGTCTGGCAAGGTGGCATGAGTTTTCATGGCGGCATGCTGGGCGTGATTGTGGCCATGGTGTGGTTTGGCGTGTCGCGCAAAAAATCATTCTTGCAAGTGGCCGACTTTGTAGCGCCTTGTGTGCCGACCGGGCTGGCCGCCGGTCGGGTTGGCAACTTCATCAATGGTGAATTGTGGGGTCGTCTGACTGACCCGAACCTGCCTTGGGGGATGGTGTTTAGGGGAGCAGGAGACCTGCCCCGCCACCCGTCGCAGGTGTACCAGTTTTTGTTGGAAGGGCTGTTGCTGTTCGTGCTGCTGTGGTGGTATGCCCGAACGGCACCCAAGCGGGGGCAGGTGGCGGCGGCATTCCTGTTTGGCTATGGCGCGATGCGGTTTACTGCCGAGTTTTTCCGCGAGCCAGATGCCCATCTGGGCCTCTTGTCCCTGGGCATGAGCATGGGGCAGTGGTTGTGCGTGCCCATGATTCTGGGTGGCACAGGCTTGTGGAGGTGGGCACAGATGCGGCCCACAGAACGGGCATGAAAAATGCCGAGACCGGCGCACGAGCCGCATTTGCATGAACCCGTCCACCTGGATCAGTCGCAGCGTCGCCCGGTTGCTTCCCGCTCCAAGCCTCGAGAAAAATATGGCTCTAGCCCCCGAGAATACTGCACAAGCAGCTATTAAATTAGGAGCATCTTCACTGCAGACTGGGGGTGATGTCGATCGTTCGCGCTCCACGCACGAGCGTTTGCAGGCCACTTTGCGCCGGAAGGACGAGGCCCTGTCACCCCGTGTTTTGCGTCGCACACTGCAGGAACTGCAAGCCATCATCGATCCGCGGGTCAGCGAAGTGGAGGGCGGTCGCCGTGCACAGGCCATCGCGGCTTGGTACGCCGGCGCCACGGCAGCGCGAAAGCGCGACCTGTGGTTGCTGATGAGCGAACAGTTCGTGGCCGACCCGCAAAAGGTAAAGGCCGCCCAAGTCCAGTTTGCCGCTGCTGTGGGTACGCCGGAAGAAGCTGTGGCCGAGGTGAACTACCGTCGCGCCACCGTGTCACCGCGCCGCAGAATCCTTCAGCGCTTCAGCGTCTACCCCGGCGGGATCCAGTTCATGGTGGATATGCGGGCCGAGATGCAGTCCTGCCTCAAGCAGGACAAGCGCCTGCTGGCGCTGGATGTGGAGATGGAGTACATGTTCTCCACTTGGTTTGACGTGGGCTTTCTGGACCTGCGTCGTATCAGTTGGGATTCGCCCGCTTCCCTGATTGAAAAACTGATCCGCTACGAGGCGGTGCACGATATCAAGAGTTGGGCCGACGTAAAAAACCGTCTGGATAGTGACAGACGTTGTTACGGTTTTTTTCACCCCCGCCTGCCCGGGGTGCCGTTGATTTTTGTAGAAGTGGCCTTGGTCGACCAGTTGGTCAGTACCATCACGCCGCTGCTGGATGAACTGGGAGCAGATGCGGATTTGAAGCGTGCCACCACGGCGATTTTTTACTCTATCAGCAATACGCAGGCGGGCTTGCGCGGTGTGAGCTTTGGCGACTCGCTGATCAAGTGGGTGGTGGAAGCGCTTAAGGAAGAGTTTCCCAAACTCAAGACCTTTGCAACGCTCTCGCCGATACCCGGTTTTCGTGCTTGGCTGGTCAAGAACATTGCCGGACTACTGGAGAATTTGGACGAGAAGGAGCGCATGGCCCTGGGTCGGGCAGTGGGCTTTGAGCCGCCGGGTGCTGCGCACTTTCTGACGGCCATCGAAGCCAATCTGCAACTGTCGGAGAAATCTGTGGTGCGCCAGATGCTCATGCGCTGTGCCGCGCACTATTTGGGTCAGGCGTTGGCGGACGGCAGGCCGATTGACCCGGTAGCCCGCTTTCACTTGGGTAATGGTGCCCGAGTGGAGCGCATCAACTGGGCCGCTGACCCGTCGGCCAAGGGCCTCAAGCAGTCGTATGGGTTGATGGTTAACTACCTTTATGACCTCAAACGGCTGGACAGGCACCGCGCCCAATTGACACAAGGAAAGATACCGGTGTCGGGGGCTATCCAGCAATTGCTTATTGGAAGTCCGAGCTGAAAGCCACATCAAATTTGAAAGTTTCAAGGGTTCACCACAAAAAGAATTTCGCTTTGTCCAATACAAACAGGAGACAAAAATGACTTTGACCAGAAGAACCATGATGCAGGCAGCGGGTGCCACAGCCTTTGGCGGGCTCACAGGCAATGCGTGGGCACAGACAGCGATCGGGCTGAAGATTTCACACCAGTTCCCCGGTGGCACCTTGACCGAAGGCGATTTTCGCGACCGCCTGTGCCGCAAGTTTGCGGTGGAAGTGGAAAAGCGCACCGCCGGCGCACTGAAGGCGTCGGTCTACCCGGGCTCTTCGCTGATGAAGACCAATGCCCAGTTCTCGTCCATGCGCAAGGGTGCGCTGGACATGAGCCTGGTGCCCCTGTCCTACGCTGGCGGCGAGGTGGCCGAGACCAATATCGGCCTGATGCCGGCGCTGGTGCCCAGCTACGAGCAGGGCGCCGCCTGGAAGACCGCCGAAGTGGGCAAACTTCTTAGCAAGGTGCTTGACGACAAGGGCATCATGATCGTTAGCTGGATCTGGCAGGCTGGTGGTGTGGCCAGCCGCACACGCCCCTTGCTGACTCCGGATGACGCCAAAGGCCTGAAGGTGCGCGGCGGCAGCCGCGAGATGGACATGATGCTCAAGCAGGCGGGTGCCTCCGTCATTACCTTGCCATCCAACGAAATTTATGCTGCCATGCAAACCGGTGCCATGGATGCGGCCATGACGTCGAGCACCAGTTTCATCTCGTTCAAGCTCGAGGAAATTGCCAAGCACCTGACGTCGGGTCGCGACAAGACCTACTGGTTCATGTTTGAGCCGCTGATGATTTCCAAAGAGGTGTTCAGCAAGCTGCCCAAGCCCCAGCAGGACGTGGTGATGGCGGTGGGCGGTGAACTGGAAAGCTTTGCCCGCGATGCTGCCAAGGCCGATGACAAGGCTGCCGCAGAAATCTACGCCAAAGCTGGTGCCAAGGTCTACGACATGGACGAAGCGACGCTGAAAAGATGGCAGGTTATTGCGCGCGAGACGGCTTGGAAAGACTTCAACGACAAGAACGAATCCTGCGCCGGGCTGTTGAAGGCCGCGCAAAAGCTGTTATGAGCCACGCAATAGGCTCTGGCGTGGTGATGGGCGCTGTCGACCCCGATACGCCCGCATTTTTGAAACCACTGGCCCAGTTGCTGCAATGGGTCAACCACGCCATGGTGATTCTGGGCATGGTGGCGCTGTTGGTGGCGTCACTCGTTTTGACCTACAGCGTGGTGTCGCGCTACGTGATGCAGGCTTCGACCGACTGGCAGGATGAGGCCGCCGTGTTCTGCCTGGTGGGTGCCACATTTCTGTGTGGCTCCTTCGTGCAGGCGCTGCGAGGCCACGTGGGCATTGAAGCCATCGCCGGCTGGCTTCCTGCCTGGATGAACCAGTGGCGGCTTGTGAGCGTGGACCTGATGGGTTTTATGTTCTGTACCTTCTTTTCCTGGAAGTCATGGGCGCTGCTCCATGAAGCCTGGGTGGAGCAACAAACCACATCTTCCTCCTGGGCACCGCCCCTGTGGATTCCATACGGGTTGATGGCAGCGGGTATGAGCCTTCTGAGCCTGCAACTGCTGGTGCAACTCAGCGCGCGCGTAAACGCCGTTCGCAAGAACCTGTCAGGAGAGGATGTATGAGCATGCTGAGCATGGGTTTGCTATTTGGTGCTGTCACGCTGCTGTTCATGTTCTCCGGTGCGCCCATTTCTTTTGCCCTGGGCAGTGTGGCGGTACTGTTCATGTATTTGTTCATGCCTGCCTCGGCACTCAACACCGTCACCCAAAACGTGTATGAGGAGATGGCCAGCATCACCCTCTTATCGATTCCGCTGTTCATCCTGAAAGGGGCGGCAATAGGGCGCTCGCGGGCAGGGCAGGACCTGTATGCCGCCATGCATGTCTGGATGGGGCGCATACCCGGTGGCCTGGGCATTGCCAACGTGTTTGCCTGTGCGCTGTTTGCCGCCATGGCGGGCTCCAGTCCGGCCACCTGCTCGGCCATTGGTAGCGCCGGTATTCCCGAGATGCGCAAGCGCGGCTACTCGCCCGGATTTGCCGCTGGCATCATTGCGGCGGGCGGCACGCTGGGCATTTTGTTGCCACCCTCGGTAACCATGATTTTGTACGCCGTGGCGGCAGAGCAATCACTGGGTCGGCTGTTCCTGGCGGGTATCTTTCCCGGTGTGTTGCTGGTCTTTCTGTTTGCGGCTTATGCCGTGGTGCGTTACCGCAAGGAATACCGCCTGGCCGAAGCCGAGTTCAAGCGTACGGGCGCCGCGTCGGCCCTGCTGGAGCGCGAGACCTTTACCACCCGACAGAAGTTTGAGATGCTGCCCCGCGTCGTACCGTTTGTGCTGCTGCTGATTGGCGTGATGGTGGCGCTGTACGGCGGTTTTGCCACGCCCAGCGAGACCGCCGGCCTGGGTGCCCTGTTGGCCTTGGTGCTGATCGCCGTAATCTACGGCGTCTGGCGCCCGCGTGATGTGGCGCCCATACTGAGTGCCACGCTGCGCGAGTCGACCATGCTGATGATGATCATCGGTATGTCACTGCTGTTTTCGTACGTGATGAGCTTTCTGCATATCAGTCAGTCTGCGGCGGAGTGGATTGTCGGCATGCAACTCTCCAAGTGGGTGCTACTGGCGGCGATTTTGGTGATGGTGATTGTGCTGGGCTTCTTTCTGCCACCGGTTAGCATCATCCTCATGACTGCGCCAATTATTCTGCCCCCTTTGAAGGTCGCCGGCTTTGATTTGATCTGGTTTGGTGTGCTGATGACGATCGTGATGGAGACCGGGCTTATCCATCCACCGGTGGGTCTGAATATTTTTGTCATCAAGAATATTGCGCCGGACATTGCGCTCAAGGACATCATCTGGGGTGTTGTGCCATTTGTGGTGTTGATGCTGTTGGCCGTGGTGTTGATCTGCGTGTTCCCCGGCATTGCCACGGGTCTGCCCGACGCTGTGATGGGCGTGGCTGCCGTCAAACCATGACCGGTCATATTGCGTGTACGGTGACGGGGCCGCTAGCCACCGTTGAAATCTCGCATCCGGGCAAGCACAACGCAATGTCCCGCACCATGTGGCGAGAACTGCGTGCGGTGTTTGAGCAGATTCAGCGGGACGAATCGCTGACCACCGTCGTTATCTACGGCAGGCAGCATTTTTGTGCTGGTGGCGACATTTCCGAGTACGCCGGATTTCGCTTCCATGAAGACAGCCTGCGCGATTTTCACGAAGACGATGTCTGGGGTGGTCTGCGGGCCATGCTGGACTGTGATGTGCCCATCGTTGGCAAGATCGACGGCAACTGCATGGGTGCCGGGGTGGAGATCGCCAGTTGCTGCGATATCCGCATTGCCAGCGACCATGCACGTTTTGGCGCGCCCATCGCCAAACTGGGCTTTCCCATGGCGCCACGCGAAGCTGCGCTGGTAATCCGTGCAATGGGTGAACTGTCTGCACGGGAGATGCTGCTTTCGGCGGCCGTTCTGGACGCTGGCGAGATGAAGCAGCGCGGCTTTTTGAACCAGGTGGTGGTGGGTGCCTTGCTGGAGTCTGCTGTGCAAGCGTGCACCGAGCGCATGCGCCCCCTGGCACCCCGTGCCGCGCGCCTTAATAAGCAGGCTTTTAGGGCTCTAGCCCCCGCGGATATTGCGCAAGATGCTCCCGATTTGATAGCGTCTGCCTACCGCTATGCGGGCTCCCCAGAACACCGTGAAGGTGTCACTGCCTTCACCGAGAAGCGACACCCCCGTTTTACACCCTGACCCCCAATGGATGCAACCATAATGAACCACAACCTGTTTGCCGCCTTGCGTGCGGCCTTTCCAGCCGACCTGGACGGCGTGGCGATTGAAACCGACAACGGTCTGAACTATTCCTGGCGCGACCTGGACCGCGCCACCGCCATGATGGCCAATCTGCTGGTTTCCCTAAGCCTGCCCGCCGGGTCACGTATCGCAGTGCAGGTGGAGAAATCGGTCGAAGCGCTGATGCTCTACCTGGCCACCTTGCGCGCCGGCTATGTGTTCCTGCCGCTGAACACGGCGTACCAAAGCGCGGAAATCGAATACTTTATTGGTAATGCCGAGCCGGCCGTGGTCGTATGCGCGCCGAAGAACTTTGGCTGGGTCAGCAAGATTGCGTTCAAGGCTGGCACCCGGCACGTCTTTACCCTGGGCGATGACCGCAGCGGTTCCTTGCTGGAGCGCGCCGTGCATTGCAGCGACCAGTACACGGTGGCGCAGCGTGCCGCCGACGATCTTGCTGCCATTCTGTACACCAGCGGCACCACCGGGCGCAGCAAGGGTGCGATGCTGTCGCACGGGAACATGCTTAGCAACGCGGTAGTGCTCAAGGACTACTGGGGATGGAAGCCCGGTGATGTGCTCATGCACGTTCTACCTATCTTTCATGTGCATGGTCTGTTCGTGGCGGTGCATGGCGCGCTGCTGAACGGCAGCAAGATGATCTGGATGGCCAAGTTCGACCCCAAGCGCGTAATCGAAAAGCTGCCCCAGGCCACGGTTTTTATGGGCGTGCCGACGCTGTACGTGCGTCTGCTGGCCGAGCCGGGGCTAAACCGGGAGGCGGCGCGCAATATGCGGCTGTTTATTGCGGGTTCTGCTCCGCTGTTAATAGAAACCTTTTTCGAGTGGATGGACCGCACTGACCACACCATTCTGGAGCGTTACGGTATGAGCGAAACCGTGATGCTGACCTCGAATCCCTACGCCGCAGATCCGCGGTACGCCGACCAGAGCGAACGCCGGGGCGGCACGGTGGGCTTTCCATTACCCGGTGTCAGCCTGCGGGTACAAAGCGACGACAGCCAGACGCTTTCCGTGGGCGAGGTCGGCGGCATTCAGGTTAAAGGCCCCAATGTGTTTGGCGGCTACTGGCAGATGCCGGAAAAGACCAAGGAAGAGTTCACCGCGGATGGATATTTCAAGACGGGTGATGTGGGCCGGGTCGACCACGATGGCTATGTCAGTATCGTGGGGCGTAGCAAAGACCTCATCATCAGCGGCGGCTACAACGTTTACCCGGCGGAAATTGAGGGCGTCATCAACACCTTGCCCGGAGTAGCCGAAAGCGCGGTGGTGGGTGTGCCGGATGCCGATTTTGGTGAAGTGGGAGTCGCCGTGGTGATTGCCAAACCGGGTGCCATGCTGGATTCCGCAAATATTTTGCAAAAACTCAAGACAATGCTGGCAAACTTCAAGGTGCCCAAGCGCTGTTATGTGGTGGCCGAACTGCCTCGCAACACCATGGGCAAAGTGCAAAAAAACGTGTTGCGTACCCAATACCAGCCTTAAGTGCTGACAGGAGATAGTCCATGAAAATTGTGCAGACCACCGTGCGTCAGGGAGCGGCCACTGCGGCTGATTTTGCGAGCCTGGCGGCTATTGAGCCCAACCTGGTTCTGGTTTTCGGCTCGGTCGACGCCTTGCGACAGGGTGCCTCGGCGATTGCAGAGGCCTTTCCGGGCGCTCAGCGGGCGGGCTGCTCAACGGCGGGTGAAATCACCGCTAAAGGTGTGGACGACGGCACTTTGGTGGTTACCGCATTGCATTTCGACCAAACCCGCATGTCTCAAGTCAGTACCGTGCTGGCGGGTATGGAAGATTCCTTTGCCGCGGGAAAACGGTTGGCATCAGGTCTACCGATCGCGGGGTTGCGGGCCATATTGATTTTTGGACAGGGCGTGCAGATCAACGGAAGTGCCGTGTTGTCGGGCATGACCGAGATTGTGGGCGCCAAGGTACCCATCACCGGCGGCTTGGCGGGTGACGGTGGTGCCTTTTCCCAGACATGGGTTCTGGATGACAAGGGCGCCAGTAGCGACCGGTTAACCTGCGTTGGCTTGTACGGCGATGCGTTGCAGTTTGCACACGGCTCTTTTGGCGGCTGGTCACCGTTTGGTCCGGCTCGCAAAGTGACGCGCTGCGAAAATAATGTGCTGTTTGAGCTGGACGGTGAGTCTGCGCTGGCGGTTTACAAACGTTATTTGGGCGAGCACGCCAGCGGCTTGCCGGCGTCGGGGTTGTTGTTTCCATTCGCGATGTTGGGCAGTGACCACTCCGAGGTGGGATTGATTCGTACCATTTTGGGTGTGGATGATGCATCCGGCAGCCTGACTCTGGCGGGTGACATCGACCCGAACGGTTACCTTCGTTTGATGCATGCCAGCACCGATGCACTGGTTGATGGTGCTGAAGCCGCTGCCGAAGCGGCCAAGGCCATGCAGGGCAACGCAGGGTCGGGCCTGGCGTTGCTGGTAAGTTGTGTCGGCCGCAAACTGGTGATGGGTGGCCGAGTTGATGAAGAAGTCGAAGCGGTAGGCGAGGTATTTGGTCAAGGTGCTACGCTGGCAGGTTTTTATTCGTATGGCGAGATCAGTCCGTTTACGGCCGGAGTAGAGTGCAAGCTGCACAACCAGACGATGACCATTACCTATATTTCCGAAACAGCCTGAACTCAGGCTGTAGCCTATTGAATGCACAAGTTACTTTCGCGCCAGGTTAAACGGTCACTGGATGTCGATCCTGCGGTTTTTTCCGCGCTGCAACAGGAACTGACCCAACTGGCGGCAAGCGGAGCACTCTCTGCGGAGGCTGCCAAACTGGTGAAGGGGCTGCCCGTTTTCCTGGAGCGAGTGGATGAGGCCTACCAGCAGAGTGACCGCGACCTGGAGCTCAAGACACGCAGCCTGGAGTTGAGCTCGGTCGAGTTGTCCGAGACCAATGCACGCCTGCGCGAGGACCTGTCCAGTCGTACTCGAGCTATTGAATCCCTGCGCGCATCAGCCCGTGATTTGATGGCCTCCATTGATACCGAGCAGACGCTGGCCGATGACGAAAATCTGGAATCGTTGTCAACGCTGATGCGCGACCTGGTTCAGCAGCATGACGAAAGCCAACGTGATTTGAATGCGGCGTTGACCGATCTGGCGTATCAAAAATTTGCCCTGGATCAGCATGCCATTGTCAGCACCGCCAATCTGGCTGGGGACATCATTTATGCCAATGACAAGTTTTGCGAAATCAGCGGTTACTCTCGGGCTGAACTACTTAACCACAACCACCGTCTGGTCAAATCGGGCGTGCATCCACCTGAATTTTTTGTGAACATGTGGGAGCAGATTGCAACCGGCATGGTTTGGCACGGTGAAATTTGCAATCGGTCCAAAGCGGGCAATTTGTATTGGGTGGACGCTACGATCGTCCCGCTGGCGGATGAGTCTGGCATGCCCAATATGTACATTGCCATCCGCACTGACATCACGCAGCGCAAACGCATGGAAGGCTCGGTTAAAGCGGCAGAGGCTCGGTTGCGTCACATTACCAATACGGTGCCGGGTGTGGTTTTTCAGCGGCATCTGCGTCCTGGTTACGATCAGTTCACGTTTGTCAGTGAGCGGGTGCAAGAGGTTTTGGGGTTTTCGCCAGAACAACTGAAGCAGGATCCCTCTTTGTCAACCAAACAGATTGTCCAAGAGGACCACGCGCGCGTAATGGGAGGGGTCCTGGACGCAGCCCATCGCCGCGTCATTTGGCGTGGCGAGTATCGAATCCACATTCCCGGCGAAGCCTTGCGCTGGATTCGCGCTGAGCTTGAGCCGGAACCAGACCTTGCGCCCGACGGAGCAACGATTTTTACTGGCATTTGGCAAGACGTGACGGCCCTCAAGGAGGCAGATGCACGCCTTCGCGAGGTGACCGAGAATATTCCGGTGGCGGTCTTTCAATACTACGTGGCTGTCGACGGCCGGTTCAAGATCACCTTCATGAGTGAATCGATTCTGGCCATTTGTGGGGTGCGGGCTGACGCCATTATTGAGGCCACCGGGTTGCTCGTCGAGCGTGTTCACCCTGACGATCGTTCTTTGTTTGCTGCCAGGTTGGGTGCTCCCACCGCGCAAGCCCATGCGCAATCGGTGGATTTTCGAATGGTGCATCTGGAGACCGGTGCCATTGCCTGGGTTCATGGGGAGGCGCATCCGAGGCAGTTGTCGCACGGCGGCTGGGTGTGGAACGGCTACTTTACTGATATTACCGAAGCCAAGCAGGCTGCAAGCGAACTTCAAAGGGCGAAAGACTCCGCCGAGGCAGCCAGCCGGGCCAAGTCAGATTTTCTGGCCAATATGAGTCACGAAATCCGCACGCCCATGAATGGCGTGATTGGCATGACCGATTTGCTGCTGGATACCACGCTGGACGCTGAACAACGGGAGTATCTTGGCATCGTCAAGTCGTCAGCCGATGCGTTATTGCGGGTGATCAACGATATTCTGGATTTTTCCAAAATCGAAGCCGGCAAGCTCCAGATCGAAAGCATCCCCTTCAATTTGACCCGCGCCATGGCAGACACCATGAAGTCGATCGCGCTGCGCGCCAGCGAGAAGGGGCTTGAACTGGTGTTTGATATTGCGCCGGATGTTCCGGCTTATGTTTTGGGAGATCCGGGGCGTCTACGCCAAGTGGTGCTCAATATTGTGGGCAACGCCATCAAGTTCACTGAAAAGGGTGAGATCGTATTGCGCATTTCACGATCCGAATCAGATGATGATGGCGCCTTGCTTCACATTTCGGTGAGCGATAGTGGCATTGGTATTCCGGTCGCCAAGCTGGGTGCTATTTTTGACGCATTTTCACAAGAAGACAGTTCCACGACCCGAAAATACGGTGGAACCGGTCTGGGTCTCACGATTTGTTCCCGCCTGGTCGCGGCCATGGGCGGGCAGATTTGGGTCGAAAGCGAAGTCGGAACGGGCAGCGTGTTTCATTTCACGATGCGCGTCGAACTGGACCACTCTGATCGGGATTCATTGCCACCCATCGTACGGTTTGATGGTCGGTCTGTGCTGATCGTTGACGACAATGCCGTCAATCGCCTGGTCCTGTGCAAATCCCTGGAAATCGAGGGGATGATCACACATGAAGTTGCTTCCGGGGCCGAGGCGCTGCAGTGGCTTTCGCAGGGTGCGGGCCATATGCCCCCGTGCGACATTGTCTTGCTCGATGCGCAGATGCCGGAGATGGATGGCTTTGCTGTGGCACAGCACATTTTGAAGCTACCCCGGTGTGCTTCACTTCCTATGGTGATGTTGTCATCGGCAGGCATGAAGGGCGATGCCCAGCGGGCGATGCAAGTGGGCATCGCGGGGTACCTGACCAAGCCGGTTGCTCGCGATGAATTGTTCCAGGTGCTGGCCCGAATCCTCAATGTCAGTTGTGATCAGCCACACGCGTTGGTAACGAGCCACTCTCTGCACGAAGAGCAGGTGTTGATGAACGTATTGCTGGTGGAAGACCACCTTATTAACCAAAAATTGGCCATCGCGTTGTTGGAACGCTGGGGTCACCACGTGGAAGTGGCGGCCAATGGGAAAATTGCGATCGAGATGGTTGCCGGTCGGCAGTTTGATGTGATTTTGATGGACATGATGATGCCGGTGATGGATGGGCTGGAGGCAACCCGGCGAATTCGGGCAGGCGAGACCACCCGACGCACGCCCATCATTGCCATGACGGCAAACGCCATGGAGGCTGATCGCGAGCGCTGCCTGCAGGCCGGTATGGATGATTACCTTTCCAAACCTATTAAAGCCCAGGAACTGCGCCAAATGTTGCAGCACTTTTCTTCAGCAACGCTTCTTTTGTCACAGACTCGGCCAATTCCGTTGCATGCAGCAACTCCGTCGGCCCCAGCCTTTGATTATTTGGCCGCGTTGAAGCGTGCAGACCAGGAAGTGATTGAGATTATTTCTGAGGCGTTTGTGGATCAGTGGCCTACCGAACTTGGGAAAATTAACGACGGATTGGCCTGCGGCGATCTAACCGTGGTGATGCATACCGCTCACGCCCTCAAAGGGACCTTGTCGATGTTTGGCGCAGCGCCCGCGAGTACCCTGGCTGCACAGATGGAGCAGTGCGCATTGCGCCAGGATAGGGATGGAGTCAACGCGGTGGTTGCCCCGCTGTCGCGGGCACTCGATAGTCTGATCGCAGCCATTGTTCAAAATGGCACACAATAAGCTCACCATGCAATTTAAAAGAGGTTGAATAACGTGTCCCACCATGTGCTGATCGTCGATGACACAGAGATCAACCTGATTTTGTTTGGTGCACTGGTCAAAAAGCTTGACGACTGCGTGCCCCACGCATTTGCCAATGCCCGTGATGCGTTGGCTTGGGCGCATGACAACGTTCCCGATCTGGTGATTGTGGACTACATGATGCCCGATCTGGACGGCCTGGAATTCATCCGCCTCATGCGCGAGATGCCAGGGCGCGAAGGGGTACCTGTGATCATGATTACAGCCAACGACCAGAAGCAGTTGCGTTACCGGGCGCTGGACTTGGGTGCCAACGACTTTTTGACAAAGCCGGTCGATAAAGTCGAGTTTTTGGCCCGCACCCGCAATATGCTGGTTGTGAGTGACGCGCGCAAACAACTTGCCGATCATGCTGAATGGCTGGCCAGCGAGGTGCGCAAGGCTACTGCTGAGATCGTGGCGCGCGAGCGTGAAACGGTATTTCGCTTGTGCAAGGCCGCAGAGTATCGCGACCCTGAGACCGGCGCACACATCCTGCGGATGGCGCACTATTCTCGGTTGATTGCGATTGGGCTGGGATTGTCGGTCGCAGACCAGGAGTTGCTGCTGGAGGCTGCACCCATGCATGACATCGGTAAGGTCGGCATAGCCGACAAGATCTTGCTCAAACCTGGTCGTCTGGATGAGGAGGAATTCGAAGTCATGAAGCAGCACGCTATTTATGGTTTCGATTTGCTTCAGGGTAGTTCATCAAAGGTGCTGCAAACAGGTGCCGACATTGCCAAAGGGCATCACGAAAAATTTGACGGCTCGGGGTACCCCGCGGGGATTCGTGGGACCGATATCCCGATATTCAGCCGCATCGTCGCGGTAGCTGACGTTTTTGACGCGTTGACATCTGAGCGCCCATATAAAAAGGCCTGGACGCTCGAAGAGGCGGTGGATTTTTTGGTGGCAGGG
>CANNRR010000042.1 GCA_947508055.1 Burkholderiales bacterium
GTCGGCCTCTGGACTGCGGCAGCGTTCCCCAATAAGGCAGACCACGCATGACCAAACGCCCGCTTCAAGTCACACTTGGATTGCTGATACTCATGCTGGCGGCAGTTGCGCTTGGCATCTGGTGGAGTGAGCGCGACGAATCACTTCCCTCCGCACCGACCGCCGAGGCCTTTATCACAACGCCGCAACAAATTGAACGCGGAGCCTACCTGGCACGCGCCGGCAATTGCGCGGCCTGCCACACGACACGGGGCGGAGCGGCGTATGCGGGCGGACTGGGCATCGCCACGCCGTTTGGCACGGTGTTCAGCAGCAACCTGACCCCTGACACCGCCAATGGCTTGGGCCTGTGGTCTGCGGCCGACTTCTGGCGCGCCCTGCACCACGGTCGCTCACGCGACGGGCATCTGCTGTACCCGGCCTTTCCGTACACCAGCTACACGCTGGTCAGTCGTGACGACAGCGACGCCCTGTTTGCTTACCTGCGCAGCTTGGCCAGCGTGTCCCGCCCCAACCAACCCCACACGCTGGATTTCCCATACCGCAACCAGGCCGCGTTGGCCCTATGGCGCGCGCTTTTCTTCAAACCCGTCTCATTTGCGCCCGAAAACGCCAAATCGCCCGAGTGGAACCGGGGTGCCTACCTGGTGCGGGGACTGGGCCATTGTGCGGAGTGCCACGCTCAGCGCAATGCACTTGGGGCGGTCGAGGCACCGCTGGAACTGCGCGGTGGCCCGATCCCGATGCAGCACTGGTATGCCCCGTCACTGGCCGCGGCGCATGAGGCGGGTGTCTCGCAGGGCGATGTCGAGGCAACCATCGCACTGCTCAAGTCCGGTGTTGCCGAGGGGCGCAGCGCCATGGGACCGATGGCCGAGGTGGTTTACCGCAGCACCCAATACCTGCGCGACGACGACCTGCGAGCGATGGTGGTGTACCTCAAGGACCTGCCACCAAACCAGCCTGAAACCCGGCACGGAACAGCAGCAAGCCAGACCACCCAATTTTCAGACGGTGAAAAAATCTATTCGCTCCACTGCGCCGATTGCCACGGTAAGCATGGTGAGGGTGCGCAGGGTGCCTATGCACCGCTGGCAGGTAACCGCGCTTTGCGACTGACCACGCCCACCAATCTGGTTCAGGCGGTACTGAATGGCGGCTATGCACCGGCCACTGCCACAAACCCGAGGCCCTATGGCATGCCACCCTTTCGCCAGATACTCGACGACCGAGAGATTGCTGCGGTTCTGACTTATATCCGACAGGCCTGGGGCAATGCCGCACCGCCGGTGTCGGAGCTGGATGTCATGCAGAACCAGTAACCAGACCCTGCAATTCTTGCTGCGCTTCAGGAATCGAGGTAGGGGACACCGGTCAATCGTTCTGACAAGTCCCACAGCCGCGTTGCATTGTCCAGATTGCGTGAACGTCGGCTGGAACCCACCTTGACCGGGTCGCCGCGCATCTCCCACAATGACTGCGGCCCGCAATAATCGCCACCGACAACATCATCGCCCAGTGCTGCACACAGGGTCGGCAAGGCGCCACCTGCTGCCGACTGGAAAATGAGGGCCGTCAGCGGGTTAAGCAGCCCCACCACCCCCGGCATATGGCGAAACAGACTGGTGGCCGAGACGCCGGGGTGGGCCGCCACCGACCGCGTGGCGTGACCCGCTTTCTGCAAGCGGCGTTGCAGTTCATAGGCGAACATCAGGCAGGCCAGCTTGCTTTGCCCGTAGGCCAGGCGCTTGCTGTAGCCTTTCTGAAAATTCAAATCATCAAAGCGAATACCAGTCCACTTGTGCGCCAGACTGCTGAGCGATACCACGCGCGATCCAGGCGTTTTGTTTAACACGGGCAGCAGCAAACCAGTCAGCGCAAAGTGCCCCAGGTAGTTGGCAGCCAACTGGCTCTCAAACCCGTCCTTAGTCAGGGAGAAGGGCGGCATCATGATGCCGGCGTTGTTGATCAATAAATCCAAAGTGGGGTGCCGTAAAAGATACTGCTGGGCAAAGGCGTGCACGGACTTCAGATCGCACAGGTCCAATGGCAGGCATTCCACGCTACTGGACGGGTACTGCGCCAGAATCCGCGCACGGGCCGCCTCGGCGCTGGCGAGACTGCGGCAGGCCAGCACTACGGCGCAACCCTTGCCGGCCAATGCCAGGGCAGTCTCAAATCCGAGTCCGGCATTGGCCCCGGTGACGACGGCGATTCGCCCGGTCTGGCGAGCGGCGTTCTGCAATGACCATGGCATAGCGAGACTCCTGTGGCGTTGTACGTTCCCCCTCCGATGGTAGGGCAAGTCCGTACATACAGGGTATGCACGGGCTATTGCGATGGCCGCTTCCTTCATTAGACTACCCGGATGACAACGCTATCCACCGCTTTCCCCCCTGGCGCACCGGGAATCGGCTGGCTGGCGACAGGGTCGCGCTTTTTGTGGGCCTTGCCGCTGCTGTTGTCGGTCGCTTTTACGGCACTGGTCGTTTCCTGGGCACAAGACAATGACCGGCTGGAGCGCATGGCCCTGCGGCGCACCGTCATAGCCGACGCCCTAAGCCTGGAAGCCCAACTGAGCAGCCGACTCGAAACCGAGACTGTCAAGCTCAGAGCTGCTGCTGTACGTCTGCCTGCGCCAGGGACGGATGGCAGCCGACGACTCGCCGCGCTACCTGAGGTTGCTGCCGGGCTGGACCGGCGCTGGCTCAGCGTAATCTGGCTGGACGTCAACGGCCAAATCGTCGGTGAGGCGCGCCACGACCAGCGTCCCGGCACACAGCGGTCAGCGCAGACAGAGGGGATCACCCTTCACCTTGTGGCCCCAACCAGCGACGAGCGACGACCACAAACGGGGCAGCTGATCGCCCGATACGACCCGGCAGACCTGATCAAAAGCAGAGATTTTTGGTGGCTGGCGGCGCAGTACCAGGTGCAGTTGGTCACCGGGGTGGACGAGGTCATCGTGTCCACCGAGAGTACCGGGCACGTTGCCGCCGGCGAAACGTATGAAATGCCATTTGGTGCCATTACGGATGCAAAGCTGCGGCTGACGCAGCGCGTGCGACAGCCCCATTGGTTTACAACGCTACCGGTCATTCTGATGGTGGGGTTTTTGGCCCTCATAGCGGCCGCCACCGTATTGCTGCGCCGACAGATGAACCAAGTGGCAACGGCAGAGCACGCCTGGCGAACGGAAGCTGCGTGGCGCCAATCCCTGGAAGAATCCGCTTTGGTCGGACTGCGCGCGCGCGATCTGCAAGGCCGGATGTTGTTTGCCAACCGCACGTTCTGCGACATAGTGGGCTACACGTTGGCGGAACTAATGGCGCAGCCCCCCAGCGTGGAGGAGCCAACACAAAGCCGAAACCAGGCGAGCAAACTCGGCGTAAGGTCCGAAGGACAGGAAACGCGATGGCGTCACAGCGACGGTCGCATGCTGGACGTCATGGTGTTTGAGTCGCCATTGGTCGATGGCATCGGCCAACAGGTGGGATGGATGGGCTCCATCGTGGACGTAACCGAGCGCAAGCGCCTGGAAGAACTGGAGCGGCGCCAGCGCGAAGTCCTGGCCAACCACGCGCGACTCTCCACGCTGGGCGAGGTGGCATCGACGCTGGCGCACGAATTGAACCAGCCTCTGACCAGCATCGTGAGCTACAGCGCTGGCATCGCCAAAGCGTTGGAAAGGCAACCCCATCTGGACCCGGAACTGGTGGCTGCGGCACAGGCACTGTCGGGTCACGCATCTCAGGCCGGCGACATTGTGCACCGCATCCGCGCCCGACTGGCGCGGCAAGATCCGGTACTGGAGTCGCTCCACATCAACTCCATCGTCACCCATGCCGTGACGTTGTTGCAGCGAGACCTCAAACGTGCGGGAATTAATGTCACCCTGGACCTCGACGCCAACCTGCCCCGCGTCTGCATGGATCGTATCGGCATTGAACAGGTTATCTCCAACCTGGTGCGCAATGCAGCGGATGCGATAGCCGGTACCACCACAGAAAAGAGTATCACCGTACGCACCGGTCACAGCACGCAACCACCACCGGGCTGGGTCACGGTGGTGGTGACCGACACAGGCGTGGGGTTGGGTGGAAAGGACATTGAAACCCTGACCGAACCGTTCTTTTCCACCAAGCGGGAAGGAACGGGTTTAGGGCTCGCCATCTGCCGCTCCATTTTGGAGTCCCACGGCGGTGGGTTGCATGCACAGGACGCACCCACCGCAGGCGCGCAATTCAGTTTTTCGCTACCGACTGATACCCTCACTATGGAAGTGAACTAATCATGACCGATCAAACCATTTTTTTGTGTGATGACGACGAGGGTGTACGTTCTTCCATTTCTTTTTTGTTGCGACAACACGGTTTGACGGTCGTTACTTATGACAGTGGCCCCGAACTGCTGGCGGTGTTGGATGCCTCACCGGTTGCGCCGCGCGGCATGTGCATTCTGGATGTGCGCATGGAGCCCTTGTCGGGCCTGCAGGTGCATGAGGCGCTGATCGCCCGCGGCTTGGACGCACGCATGCCGGTTTTGTTCCTGAGCGGCCATGGCGACATACCGATGGCAGTTGGGGCCATGGCCCGAGGCGCGTTCAATTTTGTCGAAAAACCGTACACGAGCGATGACTTGGTGCAGTTGATTCACCGCGCATTGGAGCTCGAAGTGCAGTGGCATGGTCGCATGGCGCGACACGACACTCTGCGACAGTTGCTGGCAAGCCTATCCCGCCAACAGTTGCGCCTGATGCCACTGGTTGCTGCAGGAGAGTTGAATAAAACCATCGCCTGGAAAATGGAACTCAGCGTGCGCACAGTGGAAGAGCACCGGCGCAAGATTTTTGATCGACTCAACGTGCACTCGGCGGCAGAACTGGCCACGCTGCTGGCGGAAGCGCGCTCGGCTGGTATCGACCTCACGAGTTGAACGGCAGAACTCTGGCCTCGCCAGCAGACTCCAGCGGTACCAGAATCCACATCAGAACATACACCAGCAAACCAGTGCCCCCCAGGATCAGCATCAGGGTAAAAGCAAGGCGCCACAACCAGGTGTCAAGGCCGCTGAAACTACCTAAACCGCCGCACACCCCGCCCAACCACCGGTCCGTCGACGAGCGGCGCAGGCCGTTCAGGGCAGAAACTTTGGCCAGCGGGGTTGCTGCGGGCGCCTGCAGCAACCGGGCCTTGGCCTGTACAAATTCAGCCTCGCTCAGGCTGCCCCGGTTACGCAGTTGTTCAAGATTTTCCAATTCTTGGGCTATGGTCATAAAAAACTCCAGTGGTTCAAGGTATCTACAAGGATCGATGGAGCAAGAATAGGTCTTCCCGATTCGACACACCAGCCCCATCCGACCAAAGGCATTTTGGGTCGCACAGAACGCAGATAACGCAGTACGGACTACCGACCTGCAAACACACCCAGCGGCTGATGCGCCAGCGCAACCGACAACATGAAGCTGTAGCACAGCAACGCGGCCACCAGACTGGCCACCCGCAGCGGTCTTGTGGGCGCACGCTTAAGTGCCAGCGTGCCCAGCACAATGTAGAGCAGCAGCAAGCCTATCTTGGTGCTGAGCCACGCTACCGCGAATGGATTGATGTCCAGAATGGTCAGCAGCAACAGGGCTGCACCCAGAAGGACCGTATCAATGCTGTAGCTCAGGCGTCGCACCAACGGCACCATGGCCCAGCGCGCTCCCAACTGCACAGCCAGGCCCCGTGCCGCAAACAAGGCGCCGCTGGTCAGCACCAGACTGATGTGGGCCGTGCGGGCCAGCGGGTACATTTCAATCAAGGTCATGGGTGATGCAAGAATACAGGCAAACGCTGGGGGTCACGATTTGCCGCACAATCATTTCGCGGACTGGGTCAAACACAGGAAGTTTTATATTCTAAATGAGATACACTCTCATTTAGAATCGATTTTTCTGCCCTCCCTATGCCCGCCCCCACCCTGCGACTGACGCAACTGCCCATCGGCGCCCATGCAACCGTGGCCTGGGTCAGCGCAAATTCTTCCGACGCCAGCGCAGCCACCATGGAGCGGTTGGGCGAGTTGGGCTTTATTGCGGGCGAGCCCGTACAGTTGCTGCAACGTGGCCCGGGTGGGCGCGAACCACTGGCCGTGGTGGTGGGGGAGACCATGTTTGCCCTGCGCTGGCTGGAAGCCGACTGCATCGAAGTCTCTCCACTATGAATTCTGCTACCCACGTGCAGGCACCGCGTGCTTGGAACGTAGCCCTGGTGGGAAACCCGAACTGCGGGAAAACCGCCCTGTTCAACCTTTTGACCGGTGCGCGCCAAAAGGTTGCCAACTACGCCGGTGTCACCGTGGAGCGCAAGATCGGTCTGATGCGTCTGGCCAGTGGCCACACTGTATCCGTCATCGACCTGCCGGGCGTCTACAGCCTGCACCCGGCAACGCCCGACGAAGAGGTGACGATGGAAGTCATCGAAGGCCGGCGCGCCGGTGAAGCACCGGTGGACGCCATCGTCGCCGTGGTCGATGCCACCAATCTGCGCATGAATTTGCGGCTGGTACTGGAATTGCAACGACTGGGCCACCCCGTCATCGTGGCGCTGAATATGACCGACGTGGCCAAGGCACGCGGGCTGGTGATAGACCTTGGCAAACTCTCTGCCGAACTGGCCTGCCCGGTAGTGGAAACCGTGGCAGTGCAGCACAATGGTCACACCAATTTGCTGGCGCAACTCGACCTCGATGTTGTCCGATCGCTCGCTGCGCCCGGTTTGAACGTTGCCGCACCCCCCGTGGCCACACACCACACACCGCGCGCCAGTGCCGACATCCAGCGCGAGGTTCGGCGCATTCTGGCCATTGCCGCCCCGGGTGCCGTCCAGTTCCAGCGTTTCCACTTTCGCGTTGATGCCTGGGCCATGCACCCCGTTTGGGGACTGATGATCCTGGCCGCGGTACTGTTTCTGGTGTTCCAGGCGGTTTTTTCCTGGGCCAATGTGCCGATGGACGCCATCAAGTCGGCCATGGCCTTTATGGCGGATTGGACCACTGCGCACATGGATGACGGCCCGCTGCGCAGTCTTCTGGTGGACGGTGTCATTGCCGGTGCCGGGGGCGTGCTGGTGTTTCTGCCGCAGATTCTGATTCTGTTTTTCTTCATCCTGGTGCTTGAAGACTCTGGCTACCTGCCGCGTGCAGCGTTTTTGCTGGACACACTGATGGGCAAAGTCGGCCTGTCGGGGCGCGCCTTCATCCCGCTGCTATCGAGCTTTGCCTGCGCCGTGCCAGGCATCATGGCGACACGCACGATTGCCAACTGGCAGGACCGGCTCGCCACCATCATGGTGGCGCCGCTCATGACCTGCTCGGCTCGACTTCCGGTGTATGCCCTGTTGATCGGCTCCTTTGTGCCAGACCGAAGCATTGGCATGTTCAACCTGCGCGGGCTGACCCTTTTTGTGCTGTACGTGGCCGGCGTGTTCTCAGCCATGGCGGTGGCCTGGGTGTTCAAGCGCATCTGGATGAAGAACCGTTACCAGCCCCTGATGCTGGAGTTGCCTCCATATCGCGTGCCCGGCCTGCGCAACCTCGTACTAGGCCTGTGGGAGCGTACACGTATCTTTTTGCGCCGCGTTGGCACCATCATCTTTGCCATCATGGTCGTCTTGTGGTTCTTGTCCACCTACCCTGGCCCACCCGACGGCGCCACCGGTGCCGCCATTCAGTACAGCGCCGCCGGCATGGTTGGCCACATTCTGGAACCGCTGTTTGCACCGATCGGCTTTAACTGGCAAATCTCTATCGCGCTGGTACCCGGAATGGCCGCCCGCGAGGTGGCCGTGGGCGCCCTGGGCACTGTGTATGCCCTGTCGGCTGCGGGTGATTCGGTCGCCAGTTCACTGTCGCCCGTGATCGCGCAAAGCTGGTCGCTGGCAACCGCATTTTCTCTGCTGGCCTGGTATGTGTTTGCACCGCAGTGCATCTCTACCCTGGCGGTAGTCAGACGCGAAACCAACTCGTGGCGCTACCCCGTTCTGATGACCGCCTACATGTTTACGCTGGCCTACCTGGCGGCATTTGTGACCTACCGTCTGACACTGTGGTGGGGTGGGTAGGTCAAATGACTGCGCAGAATCTGGTCGTTTTCACTCTGGTAGCGGGTTGCAGCATCTATGCATTGTGGGTTTTGATGCCAGTCGTGGCACGACGCTTCATTGCAAAGCAATTGGTGCAATTGCCATTCGGCTCGGCATGGAAGGCCAGCTTGCAACAGGCCTCTTCCGCGTCATCGGGCTGCGGCTGTAGCGGCTGCGACAACGTGGTAGGTCTGCCACACGCTGCGCAGCAAAAAATCGTTCACTTCCAGGTGCGACCCAAGGACTGACGGTCAAACGCCCGTTTAACGCCTTCAAACCAGACAAATCCCAAGGCCACCGCGGCAAGCCCACCGGCCAACATCTGCAACGAGGGCAGCTCGAATGCGAACAGCTGGCGGACTACCGGAATCGTCACCACACATGCCAGCAACCCGAGCGTGAACAGCGTGATCCACGCAAAGGAATGGTTGGCCACACGGTGTCCGAGCAAGGGGGTCGCGGCCCACGACCGGTTCACCTGAATCAGTCCCAGGTTGGATAGCACCAGCACCATGAACACCATGGCGCGCGCGGCATTGTCCGAGCCTGTCACATCCCGGGTCAGTCCAAAAACCACCAGCAAAATTCCCAGCAACCCAAGCCCTTGCCAAAAGCCACGCGCCAATACCGCGGCACCAAACAGGCGCATCCCCGGGCTGCGGGGGACCTCCGTCATCGCCCGGGTCTCCAGAGGCTCGGCTTCAAAAACCACCGAGCAGGTTGGATCAATGATCAGTTGCAGAAACAGAATATGCACAGGCATCAACAGCATGGGCCAGCCAAACAGAACGGGCAACACCGATAGCCCGACGATGGGCACATGCACGGCGACCACAAAGACGATGGCTTTGCGCAGGTTGGCAAACACCCGCCTGCCGTAGCGCACGGCCACTACCAGCGAGGAAAAGTCATCATTCAGCAGCACCAACGCTGCGGCCTCGCGCGCCACATCGGTGCCCCGCCCGCCCATGGCCACCCCAATGTGGGCTGCTTTGAGGGCCGGAGCGTCATTGACACCATCGCCCGTCATGGCAACCACATCGCCGCGCGCTCGAAAGGCCTGAACCAGACGCAGTTTTTGTTCAGGCTGCACCCGGCAAAAAACGTTGGTATCAACCAGGCGCAGGCTCAAGTCTTTGTCATCCATGGCATCCAACTCGACACCGGTCATAACGGCGCCACCACTGCTCAAGCCCGCCTGGCGAGCAATGGAAACCGCTGTGGATGGGTGGTCGCCGGTGATCATCACCACCCGAATCCCTGCCGCGTGGCATTCGGCAATGGCTTGCGGCACATCCGCGCGAACCGGGTCTTGCAAGGCAACCAGTCCAAGAAACTCGAAATCAAAATCGTGCTGGTTGCCCGGCAATGCATCCGACAAAAAGGTCGCCTGCGCCACGCCCAGAACACGCTGACCAGCGCGAGCCATCTCGGTAACCTGTTGCGCAATCGCGGTGCTTCGCTGAGCGTCCATGTGACACAAGTCAATGATGGCTTCGGGCGCACCCTTGGCGGCAATCAAATGTTCGCTACTGTCCGGTGACTGCCAGACGCGCGACATGGCCAGCATCGCTTTAGAGAGCGGGTAGTCGTCCACCAGAGTCCAGTCGGCGTGCAGATGTTCAGTCGCGGCTAGTAACCGCTGCCCAGCGTCGCTGATAGCGGTTTCCATGGGATCAAAGGCCCGGCGGTGACTGGCAAGCACGGCGTATTCGAGTACGCCGTGCAGCGCTTCTTGCAACGAGCTCGCACGGTCAAGCGTGCAATCATAGGCGGCCGACTCGGACCACAGGCCACTCACCGCCATGCGGTTGGCGGTGAGGGTGCCGGTTTTATCCACACACAGCACGGTGGTCGCGCCCAACAGTTCGATGGCGGGAATGCTGCGGGCCAGTACGTTCTCGCGCGCCAGCCGCCACGCACCCAGCCCCAAAAATATCGTCAATACGACCGGCAACTCTTCGGGCAGGACGGCCATGGCAAATGTGAGTCCGGCCAGCAAACCGTGCAGCCAATCGCCGGTGCTGATGCCATAGGCAACGGCCAAGCCAGCCGCTAACGCAAACCCCACCACCGCGACGCTTTTGACGACCCGCCGTGTCTCCATCTGAATGGGGGTGCTCTCGATGCGCAGTGCTGCCAGCGACTGCCCAATACGCCCCAGTGCGCTGCGCGCGCCGGTGGCAATGACCCGCCCCCGGGCAGTACCCCGGGTCACCAGGGTGCCGGAAAACACCCGCTGCGCATCCGTTGCCGCAGTCGCTTCAAGCGCCTGCTTGTCCACGGGCACCGATTCGCCGGTAAGAATCGACTCATCCAGCATCAGGTTGGAAGCCTCAACCAGTTCCAGATCCGCCGGGACACGGTCGCCTTCGGCCAGCAAAACGATGTCGCCACACACCAGATCTCGCCCGGCAATGCGCAGGGTCTGTCCACCGCGCACGACCAGCGCGCGAGGGCTGGACAGGTCACGCAGCGCATCGAGTGAACGCTCGGTGCGACGCTGTTGCACAAACGTGATGCCCATGACCACGAAAACAAAACCCAGCAGCATCAACGCCTCGTTGCGGTCACCCAGCACCATATATACGGCGCCACAGCCCACCAACAGCAAGAACATCGGCTCGGATACAACGTCAATCAGCAGACGCAGCATGCCGCGCTGCTTAGACACCGGCAACTCGTTTGGACCGTCTTGCGCCAGGCGCTCGCGTGCAACCAGTTCCGGCAACCCGTCTTTCACGCTACGGCTGTGTGATTCCACCGGGTGCGTTGAAAGGGCAGACATAGCAAAAACTCAGTGTGCTGTGCGGCCCGCCAAGGTGGCGTGATCGAGATCCGGTCGCTTCCAGGGGTCTACGTGGGTCATCAGGTTGAGCACACGGTGGCGCTGCATGACCCGCTGTCGGGCCAGCACCGAGATATCGTGCCCGGCCTCAACCGTGATGCCGGCATCGACTTCCAGATGCGCGTCCACCACAATCATGTCGCCCATCTTGCGGGTGCGCACATCGTGCACGCCGCCCACACCGGGGGTGCCCGCCAGCGTCTGGCGAATGGCTGCCACCTCCTGCTCGTCAACGGCGCGGTCCATCAGGTCGTGCATGGCGCTCCAGCCAAATTCCCAACCCATTTTGGCCACCATGAAGCCGACGATGAGCGCGGCAATCGGGTCCAGAATCGGGTAGCCCGCCAAGTTGCCGATGATGCCCAAGCCCACCACCAGCGACGAAGCTGCGTCCGAACGCGCATGCCAGGCATTGGCCACCAGCATGCTCGACTTCACCCGCTTGGCTACCGCCAGCATGTAACGAAACAGCAATTCCTTGGCCACCAAGGCACCACCGGCCACCCACAATGCCACGGCGTGCACCTGTTGCACGGTCTCGGGCGCCTCCAACTTGCGAAATGCAGACCACAGCATGCCCACACCCACCGCCAGCAGCAGCAAGCCCAGCACCAACGAGGCAGCGGTCTCAAAACGCTGGTGTCCGTACGGGTGATCTTCGTCTGCATCCTTCTTGGCGTGGTGGCTGGCAAACAGAACCACAAAGTCGGCCACGAGGTCAGACAGGGAATGGATGCCATCGGCAATCAAACCCTGCGATTTGGAAAAAACACCCACGGCAATTTGTGTGGCACTTAACACCACGTTCACGCCTACGCTAACCCAGGTACTGCGCGAGGCCGCTGCGGCGCGCTCGCTGGCTGTATGCAGGGTGTCTTCAGGGTCATCAACAATTTCTAGAAAGCTCATGGCGGAAAAGTGTAGGGCTACGAAGCTGGTTCGGTATGCGTGGGGCGGAGCATAAGGGGTTCCATCTTAAGGAGAAATCAACCCACCACCCCCACTAAAGGAACTGACCCATCCTGGTGTAACTCCTATTGCTATATGTTTTATAGCTGCTTACGCATATTCTACGGGGCCTACAGCCATTTTTATTACTTATTTAAAAACGATCAGCGCAATCCGGGTGCAGCTGATGGCAGCATACCGAGCCTTAAGAATGCCCTAAGAACAAGACGGCAAGATTGCTGCCCTAGGAGTCATCATGCAACCGTTCAATACCTTCCTTCGATCCGCTTGTCACGCCACAACACTGCTGGCCTGTATCGCCGCGTTGTCCACAGCCCATGCTGCCACCGCCGCTGACGCACTGGCCGGCTTTACCGCACAGACGGGCAGTGCCGCCGTAGCAGCACGGGGACAGGAATTTTTTACTAAAACGCATGGCCGTGAGTGGAGTTGCGCCTCATGCCACGGCGCAGTTCCCACGCAGACGGGCAAGCACGCATCCACCGGCAAGCCCATTAGCCCGCTGGCCCCGGCCTTCAACGCCGAGCGCTTCACCGACAAGGCCAAAATTGACAAATGGTTCCGCCGCAACTGCAACGACGTGGTGGGGCGCGAATGCACCGCGTCCGAAAAGGCCGATGTGCTGAGCTGGCTGATGACCCTCAAACCCTGATGGAACCGATGTCAGTCGCACCCCCAACTGAGAAGAGCACCATGTCAATCCATATTTTTTTGCCATTTCTTCGGATTCTGGCCGCCGCTATCGCCGCCAGCGGATTCGCCCATACCGCTCTGGCCGAGGGCAACGGTCGCACCGTGCCATTGCTTCCCCTGTACACACAGGAATGCGCCGCCTGCCATGTGGCCTACCCGCCCACGATGATGCCTGCAGCATCCTGGAGCCGAGTCATGGCCAACCTGCCCAAGCACTTTGGTACTGACGCTTCTTTGGACACGGTTACCCTAAACGAGCTATCGAGCTGGATCGGCGCCAACGCCGGGACCTACAAGCGCGTCAGCGAAGAGCCCCCACACGACCGCATTACCCGCACAGCTTGGTTCGACCGCAAGCACCGCGAGGTACCTGTTGCCACCTGGAAGTTGTCAGCCGTCAAGAGCGCCGCCAACTGCAGTGCCTGCCACACAAAAGCCGACTCAGGAGATTTCAATGAACGCAATATCCGCACACCCCGCTGACACACCCGCCCGTTCCAGCGTCCTGGTTTGGGACGCTGCGGTTCGGGTCTTCCACTGGCTGATGGTGGTGTGCTTTGCAGGTGCCTACCTCACCTCCGAGAGCGAAACCTGGCGCCTACTACACGTCACGCTGGGCTACACCATGGCCGGCCTGGTTGTCTTTCGCATCGTTTGGGGTTTTGTGGGCACCCGCCATGCCCGCTTTTCATCTTTCATCCGGGGACCCAAAGCGGTAGTGCGCTACCTGCGCACGCTGCTGAGCCGCCAACCGGAACACCACACCGGACACAACCCGGCGGGTGCTTTGGCTATTGTTGGCATGCTGGCGCTGACGGCCTCAATTGCCGCAACCGGCTGGGCAACCTACAACGACATGGCAGGTGAATGGGTAGCAGAACTGCACGAGGGCGTCTCCACTGCCATGCTCGTACTGGTCGGGCTGCACCTTGCCGCCGTGGTGGTCTCTGGCTGGTTGCACAAGGAAAACCTGGCCCGCGCCATGCTGAGCGGACGCAAGGTCGCAACGCCTGGCGAAGGTATCCGCAGCCCCTGGTGGATCGTGGCGGTACTGCTTCTGTCCGCCGTGCTGGGGTTTTGGTATCTGCAATGGAACAGCGCTCCGGCGTCATCCATAGGACAATCCGCGTATGCGCATCCTGCTCGCTGAAGACGACTCCCTGCTAGGCGACGGCCTTCGGGCGGGCTTGCGCCAGTTGGGTTTTCAGGTGGACTGGGTGCGTGATGGTGAAGCGGCGGAGCGGGAACTGCGCACACAGTCCTATACGGCGGCTGTACTCGACCTGGGCTTGCCGTGCAAGGATGGTCTGGATGTATTGACCGCAATCCGCGCATCGCATATTGCCACGCCAGTGCTGGTTCTGACGGCGCGCGACACTGTGCCCGAGCGCATCCGCGGCCTGGACCTGGGTGCCGATGACTATGTCGTCAAACCGGTTGACCTGCATGAACTGGCCGCACGCTTGCGGGCCCTGGTACGGCGCGCGCACGGCCAGCCACAGGAGTGCCTGACAGCACAGGACGTAGTGCTAGACCCGGCATCGCGCACCGTGCGCCAGGCAGGCGTTTCCGTAACTTTGTCAAACCGGGAGTTTGACCTGCTACAGGCGTTCATGCTTGGCGCCGGACGCGTGCTCTCCCGTGAGCAACTGGAGCAACAGCTCTACAGTTGGGGACAGGAGGTGGACAGCAACGCGATCGAGGTCCACATCCACAACCTGCGCCGCAAGCTAGGTAATACATTGATCCATACGGTGCGCGGGGTCGGTTACACGTTGCTGCGCGAGGCACCCCCTTCGTGAAGGCATGAGCGGCGCACCCTACTCTCTCCAACGGCGACTGTTAACGCTGATGCTGAGTGTGGTCACGGTCGTCTGGCTGGCGACTGCCGGTCTGACCTGGCTGGATGTGCGCCACGAACTGGACGAATTGCTTGACGGCCATCTGGCGCAAGCTGCAGCGATTCTGGTGGTCCAACAAGGCAAGGAGGTGGACGGGGACCACGACAGCGTCGATGCCCCCTCGCTACATCGCTACGCTCCCAGGGTGGCGTTTCAGGTGTTTCACGAGGGGCGCTTGGCCATGCGTTCAACCAACGCACCGCAGACGGCCATGATCGACAAAGACAACGATTTCAGGTCTGGCTTTGAAACGGTTCAACTCGAGGGAGTCCCATGGCGCGTTTTTTCGACCTACGGGGCTGAGCGCGACGTGCACGTCTATGTCGGTGAGGAATCGGGGTCACGGGCAAGTATCCTGTGGGCTGTTTTGCGCAGTACGCTGCTTCCCATGGCGATCGCGCTGCCACTGCTGGCCTTGGCGCTGTGGTGGGCCATTCACCACAGCGTTGCCCCTATGCGCCGGCTTGGCCGCACCCTGGCCCAACGCCAGCCGTATGCACTGGAGCCGCTGTCTATGGATGGTGCGCCCGCGGAGATTTCCCCGATGATCGATGCGCTCAACAGTTTGTTCGAGCGCACAGGCAACCTGCTTGAGTCCGAACGACGTTTTACCTCAGACGCCTCCCATGAACTGCGTACGCCGATTGCGGCCATCCGGGCCCAGGCACAGGTGGCGTTGGGAGAAACAGACCATGCCCTGCGCAACCATGCCTTGCACAACACACTGGAAGGGTGTGATCGGGCCATTCGCTTGGTGGAACAGTTGCTGACCTTATCCCGACTTGAGGCAGCGTCCGTGCCCGTCATGCAGGACATCGATTTGTCTGCCTTGGTGCGCCGGGTAGTAGCCGATGTGGCACCCAAAGCCATTGCCAAAGGCCAGTCGCTTGAGTTTGACAGCACGGAGCCTTGCAGTATTCCCGGTAACGAGACGCTTCTGGCCGTGCTTGTGCGCAATCTGGTGGATAACGCAGTGCGTTATAGCCCCGCTTCGGCGCGAGTTGCCATTGCTGTGCATCGGCACGACGATGGACAGGTGGTTTTTCAGGTCGAGGACAGTGGGCCCGGTTTGTCTGAGGGTGACCTCAAGCGCTTGGGTGAGCGCTTCTTCAGGGTTCCCGGCAGCGATGAAAACGGCAGTGGCCTGGGATGGTCTATTGTGAAGCGGGTGGCTGCGGTGCACCACATACGACTGAAGGCTGGACGTTCAGATCGACTCGGAGGACTGGCGGTCACCGTGATCGTCTGACCTCCCGTTCCTGGGTCGCAGTTTCAGAATAAGCTCATGCCAGATTAGCATCAGCCTGTGGTAATTACGGGTCGCAGGGTTCGCCCCGGCGAAGGGGCGGGGGCATACAATGCAAGGCCCATAACCGGTCACAGGTCCATGCGCCTTCGCATCGTCCCGATGCCACAGAGGACGCAAGATGCCAAATCAGACCCCCATTTCCCCGAAGGCTCCGGTCTCCAGTTCCGCCGAGAAAAAGGCTCAGCTGCGCCAAGCGGCGCTGGAGTACCACCAGTTTCCCACCCCCGGGAAAATCGCAATCTCCGCGACCAAACAGTTGGTCAATCAGCACGACCTGGCGCTAGCCTATTCACCTGGCGTTGCTGCGCCGTGCGAAGAGATCGTCAAAGATCCCAACAACGCCTTCAAATACACCAGCCGGGGCAATCTGGTAGCCGTCATCACCAACGGTACGGCGGTTTTGGGACTGGGTGACATTGGCCCATTGGCCGCCAAGCCGGTGATGGAGGGCAAGGGCGTACTGTTCAAAAAGTTTGCCGGCATTGACGTCTTCGACATCGAGATCAACGAGAAGCACGACCTCGACAAACTGATCGACATCATTGCATCGATGGAGCCGACCTTTGGCGGCATCAACCTGGAAGACATCAAGGCGCCAGACTGCTTCTACGTCGAGCGCAAACTGCGCGAGCGCATGAAAATTCCAGTCTTTCATGATGACCAGCACGGCACGGCCATTGTGGTGGGTGCGGCCATTTTGAATGGCCTGAAAGTGGTTGGCAAAGACCCGAAGAACGTTAAATTGGTCACCTCGGGCGCCGGCGCTGCTGCGCTGGCGTGCCTAGGCTTGCTGGTCAAACTGGGTATCCAGCGCGAAAACATCTGGGTTACCGATCTGGCCGGTGTGGTCTACGAGGGGCGCATTGAGCTGATGGACGCCGACAAGGCGGTGTTTGCACAACCCACCAGTGCCCGGACCCTGCGCGACGCCATCATCGATGCCGACATCTTTTTGGGCCTTTCCGCCGGTGGCGTTCTCAAAGCCGACATGGTGAAAACCATGGCAGCCAGACCATTGGTGTTTGCGCTAGCCAACCCGACACCTGAAATTCTGCCCGAGGAAGTGCATGCCGTGCGCGACGACGCCATCATGGCCACAGGCCGGACCGACTATCCGAATCAGGTAAATAACGTCCTGTGCTTTCCGTATATTTTTCGGGGCGCGCTGGACGCGGGTGCTTCGACCATCACACTAGAGATGGAAATTGCGGCGGTACACGCCATTGCTGATCTGGCGCAAGCCGAGCAAAGCGAAGTCGTGGCAGCGGCCTACTCCGGCGAGCAACTCGCTTTTGGGCCGGAGTACCTGATACCCAAGCCCTTCGATCCCCGTTTGATGATGAAGATCGCGCCCGCTGTAGCAAAAGCTGCAGCGGACAGCGGTGTGGCTTTGCGCCCGATTGCCGACATGGACGCCTACCGCGAAAGGCTGCAGAGCTTCGTCTACGCCTCGGGCACCACGATGAAGCCCATTTTCACGGCAGCCAAAAAAGCACTAAAAAAGCGCGTTGCCTACGCCGAGGGCGAAGACGAGCGCGTGCTTCGGGCCGCCCAGATCGTGGTCGACGAACGCCTGGCACTGCCTACGCTGATTGGTCGGCCATCCGTCATCGCCGAACGTGTTGAGAAGTTTGGCCTGCGACTGAAGGAGGGCGTGGACTACGATGTGGTCAATGTCGAGCAGGATCACCGCTACCGGGATTTCTGGCAAACCTACCACCGGATGACCGAGCGAAAGGGCATGACTGCCCAAGTCGCAAAAATTGAAATGCGTCGACGCTTGACCCTGATCGGGTCCATGCTCCTGCATAAAGGAGATGTTGATGGCATGATTTGTGGCACCTGGGGTACAACGGCGTTGCACCTGCAATACATCGACCATGTCATTGGCAAGCGCACAGCAGCCGGAGTCGATGCGGCGCTGGACGTGCCAATCTACGCCTGCATGAACGGTCTCATGCTGCCCGGTCGCCAGGTCTTCCTGGTGGACACTCACGTCAACTACGACCCAACGGCGCGTGAATTGGCCAAGATAACCATCATGGCAGCAGAAGAAATGCGCCGGTTTGGCTTCAAACCTAAGGCAGCCTTGCTGAGCCACTCCAACTTTGGAAGTAGCAACGAACCCAGCGCCCTCAAGATGCGTCAGACGCTGGCGCTGCTGCAACAGCATGCGCCCTGGCTGGAGGTGGATGGCGAAATGCACGGCGATGTGGCGTTGGATGGTGCAGCCCGTATGGCGCTGATGCCCAACAGTACGCTGCATGGCGATGCAAATCTGCTGGTTATGCCCAACATCGATGCCGCTAATATTGCGTACAACCTGCTGAAAACCGCTGCGGGCGGCAATATTGCCATTGGCCCTGTGCTTTTGGGTGCAGCCAAGCCAGTGCACGTGCTCACGGCAAGCACCACCGTACGCCGAATCGTGAATATGACGGCGCTTACCGTCGCGGATGCAAACGCTGTTCGCTAATCGTCATTATGACAGTTAGCACACACTTACATCGTAAAAAATCCTAAGGGCTTTGCCTACAATTTGAGCAAGGCCTTGCTTTTTTTGGTGAAATACACGACACTACATCCCTTGGATTTCTCGGGTTAACCCGGAGTCGTTTGAGGGGTTTGATGGTGAGCAAAGGGTCCCTAAAGTTAGTGCTTACCAGCTTTTTGCTGGCTCTGACTGTGGCGTGTGGCGGTGTACAGGCAAAGGAGTGGGCTCCATCGTCCGCTGCAGGCGCCACGGTGGCACTGAACCAGTTACCTCCACAGGGAATTGAAATCTATCGCTTGATCCATCAAGGTGGTCCTTTCCACTTTGATAAGGATGGCGTGGTCTTTGGCAATCGGGAGCGTTTGCTGCCAGCTGAAAAACGGGGCTACTACCGTGAATACACCGTCAAAACACCCCAATCCGGCAATCGGGGTGCCCGTCGAATTGTGTGTGGAGGACCTGCCACCACACCAGATGCCTGTTTTTATACGGCCGATCACTATGCGAGTTTTCGCAAGATAGTGCCGTGAATCGAATTTATACCTTTTATGAAAGAGAAGCGGGAATGGATATGCCACTTCGAACAGTCAGAACCAACATCGTGCAGTCAATCCGTGCCTTTAGGGTGCCAGATTTGCAGGAAGCTGCCCAGGCCTTGGGACAGCACTTCCTGTATGCCAACCTGGCAGACGCGCAAACCAAGCAAGACGTGCTTGACCTGATCGGCCAGCAATTCAAGTTGCCAGCCCACGTCGGCAAGAATTTTGATGCGCTCTATGACAGCATGACCGACCCGGTTCACAAGTCAGGCCCTCAGCCTGGCTTTATTGCCGTGCTGGAGCACATTCCCGCCAACACCAAGTTTGACAAGGAAGCGCGTGAGCAACTGCTCGACATCTTCCGCGATACAGCAGACTATTGGGGGGACCGGAAGATTCCGTTTCGATGCTTCTATTCTTTTCTGTAGCCCGTTCTGCACACACTAGCCAAGCAGAACGGGCGAACGAGGCAAGCGGTTCCGCCGCACAAAACCCGGCACTCGCGGGTATTGAAATGACGACAGAATCCGGCGAAAAAATGCCGACCGACAAACTGTTGGACGTATCTCCATTTGCGCTGCGTATGAGCAGCCCTTTTAACTCCGGATACTGGCTGGCAGCCGCCTGAGCATGCGGTTAGCCCCAAAAAGCCCATCCTTGTGATGGGTTTTTTATTACTCACAGGACACAGCAATGACAAGCGCTTCGCCCGATCTGGAAATTTCCGAAGAACTGGTCCGCAAGTTTGACAAACTCGGCCCACGCTACACCTCTTACCCCACAGCAGATCGGTTCCACGCCAATTTCAGCGAAACGAACTATCGGGATTACCTAGACCAGCGCTCTAACCGCACAGGCAACCCGCCGTTATCGATCTACATCCATTTACCATTCTGTGAGTCGCTGTGCTATTTCTGCGCCTGCAACAAGATCATCACTAAGGACCATGTGCGCGTTGCAGAATACCTGCGTTACCTGAACATGGAAATGGCGCTTGTGGCGTCACGCATTGGCAATGACCGCAAAACAGTCCAGTTGCATCTGGGCGGTGGCACGCCAACGTTCTTCAGTGAAGATGAGTTGCGACAGCTGATGGCCATGGTGCGCATGCACTTTGAGTTCACCCCGGACGCTGAACTGGGCGTAGAAATTGACCCCCGCACCGTCCAGCCCCACACCCTGTCCATGCTGGCCGAGTTGGGCTTCAACCGCAACAGCTTTGGTGTGCAAGACTTTGATCCAGCGGTGCAACAGGCAGTCAACCGCATCCAGCCACTGGACATGGTAGAACAGGCCGTAGTGGAGAGCCGAAAGTTCAACTTCCAGTCCATCAATGCGGACCTGATTTACGGCCTGCCAAAGCAAACGCTCGACAGTTTCAGCCGCACTCTGGACAGCCTGATCCGCGTCTCACCCGACCGCATCGCGTTGTACAACTATGCGCACTTGCCAGGCCGCTTCAAGGCGCAACGCCTGATTTTCGAAAGCGATCTGCCTTCGGCCGAATTGCGTCTTCAGATATTCCTGATGTCGATGCGCAGACTGCTCGAAGCTGGTTACGTCTACATTGGTCTGGACCACTTCTCAAAGCCCGGCGATGAGTTGAACAAGGCCCGGTTGGACAAAACCCTGCACCGTAACTTCCAGGGCTATACCACCCGTTCCGAGTGCGACCTGATCGGTCTGGGTGTATCGGCCATCAGCAAGGTCGGCGACTCGTATAGCCAGGCGGTGCGCACCGTGAGCGCCTACTACCAGCACCTGGACGCCGGACGCCTGCCAATTGAAAAAGGGTTCGAACTGAGCCAGGATGACGTGCTGCGCCGCGACATCATCATGACGTTGATGTGCAGTGCGCCGGTGGAGTTTGACGCCATCAACCGCGACTACGGCATCGACTTCAAGACCTATTTCGAGGCCGAGTTGCTGCGACTCAAACCGTACGAAGAAGCCGGCCTGATCACCATCGACGCTTCAGCCATACGCGTGACCCCCAAGGGACGGCTGTTTGTGCGCGCCAGTGGCATGGTGTTCGACAAGTACCTGGGCCAGCCCACGACGTCAACCTACTCAAAGCTGATTTAGGGGTTGAGTTTTTGCCGGTTGGAGAGAAACGTTACCGGGTGGCCGCTTATTCCGACCCCTGGAATTCCAGACTTTTTGATCACCAGATTATCCAGAGTGACCCCGTCCAGCACGCACAAGTAGGCTGCCGTCGCGGCTCCCAGGGCGTCTTCCAGCAAACATGCGGAAGCGTAAACGCACCGGTTGTTTTCGGGGTGAAAGCATTCGGCCATGTGAAAGTCGGTTTCGGTCTGACGCACCACGTTTCCAATGTTGATGTCTGCCGGCTCCAACCCCAGCTTCAGTCCTCCATTGCGACCCCGCACAGTGGTCACCAGTCCGATCTGCCCCAGTTGGTGGACAACCTTGGTCAAGTGGTTCTTTGAAATGCTGTGCAAGTTGGCAATGTCCTGAATCGTCACCAACCGGTCGCGATTAACGGCTAGGTGCATCAGCGTGCGCAGTGCGTAATCAGTGTAGGTTGTCAATCGCATGGTGTGCCCGATTCCAGTTCCAGTTGCAGTTGCTGAACCAATTCCACATAGCTGCCTACCGGCACCTCTTCAGCACGGCGCTGTACGTCAAACGTTCCGCCAAAGCCCTTTTCTTCCAGCCAACGACCCAGGGTATGGCGCAACAATTTGCGCCGCTGGCTGAACGCCACCTGGACCAACTCGCTCAGCAGCGTCACACTAACCACCGGCGGACTGACCAATGGCACCATGCGAACGACCGCGCTATTCACCCGTGGTGGCGGATCAAAACTCTCGGGCGGAACCAGAAGCACGTTCTCCATCGCGTAACGCCACTGAAGCATCACGCTGAGTCGTCCAAACGCCGCCGTTGCGGGCTTTGCAACCATACGGTCAATCACTTCCTTTTGCAGCATGAAGTGCTGGTCTTCAATCACATCCACCGCATCCAACAAATGAAAAAGAATGGGCGTTGAAATGTTGTACGGCAAATTCCCAACTACGCGCAACTTGTTTGCCGGTATTTCACCAGTGTCGGCATCAACGCTTGCTGCTAAATTGGTAGCATTCCACGCAGCATTGACAAGGGCAAAGTCCACTTTCAACACGTCGGACTCGATCACCGTAAGCTGTCCATGACTGCGCAAGCGCTGAGCCAGGTCACGGTCTAGTTCAATGACAGTCAAATTCCCCAGGCGCTCCACCAGGGGTTGGGTTAGCGCAGCCAGGCCGGGACCAATCTCCACCATGCGTTGACCAGGTTTGGGCGCAATGGCCTGAACGATGGCCTCAATAATGACGCGGTCGGTCAGAAAATGCTGACCAAATCGCTTGCGGGCAATGTGTTTCATGCCCGGAAATTACTCTGCCGGTTCGCGCAGCTCAACAAAGGCATTAGCGCGAATTTCCGCGGCCCAACTGGCAAAGACAGCGTCATACCGGCTCTCCTTGAGTTGGGCACGGATGCGCTCACGTACCTCGCGCTCACTGAGGTCGACGCGCCGACGCTCGATCACCTGGATCAGATGCACGCCAAAGCGGGAAACCACAGGTTCACTGATCTGTCCATCGGCCAGGCGGTTCATCGGCTCTTCAAACTCCGGAACAAAGGCACCCGCTCCAGCCCAACCCAGATCGCCCCCCTGTGGCGCGCTACCATCTTGTGAATGTTCTCGGGCCAATGCCTCAAACGTGCTGCCACCCGACTCAATGCGTTTCTTAAAACTGGCCGTCTGTGTCAGCGCCGCCGCTTGTGGCAACTGCGGCCCGGCACGCAACAAAATATGGCGGGCATGGGTTTGCACCATTGCCTTCACCGGTACGGATGGCGCCTTCTTCTCAATCACTTTCAGAATATGAAAGCCGGCACCGGAACGAACGATCTCCGAGACACCACCTGCCGCCAGAGTCTGGGTTGCTGCTACAAAGGATGGCGGATAGCGATCGGCCCGACGCAAGCCCAACTGCCCCCCATTGGCACGGTCCCCCGCAGACAGCTCATTGACCAGCACTGCGAAATTTTCGCCTGCACGAATGCGGTCCAGCACCTTTTGCGCTTGCAGCATCCGCTGTGCCACTTGCTCGGTCGTGGCGTTCTCGGGAACCGAAACCAGCAAATTGGCCAGGTTAATCTCTTGCGCCAACGGATCAGTCTGGCCTGTCTGTTGTTCAGAAATTACGGCATCGATGTCTGCTTCCGAAATCCGCAGACGCCCTTCAACGTCGCGTTCATGCAGACGCGACAGCGTCAGTTGATCGCGCAGTTGGCTGCGGAACTGGGTCGGGTTAATACCGTCTTTGGCCACCCGCAAGCGTAGTTCGGCTACGTCGATCTGGTTCTGGCGCGCCACATTTTGCTCTGCCTGATCAACCGCCAATTCATCCACCCGAATGCCCGTCTCTCGGGCATGCTGCAACTGTGCACGCTCATTGATCAGGCGTTCCAGCACGCGACGCTGGAGTTCCTCCGCCGGTGGGGTCGCAACACGCTGCTGCGCCATGTCTCTGGCGACACGCTGCATCGCTGCACGCACCTCGCTGTGGGTAACAGGCTCGGAATTGACGACCGCCACAATCGAGTCGGCAGGCCGCGACGCCTGCGCGTATGCGCAGACCCAAATGGTGCTGCAAAAAAGGCCAAAAACGGGTACCCAAGTTCGAAAATTCATGGTCTTTCAATCGTAGTTGCTAAAACGGCTCAAGGTGCCGCCCGAATCACGCAAATTCTGGTATCGCGAAATGTTTTGGGTCAAGGATTGCAATGGGCTCACACCCAAACGGGTAAACCCGACAAATTCGAGCTGAAACATTAACCGCCCGGTCGCAGTGAAGGTGCTGGTCTGCACCCGCTCCAGCACGACGCGCGCCAGCCAGCAGCCCGCATCGTACTCGACACCCAGAATGGTGTCGACCAGTCGCCGTTCGTTGAGACTGTAGTTCATCCGCCCCACGCTGTAGTAACGCCCCTCGCCCTGACCACGTCCTGCGCCAAGGTCCTGCCCCATATCACCCCACAAATTGTTGATCGGCCATTGCCAGCTGACATCCAACTGCTCGCTCGCATCGCGCTGGTATCGGTAAGCGGCATTGATAACCCGGTAGTTGCCCGGGTTGTAACGCGTTCCGATGGTGGAGCGGATGGACTGGTCAGTCTTAGCGTTGTACTGGACCGTGGAATCCACCGCCCAACTGTCGTGCACGTTGACCGAGGCACCCAGCAGCACATCGCTGAAACCGGCCTGTGCCGTTGCGTCGAGGGGGTTCAGCGTGACTTGCTGATCATCAAACCGCAAGCGCTGCGCCATGCCAAAGCGTGCCAACTGGGCGCCGCTGTCGGCGTCAACGAAGCGGGTGCTGACGCCTAGTGTGAGCAAGTTGCTGTCGGAAATTTTGTCATGACCGACAAAGGCGCTTTCGGTGTAAATCGTTGCAAAATTGAAGTCGTTGCTGGCGGTGTCGTAGTTGGGCAGCTGACTTTGCTTACGGTACGGTGTGTACACATAAAAGGCGCGCGGCTCCAGGGTCTGGATCAGGTCTCGTCCAAAGAACCGGGTTTCGCGTTCGAACACCAGGCCGCTGTCCACACTGAAGGTGGGGACCACGCTATCGGCCGAGCGCGTGCCGTTGGAGAGCGCGGCATCAAACTGGTAGGCACTGGCGTGCAGTTGAAGCTTGGGCGTGAAAAAGCCCGCTGGTGCCAGCCAAGGCCGACTGACCTGTAGCAGTGCCACACCGCGCTGCGCGTTGGGTTGCAGGGTCTTCAAGCGATCGGCCTCAAACTGGGTGAAATCGCCCTCAACCGACCAATCCAGACCCTGTACGTTGGTCAATGCATACCGGCCTGTCAACTGCGGGGCGCGATCAAAGGGCGGCACAATCGGCGCAGTCACGTCCTGCAAGGTCTGCCATTTGAGTACCCGCACGGCGCTGGAAAACGACCCCAGCGCCCAGGTGGCAATGACATCCGTGGGCAGCAACCGCTGGGTAATGGCAGCGCCGCCACTGGTCGTGGTGCTGGAAACGCCGCTGGTACTCGCACTGTTGCTAGTGAAATCGCGCCAGTAGGTGTCGTCACTGACCCGGTTGACGTTGGCACCCAGCATCACGTTGCCCAATGGCGTGGGAACGACACCCTGGTGAGAATAGGAAACTCCCCAGCGATCCGTATCGGTCAGTCGGTCGCCGGGCATGAAATTGGCGCGCATAGAGCCTATATATTGCGGCTCCAGATACCGGAATTCGGCGCCGAAATCAACACCCCGTTGAGTCATGAATTTGGGCGTAAAGGTAGCGTCCCGGTTGGGCGCAATGTCCCAGTAGTAGGGCTGCACCACCTCCACGCCATTGTCCGTACCAATGCCAACCGTGGGCGGCAAAAACCCGGACTTGCGCTTGTCGGTCAACGGAAAACTGACCGCAGGAATCGGCAATACCGGAATACCTTTGAAGCTGACCACGGCACCATGGGCTATGCCGACATCCTGGTCGTTGTCCAGACTGATGCTGGTGGCCCGCAGAATCCAGTCGGGTAGCCATTCGGGTCCGGGCTTGCGTCGGCAGGTGGTATAGGTAGCGTTGTGAATGACGGTATGGTTTTCATCCAGAAACTCGGCCCGACTGGCTTCTCCATGGCCTTCGTTCTTTAGAAAGTGATAGCGCGGCTCGTTGAAGAAACCCTCAAACGCATCCACCTTCAACTCCAGTAACGGTCCCTCGAATGCATCGCCCTTGCGGTTGATGCGAA
>CANNRR010000043.1 GCA_947508055.1 Burkholderiales bacterium
ACTTGCCGCCGCCCTGGCCCTCGGTCATGGCGAATTCGCCCAGGAAGTATTCGTAAATGCGCCCGAAAGCGTCGTAGTCCAGCGTGGCCGGAATTGGCGCGAAACTGGTCGGCGGCATCCCACAGGCGCGCCTCGAGCGTGGTTGTGGCGCTGTCTTTTTCTGAGGGGGCGATCCATTGCATATTTTTATTTCCCTGTCAGGCAAGGCTTTTTCCTGCGAATGCCAAGAATTGGCGGCATTACCTGTTTATCCGTTCAATTATGGCTGACTCCCGCTGGTTCTTTGGGCTTCTGACAGGTGGACCAAGCGTCACTTTTGCGAAACAGATTTACCGCTCCAGCAACTTGTGCAGAAACCCCAGCTTGCGGCCAATGTCATGCAGGCTTACCTGCACCAGCGCGTCATGGTGGATTTTGAGCCGCTGGTAGGTCTTCCAATGCATACCTTTGGGCTTGCCTCAGTCGCCATTCAAGATGCCAGCTTCCCAGCCCAGGCGTTTGCGCAGCTTGTCGGCGCGGGTGGATGCCGCATGAGGGGCATGGGGCAGTGCCAGCGTGGGCTGGGTGCATACCGACGCCCCCAGCCGTCTTTCACTATCATGGTGGGTTTCTCTCAACCGGCAGTCACCTTGAATCCATCTCCCGACGGCACCCACGCGCCCCACGACCCGCACGGCACCTACCTGGCCCGGGCCTTGCAGCAGCAGACCATCAGCATCCGCGGTGCGCGCACGCACAACCTGAAAAACATCGACCTGGACATTCCGCGCAACCAGTTGGTGGTCATCACTGGCTTGAGTGGTTCGGGCAAGTCCAGCCTGGCGTTTGACACGCTGTATGCGGAAGGGCAGCGACGCTATGTAGAGAGCCTGTCCACCTACGCGCGCCAGTTTTTGCAACTGATGGACAAGCCCGACGTGGATGTGATTGAAGGCCTGTCGCCTGCCATCTCCATCGAACAAAAAGCCACCAGCCACAACCCGCGCTCCACCGTGGGCACGGTGACCGAAATTCATGACTACCTGCGCCTGCTGTTTGCCCGCGCCGGCACGCCCTATTGCCCCGAGCACGACTTGCCCCTGCAAAGCCAGACCGTCAGCCAGATGGTGGACGCCGTACTGGCGCTGCCGGCCGACACACGGCTGATGATTCTGGCACCCGTTGCGCGCGAGAAGAAGGGCGAGTTTCTGGACGTGTTTGCCGAGATGCAGGCCCAGGGTTATGTGCGCTTTCGGATCAACGGCAAAACCTTTGAATTTGACGATTTGCCCACCTTGAAGAAAACCGAGAAGCACGATATTGATGTGGTGATAGACCGCATCAAGGTGCGGGCCGCGCCGAATCAAACCCTGCCCACCGAAAATCACGCCACCAGCGTTGCAGCAAGAACCGACTACGACAACCTCAAGCAACGCCTCGCCGAAAGCTTCGAAGCCGCCCTTCGCTTGGCCAACGGGCGCGCCATTGCGCTGGAAATGGAAAGCAAGACAATCGAAAATGATAGCGCCTCACGCATTACTGACGGTGGCTACAGCCCTAAAGAGCACTTATTCAACGCCAAGTTTGCTTGTCCCGTGTGCAGCCACTCCATTAGCGAACTGGAGCCACGCCTATTCTCGTTCAACTCGCCCGTGGGCGCCTGCCCGACCTGCGACGGCCTGGGTGTGCAAGAGTTTTTTGACCCGGCGCGGGTGGTGGCCTTCCCGTCACTGAGCCTGGCCAGTGGCGCCATCAAGGGATGGGACCGGCGCAATGGCTATTACTTCAGCATGCTGGAGAGTTTGGCCAAGCACTACAAGTTTGATATTGATGCTGCGTTCGAGTCGCTACCTGAAACCGTGCAACAGGCCATCCTGCAGGGCTCGGGTGTAGAAGAAATCAAGTTCAGCTACATCATGGACTCGGGTGCTTCGCAGGGAAAGAAGCTGAGCAAAAAACACCCCTTCGAGGGCATCATCCCCAACATGGCACGGCGCTACCGCGAGACCGATTCGGCCATGGTGCGCGAAGACCTGGCACGTTTGCGCAGCACCCAGCACTGCCTGTCATGCGACGGTTCGCGCCTGCGGGTCGAAGCACGCCACGTCAAGATTGGCGAAGGCGCGCAAGCGCGCGCCATTTTCGAGGTCAGCCGCGCCACGCTGCGCGAGAGCTACGCCTATTTTCAGACCCTGACCATGCACGGCGCCAAGGGCGACATTGCTGCCAAAGTGGTGCGCGAGATTGGCCTGCGCCTGAAGTTTTTGAACGATGTGGGCCTGAACTACCTGAGCCTGGACCGCAGCGCCGAAACGCTCTCCGGTGGCGAGAGCCAGCGCATCCGTCTGGCCAGCCAGATTGGCTCGGGCCTGACGGGGGTGATGTATGTGCTGGACGAGCCCAGCATCGGACTGCACCAGCGCGACAACGACCGACTGATCGACACGCTCAAACACCTGCGCGACATTGGCAACAGCGTGCTGGTGGTGGAGCATGACGAGGACATGATGCGAGCGGCCGACCACATCATCGACATGGGGCTGGGTGCGGGCATTCACGGCGGGCGCGTCATTGCGCAGGGCGACTTCGAAACGATCAAGGCCAACACTCAATCGCTCACCGGCCAGTACCTGGCGCAGACGCTCAAAATTGCCGTGCCGCGCAAACGCACGCCGTGGCTGCCCACGGTACATGTGCAGCCCTACAAACCGGCCGACAAGACACAACGTTACGCACCAAGCCCGGCCGCCGTGCGCCGTGCCGAGCGCGAAGCGCACCATCTGGCCACGCAAGGCGCGTTGCAGACGCTGCGCGTCGTGGGCGCAACGGGCCACAACCTGAAAACCGTGAGCGTGGACTTTCCCGTGGGCCTATTCACCTGTGTTACGGGAGTGTCCGGTTCGGGCAAGTCCACCCTGGTAAACGACACGCTGTACGCGGCCGTGGCCCGCACCATCTACCGCGCCCATGAGGAACCCGCCGCTCACGCGGCGATTGAAGGCATTGAACATTTCGACAAGGTCATCAACGTAGACCAGTCGCCGATCGGGCGCACGCCGCGCTCCAACCCCGCCACCTACACGGGCCTGTTCACCCCCATCCGCGAACTGATGGCCGAGGTACCCACGGCGCGCGAACGCGGCTACGGGCCCGGGCGCTTTTCCTTCAACGTCGCCGGTGGCCGCTGCGAGGCCTGCCAGGGCGACGGCATGGTAAAGGTGGAGATGCACTTTTTGCCGGACGTCTATGTGCCCTGCGATGTCTGCGCCGGCCAGCGCTACAACCGCGAAACGCTGGAGGTGCTCTACAAAGGCAAGAACATTGCACAGATTCTGGGTCTGACGGTGGAGGCGGCTTTTGAGTTCTTACACGCCGTTCCCACCATCGCGCGCAAGCTGCAAACCCTGCTGGATGTGGGTCTGAGTTACGTCAAGCTGGGGCAGGCGGCCACCACGCTGTCGGGTGGCGAAGCGCAGCGCGTCAAGCTGGCACTGGAACTGAGTAAGCGCGACACCGGGCGCACGCTCTACATCCTGGACGAACCGACCACCGGACTGCACTTTGCCGACATTGATTTGCTGCTCAAGGTGCTGCACCAGTTGCGTGATGCGGGTAACACCATTGTGGTCATAGAGCACAACCTGGACGTGATCAAGACCGCCGACTGGCTAATCGATATGGGTCCCGAGGGCGGTTCGGGCGGCGGCACCGTGCTGGGGGTTGGTACGCCGGAAAACATTGCGGCCAACCCGGACAGCCACACCGGGCGCTATTTGAGAAGGCTTTTGCCCCTGTAGCACCCGTCGAACTTGCGCTGTTAGCTACCTTTTAGATAGCACTCCCTCTACTGACACAAACTACGGTGCTTTCGATAACGTCGTCCTGAATGCCAGGTAGTCTTCAGCTGTGGTCTTCGGGTCTTCCGCCATGGGGATGTGGCCCACACCGGGCATCACCTTCACCTGACTCTTCGGGAAAACTTTGGCCAGCGTCTGCACGGAGGTGGGCGGGACAATTCGGTCCTGCTCCCCGGTAACGATCAACGTCGGTGTCTGCAGATTGCTGAAGCGTGCCTCGATCGGATTGGCTGCGGCGGCCATGTTTTTCAGAATTTTGTGGTGGAATTCAAAGTCCTTTTTGGAGTTTTCCAGAAAGGCGTAGGCCACCGAATAGGGAATGAACTTGGGCTTGCCAAACAGCATTTCCATTTGCTTGGCCTGCTGTTCCTGTGTTTTCACAAGCAGTGGGAATTCACCAGTCGACACGTAGTGTTTCATAAGCGCCGAGTCAATGAATTCGTGAGTGCCACCAGCGTCTAGCAGCCACAAACTGGCAACTTCGTTAGGATACTTGGCGGCATACAAGGCCACCACACCGCCACCCATCGAGCTTCCACCCAGATGCACCGCAGTGAGACCTAAACCCTTGATGAATGCATGCAGATTTTCCACCTGCGCGTCATAGCTGTAGTCCGCGTTGGGGTCACGCGACGCATCGCCAAACCCGGGCAGGTCGGGGGCGTACACGGTGTACTTGGGCGTCAGGTAACGCCCGATAAAACCCCATGCGTCCTTGTTGGCCGTAAAACCATGCACCAGAACCAGCGGCTCGCCAGTACCCCCGCTGAGGTATGGGAATACCTTCCCCTGGACTTCCATGGTTTTCAACTCTAGTCCGGCTGCGCTGCGTGACATGTCGCGCAACAACTTTGCTGCGGTTGCCGGCGCCAGCCTATTCGTTGCGACGGCCAAGCCCAAGAGCACGGCTAGCAAGGCAATTAAGCCGACCAAGATTCTTTTAGTCATCGATGATCTCCCCACCCATTTTGCTTTGAAATTCTATCGGACCCCCGGCGCTCATCATCGCGACATCGCGCGGGGCAACCGAGACCGAGAACTTCATGGCATTCGCGTCTTTCCCTACTTGGGGGCTGGCGTTTGCTGCATCGCGGCTTGCATGTAAGCATTAAACGAAGGCATGCCAGCGGCAGCGTCGGCAGAGGTCTTCGCAAATGCGGGGCGCGCATCAAGCATTGCCACATAGGATTTCAGATCAAATTCACCCAGCAATTCTTCTGCGTAAATTTTTTTGCCGACTGAGCGAACCATTGGCAAGTGTGTATAGGCCGAAATATCCGCCGCCGTGAACGATTCACCCGCCACGTACGGTGAAAACTTGGCGAGTTGGAAGAATGCCTTGATATTTCTGCCAAGCTCTTTTCTGGTTGTATCTTTGAGCCCGTCACTCACCTTCCCGCCAAAAAATGCTTGCGCATAAAGACGACGCGCAACCAGTTCAAGGTGAATATCGAGAAAAGTGCAAAGCTCCCGCACTTTGGCCGCTTCAAAGGGGCTTTCTGGAAACAATTTTGCACTTGGATAGGTCTGAGCGACATATTCCACAATGACCTGACTTTCGCAGATAGGCCCATTCGGCGTGCTCAGGTAGGGCGCCTTCCGTAAAGGACTACTTTGTCGGTCTATCTCGCCCGGGAAGACTGCGTGCTCCGTGAAGTCAGCGTTGGCCTCAAGCAGGGCAATCTTGCTTTTGTTGTAGTAATTGCTTGCGCTAAACCCGTGTAAAACAAGCGTTGTCATATTGCACTACCTCGCCAGAGCGCTGGCACGCTCTGCAACCCGGTCGCGCCAGGCCTGCAACGCCGGCAGGCCCTCTTTGCCAGGCTGAAACTTCATGAGCTTGGCGAATTCAATGGCACAGAAGGCCGTAATGTCGGCAATGGTGAATCGCTCCCCAGCCATCCAGGGCTGACGCTCCAGCACGTGGTCAAACCAGGCGGCCACCTCACGCACCTTGAGTGCCTGCGAGTGACCATAGTCAGGAAATTGTGGTTGCTCCAGCGGCGCCAGGCCCGGGTGCGTGTGGCGAACGGTGTTGGCGATACCGGCCAGCAGATACAACTCCGCGCGCCGATCGGCCATTTCAATGAAGGCACGCTCGCCGGAGTCCACGCCCATCAGATTAGGCTCTGGGTAGACGCCTTCGAGGTAGGTGCAAATCGCGCGCGTCTCGGTCAGCACGCGGCCATCGTCGAGTTCGAGTGCAGGCACCTTGGCCAGTGGACTCTTGGCGCGGTAGGCTTCGCCTTTGTGCTCTTGGGCGTTCAGGTCCACATTCACCAGATCGATGCCGGTAATATTTTTCTCAACCATGAACATCATGACGCGCCGAGGACTGGGCGCGCCGGGGGATACAAACAGTTTCATCGTGTCACACTCCTGTCTTGCTGGACTGGCCCATTTCTACCATAGTGGGGGCGTGCGCGAATCGCACCCAGCCAGCGCTGCAAGTGCAAGTGCAAGGTCCAGCACCTTGAGCGTGTAGGGCAAGGTCAGTTCCTCCATCGCAATGGAGACCTTGTGCCCATTGGGCGCAGCAGCGGTATAGAGATCGATCATGGGGCCATATTACGCCATGAAACCCAGATTCGTCGGGTAGTCTGGGCGACCCGCTGATGCGCCAAAATGCCGCAAATTGGGCAGAATGCCAGCCAGTTCGCCGTCGGCCACGCCAAACCAGCTACCCAAAGTGGCCGCGTACTGATCTACCGAGGTCGATGGCAGCAAGCGGCCCTGGCCCACATGCCACTGATCCTGCGCCGCCGCCGTGCTGCCAACGCTGACCGGCGGGGGCGTTCCATAAAATGCGGCTCCCTTGACAGCACCACCCACCATGAAGTGGTGGCTACCCCAACCGTGGTCTGAGCCGTCTCCGTTGGAGCTCAGCGTGCGGCCGAAATCCGAGGCGGTAAAGGCAGTCACTTTATTGGCAACACCCAACTCCACCGTGGCGTTGAAAAACGCGGTCATGGCATCGCTGACCTTGCCCAGCAACCCGGGGTGTTGCGAGATCAGGTTGTCATGCAAGTCAAAGCCGCCAAGAGACACGATGAACACTTGGCGCTTGGCCCCCAGGCCGTTGCGTGCGCCAATGAGACGGGCCACCATCTTGAGCTGATCGGCCAGCGAGTTGTTAGCTGGAAAGGAAGTACCCAAAGTCACACCGGCCAAGCCTGCCGTGATTTGCGTCTCCGCCCCAATGGCGCGTGCGGTCACCTTGTTGTATTCGTTCTCCAGCGTGTGGGTCCGTGTCTGCTGGATCAAGCCTGCCAACGCGGTCTTTACCGCACTCGATCCATACACATTGTTCTTGATCGCATTGATGGCCACGGCACCGCCGGTACTAACCTGGTAGGACAAGGCACTGTCACCCGACAGGAACACCGCATTACCAGTGACGTTGATACAGGTAAACAGGGAATTTGCGTTGCCGGGCAACGCCAGGTCGCCCATATTGCCGCCCCAACCGATGGTGGAGCCTTCGGGCGAAGACGACTGCCAGATCGACTGCTGGTCGTTGTGGGAAAACAGTTTGGGTGGCAACGGAAAATTGACCCGGTCGGAGCCGCTGTATTGCGCCTTGGTCAGTGGCACTACCAGTGGACCCACGTTGAGTTGCACGGCAGCTTTGCCACTGTTGAACAGGTTGGCCAGCCCGGTCATGGCCGGGTGCAGCGCATATTGACGCCCGCCGGGCAATGCTGTGGTCGGGTTGAGCAGCGTCGCTGTCAGCGCAGATTTGGCCAATGCAATACCGCCCGCCGCCTGGCTCGTACCGCCACCACGAATGGCGCTATACAAGTTATAGCTGGCGTCGTCGTAAGTCACCACAGTATTGGCATAGTCGTTGGCACCATAGAGGAACACGCAGACCAGGGCTTTGTAATCGGTCGCATCAAACGCGGCGGCTTCGCCAATGGCGGCCAGGTTGAGAGCCATTGGCAAAGCGGCGCCGCTCAATGCAAGCTGGGCACTGCGGCGCAGGAAGGCGCGGCGGCTCGGGTGGTCAGGCTGGAGCAAGTGCATGGCTGGCCCTATTTTTGAATCAGGTATTCGCTTGACGCCATCACCAGCAGCACAGCTGCGCCGACGCGGTCGCGCCTGGCGCTTTCTGTGCTGGTAGCCGTCAGTGCTGTCGCGTTCAGCGCCGTCACGATCAGGGTCTGGTTGGCAGCGGACATTTGCCCGGCACACAGCAGCAGGTTCAGGCGCTTAACCAGCGCAGCGGCATCCAGAACCAAGCCCAGTTCTGCTGCATAGCTGGCTGTAATGTCGTAACCGTTGGTCGCGTTGCTGGCACTCTGCGGCAGATCCGGTGCATTGACAAAAATGCCATTGCGGATGACGCCTTGCACAAAATTCAAGTAGCCCCCGACACTGCTTTCGTTGACCAGTTGAAACTCGGGAGCAGGCGTGAGAATAGCGCTCAGTGCGGTTGACGGCGGCACATAGCCAGGCCGGAAAAAATTGAACACGCTGGGAGAGCGCAACGGACTTTGTCCCAATTGCGTGGCCGGGTTGCTGGTGTTGCCCATCTTCCAGGAGCCACGTGCCGAGTTGATGCCAAACGTGCGACCCCACTGAACCATGCGCACCATGGGTTCACGCAATTTTCCAAAACCGTTTTGTGTCAAACCCGTTGGCCCTCTAGCCTCGTCGTCCAGCAACACTGCCGCAAAAACTGCCTGCAGGTCACCCCGTACACCCGCACCATTGTTGTTAAAGGCACTGGCCACGCGCGCAACGTAGGCGGGACTGGGGTTGCTGGTGACCATGCGCTGGATCATCTGCTTGCCAAAGAAGGGGCCCACATTGGGATGGTTGAACAGCGTATCCAGTGCCGCCTTCAGCGCCGCGACGCCATCGGTACCGGCCGGCACCGTTGTACCCAAAAAAGTGGCCGCCAGCGTGGAGTGGTTGGCCGGCGTCAGGCGCATTGGGATGCGGGTAAAAACCGTGCTGGGAATGGTGCGGTTGCTCACCGGCTCGACGGTGTTGACGTTTTGCGTCTGGTCGAAGTCCCACCCGGTAAAGAGGCGGGCAATGTTGGTAATGTCGCTCTGGCCGTAGGACTCCAGTTTGTTGCCACTGGCGTCGCGTTTCTCGGAGCCGTCCTCGTTAAGTTGGTACAACCCAAGGGTGAACAATTGCATCACCTCACGGCCGTAATTTTCGTCCGGCGCACGGCCAGTAGCCGTGTTTTCCTTCAGGTTGCCCTTGGTATTGAGGTAGTAACCCATGGCCGGATTCAGCGTGACGTCTTCCAGCAACTTGCGGTAGTTGCCAAAGGCATTGGCTACCAGCATGTCCCACCAGGCGGCGATGGCGTGACTGCGCCAAGCAAAATCGAGGCCCGACAACGACACGACAAAAAACTCGGACAGTGCCAGCGCCACACGCTTGCGCACGGCGTCGCCCGACATCATCAGCTGGTTCCAGATCATGTAGTCGCCGGGATAGGTCTGGTCAAAGAAATTCGTGGTGTTGATGGTGGCGTAGCCACGCGCATTAAGCCAGTCGAAACCCGTGGTCGTGGTGGGTGCTGCAAACTGCTCCCGAATCCAGATGGAATAGCCTTTGCCGCGCACGGCAGCAATCTCTGCATCAGACGCAGAAAACTGGGCTTGCAGCAAAAAGCGGGCTGCATCTTCATCCGTGGCAGGGCTAGCATAGCTGGCACTACTGCTACTCGGGGTTGTGGTTGCTGCGCCAGCGCTCACGCTGGTATTGGTACTGCCCCCGCCGCCTCCACCACATGCGGCTTGCAACATTGATGCGGCCAAGACGGCTGCAATTTTTGCTTCAACAGCATGCGTATTGCTCGAATCAACGAACTGCACGTTTTCCACCGGTTCTGCAACAAGCATATTTGCACCTCGATCAACAAGACATGCAGCTTAGCCGCAAATCTGCGACGCGGCCATGACAGCGGCGCCAGGCCGTGCAACAGATGCTACGGTGTGTTACAGGCAGCGGCCAACAAAGCGCGGGTTCGCACCGCTTCCTTGCGCGATGCGGCGGCGAAATCAGCACCCGAGGCGGCATACAAAATCGCGCGTGACGAGTTCACCACAACCGGCGCCACCGTTTCACCACCCTGGCGACGCCAGCCGGCCTTGACGGTGGCAGCCGCATCACCGCCTTGCGCACCGACGCCGGGAATCAACAGCGGCACGGTAGGCGCCAAAGCCCGCACCCGCTCGATCTCTATGGGGTAGGTAGCGCCCACGACCAACCCAAGCTGGCCATTGAGGTTCCATGGTCCCTGCACCAGACGCGCAATGTGCTCGTACAAAAAGGGTTCGCCCGCTACCGATGCCAGACGCTGCGACTGCAAATCATCGCCACCGGGGTTCGATGTGCGGCACAGCAGGAATGCGCCTTTGTCGTGGTACTTCAGGTAGGGCGCAACAGAATCAAAGCCCATGAAGGGCGACAGGGTGACGGCATCGGCTCCATAGCGCTCAAAGGCCTCGATCGCGTACTGCTCGGCGGTGCTGCCGATGTCACCGCGCTTGGCATCCAGAATGACCGGCACATTGGGTGCCATGCTGCGCATGTGCGCCACCAGGCGCTCGAGCTGCGCTTCTGCGCGGTGGGCGGCAAAGTAGGCAATCTGGGGCTTGAAGGCAATGACCAGATCCGCAGTGGCATCGACAATGGCCGCGCAAAAATCAAATATGCGACCCGCATCACCCCGCAGATGATCAGGAAATTTGGCCGGCTCGGGGTCCAGCCCCACACACAGAAGGGAGCCGTTTTGGCGCTCGGCGGTGCGCAGCTGGTCAAGAAATTTCATGACCGCTATTGTAGGGAGGCCCTAGCACGGGTGCGATTGAACTGGGTAGCTTACGGCTTCAGTCGCGTATGTCGCCGAAAGGACTGCTACCAAAATCCGAACGAGTCAAGTAAGCCAGCACCCTTGAAGCTGTTTGGGCCGGGCTGCTCAGTTGCCCCTGTGCGTGCATGTTGGAGAAATTAATCACGTCGGGGAATTGCGCAGGATCGGCGCTGCGCAGTTGCACCTGCATATCGGTGTCAATCACCCCAGGGGCCAGGGAGCAGACCTTGGCACCGTTGGGATACAGGGCTTCATCCAGCGCCATGCAGCGGGTGAAGTGATCCATGCCTGCCTTTGCCGCGCAATGGCAGAAGAGGTGGAATGACGCATGCATTGTTGATGAGCGTAGCGCTACTCCAGAACGTTGCCGACTGCCCATCCAGCCACCGCCTCAATGTCTGCTCAGCAATGGCGGGTTGCGCCAAGTCCAAGGTCCACTGCTCCAGCACTGCACCAGCATCTGCGGCAAGCCGAGTCAGTTCAGAATTAGTCTTGCGGGAGATGCACACCAGCGTATGGCCTGGTGCCAGCAATTGCTCTGCCAGTGCCAGGCCCAGGCCACGAGAAGCGCCTGTCAAAATAGTAAGTTGTTTCACTTGATATCCCCAATTGGTAATTGGTAGTGATCAAAATTCAAGCTGAAGGGTTCTGTGTTCTCGCCGGCGTGCGGCGACGGTAATGCTGCCGACCCGTCATAGTGCATACGACCTCGTTCTTCTGGTTTAGCACGTCCCAGCGAAATTTCACTGTGCCGCGGGTCGGATCCTTTTGCGATGGGGTTTGCTCGATGACTGTCGAATGCAGCCGCAGTGCGTCACCGGGTCTCACCGGCTTAAACCAGCGCAACTCATCGAGTCCTGGCGAACCGATGCACGAAGTTTGGAGCAGGTAGCCGTCACACATGAGGCGCATCGCGACGCTACAAGTTTGCCAGCCGCTGGCGATAAGACCGCCAAAGGGCGAGGATTTCGCGGCCTCCTCATCAACGTGGTAAGACTGCGGATCGTACTCGCGCGCGAACGACATGATTTCGTGCGATGTGATAATTTTTGGGTCCGACTCAAATTGCCAGTCGGGAGTCAAATCTTCCCAGTAGTACTTAATCGGTGTCATCTTTATGTGCTCTGTTGTTTGTATTTCTTGACCTGTTCCTGGGCGCTAACGAACGAAAGGGACTTCCCCGCGTGCCATGATTGAAAGAGGCGTCTTTTCCCCAACTCACCTGAGGCAGGAAACCCTGATTATCGTAGCCCGGCGGATATCCGCGGTAAAGGCGCGTTCGTGAGCCAGGCTTGCAAACATTCAGTCACGCCATCCACAAATCGCTGAAATACTGGCTCGGTCACAAAGCCCAGGTGCGGTGTGATTGACACGTTGGGCAAGTTGCGCAGCGCATCCTGCGCGGGCAGGGGTTCTTCATCAAACACATATCAGCGCCACGCCACGCAAGGGCTGGTAGTGCACCACCACGTCGGCCATGGCATCAATGGCCTGCCACTGGCCCAGACGGCGCAGGGCCTGCTCGGCATCCCCGAGAACCACGACGCGCGGGCGCGCAGAGCTAGTCGTCATGCCGCGTGGGGGTGGCCAGTTTCACAATGGCGGCAACGTTAGCGGCACTACCCAGTTCCCAGCAGGCTGCAATCAAGGCATTGGTTTGTAGTACACCCAAAACGTTGTCTGCCAGACCGTGAAACTTGCCTTCCAGATTGGCGTCTGTCATGGGGTTCTGCAAGGAGCCAATGGCGTGCTCTACAAACACATGCACTTTTGTTCCGTCAATCAGTGTTGCGGTGACGTCGGCGCTGGCTTCATCGATGGAGTCGTCTACCGTGGCCACCACCTTGCGGCGCAGGGCCACCATGTCTTCGCGGTTGACGACGTGGTCCGAAAACTCTTCTTCTGCCGCGTAGCCGAAGGTTAGACCGGCAGCGCAGCCGTGGTAGACGCTGAACTTGGCTTGCAGGCCGTCCGCAGGTTCCTTCTTGCCGGTGAGTTCCAGCACCAGGGAATGCACGCGCAGATCAACGCGCTGAATCTGCTCAGCCTTCACGCCCTTGGCTCGTAGCTGGGCGCAGGCGTCAATGCTGGGGTGAATCACGATGCCGCAAGCAAAGGGTTTGTAGCTGTTGAAAGAAATCTCAAACCGCTGGCCCAATTCGTCGGTGATTTCGCTCCAGTCGTTTTTGGTGGAGATGGTCTGCATCATGCCGCGCGGGGCTTCCAGTGCTTTGGGACTGGCCGTAAAACCATGCTGCGCCAGGAGCGCCGACATCAACCCCGCACGCGCTGCGCCACCAGGGTGAAATGGCTTGGTCATGGTGCCGAACTGTTCGCGCATCCCCACGGGTTGTGAAGCTGCAATACCCAGGGCCATGGCGGTTTTCTCGGTGTCCAGCTTGAGCAGACGTGCGCAGGCAGCAGCAGCCCCCAAGGTGCCGGTGGAGCCGGTGATGTGCCAGCCCCTGTCGTAGTGGTCGGGGTACATGGCGTTCCCAACGCGGCACGACACATCAATGCCGATCACCAGCGCGTCAATGGTGTCGCGGCCACTGGCACCGGTGTGCTCCGCCAGCGCCAGCACAGCGGAGGCAACAGGTCCTGCGGGGTGGATGATGGTCTTGAGGTGCGTGTCGTCAAAATCAAAGGTGTGGGACGTGATGCCGTTAATCAACGCGGCGCTGGCCATATCCACTTTGGTGGCGCGGCCCAGTACGCTGGCCTGCGCTGCGGGCTGCAACATTTGGACTGCTGCCAATGCAGCGTCGGCTGCCTGGTGGCCCGTGGCACCTACCGCGCAACCCAGCCAGTTCATGAAAGTGCGGTGGGCTTCGTGGTCCACCGCGTCGCTCCAGCCGCGCGAGGGGTGAGTAGCTACAAACTTGGCCAGAATCTGGGTGATTGCCGGGGCGCTGTGGTCTGCAGAAACCTGGGTATTGCGTGCCATGGACGATCAGCTTTCGAGTTGAATGTTGCGGTCTTTGGCGACCTTGGTCCAGCGGTCAATGTCGGTTTTGATGAAGGCTGCGAATTTTTCCGGACTCATTACCATGGGCTCGATGGCTTCGACCGACAACTTCTCATGCAGTTCGGGTGATTGCAGCACCGTGGCCAAAGTCTCGTTGAGTTGTTTCACGATGGGGGCTGGCATGCCTGCCGGCCCCACTACGCCATACCACTGCTGTGCATCAAAGCCCTTAAAGCCCGATTCGTCCAGCGTGGGCAGGTCTTTGTACTGTGGATGGCGCTGCAGCCCGGTTACGGCCAGGGGCCGTAACCGACCGGAGCGTATGTGCGGCATGGCAGCGGCCAGGCCCGGGAACATGGCTTGTGTTTGCCCGCCGATCAGGTCGGTGAACGCGGGTGCAATGCCGCGGTAAGGGATGTGCACCATGAACGAGTCGATCTGCTGCTTGAACAACTCCATCGTCAGATGGGTGAGCGAGCCTTGCCCTGCTGAGCCGTAGCTGATCTTGCCTGGGTTCTTCTTGACGTATTCAATGAATTCCTTGACGTTTCTTACCGGCAGCACCGAGTTCACCACCAGCACATTGGGCGTGGCGCCGATCATGCCGATTGCCGTGAAATCCTTCAGCGCGTCGTACGGTACTTTGCGGGTGGCTGGACTGGTGCCGTGGGTGGCCACATAGCCTTGTAGCAAGGTATAGCCATCGGGTGCAGCGCGCGCGGTGGCTTGGCAGGCAATGACACCTCCGCCACCGGACTGGTTGTCCACAATAAAACTTTGCTTGAGCAATACCCCCCAGCGCTCGGTGAGCGTGCGGCCCACCATGTCGCTGCCGCCGCCGGCAGAGACCGGAACGATGTAACGGATCGGCTTATTGGGGTAGGCTGCTTGGGCTTCGACTCCCAGAGGAAGCAGGGCAAGGGCTGAGGTGGCTTGCAGTAGGTGGCGTCGCTTCATGGTGTTGTTTCCAGTGATCTTTTTCTGGTGTGGGTTGGGCTGTCAGGCGATTGAATTTCGGGCTATACCAGCGTCCAGCACATCCATGGCCAGACACAGGTCGGCCCAGGCCTTGGCCTTGTCGGCGCTGGCACGCAACAGCACCTTGGGATGGTAGGTCACCACCACGGGAATACCACGATACCGGTACACGCTACCGCGCTGTTTTCCCAACGGCAAAGTCACCTGCTCCGGGTGCTCCTGCAGCAGCAACTGGATGGCAAACCGGCCCATGGCCAGAATCATCTTGGGCTGCACCAAGGCTATTTCGCGGTGCAGAAACTGTGCGCACTGTTGTAGTTCCGCCGTCTGGGGCAGGCGCGCATTCGGCGGTCTGCACTTCACCACGTTGCTCAGGTAGGCGCCCGAGCGCGCCTGCCCACCACGGCGGGCGCCGGCGGCCTTGAGCATGTTGTCCAGCAGCACGCCCGACTGTTCGGCAAAGGGCTGGCCCAGTCGGTCTTCGTCTTCGTCCGGCGGGTCGCCCAGCACCAGCCAATCAGCTTGCGTGGCTGCCGCTGGCGCCTGTAGTGCGGAGTTTTTGCGGCCCCCGCACAAACCGCAGTCCTGGCAGTTGGCTGCCGCTTGGGCCAACGCAGGCCAATGCAGATCTTGGAAAGCCAAGGGCGCACTTGGCAAACCTTCAATCGAGGATGGCACCACAGCGGGGGCGTCATCTGCCATGAGCCGTGGCGCCAGAGCGGTCTGCTCCGTGTCCCCCGGCCTACGGCCTCCTCCTTTTACCTGCGCAGAACGCTCTACCACCACGGCTTCTTGCGCTTCAGCCTGCGGTAACCAGACGTGCACGCCCATCTCGCGCAGCATGGCGCGTTGGCGGGTGTCGAGTTCTAGTTCCATAGCAATAATCAGTCGGGGTCAGAGCACATTTGCTGCGCAACGTGGTCTGACCCACAAGGTTTTCACAAACGCAGGCCCATGACCACCGCGTCTTCGCGCTGGCCATGGCCTGCTGGATAGTAATCCTTGCGCTGGCCGACCCGCTTGTAGCCATGGGCCTCGTAGACCTGCATGGCGCGCAGGTTGCCCACCCGGACCTCCAGCCACACCCACTGGGCCGACTGGCCGCGCGCCCACAAGGCCAGCGCATCCAGCATGACACGGGACCAGCCCTGGCCCCGGTATTCAGGCGCCACGGTGATGTTAAGCAGATGCACTTCGTCGACGCCCGGCATGGCCACAAAATACCCGAGCAACACGTCGCCCGCCACCAGCAACTGGGCCTGGTTACCTGATCGCAACGCATCGCGAAAGTGGGTCCGGTTCCAGGGGTGGGCATAGGCACGCTGCTCAACGGCCACCACGGCGTCCAACTGCCCGGCCACCATGGGCTCAAACTGCACTTCCACAGCCGCTTTGCTTTCGGTCATGGTCAGTGACTCCCGCCCGCGTTGACCGCCGCTTTCTCGGCGGCACGCTCGGCGGTCGTCTTGGCCACCTTGTCACGGATATAACTGGGCAGCGCATGCTCGGCCGCCACCGCCTTGCCCCCCGCCAGCAACCGGGGCGCCAGGCGCAGCATTGCGCAGGCAGTGGGCAAAGCATGCAGGCGCAGGGCATCCGCCGCGTCGGGGTCGCTTTGCGCGACCCGCTCGCCGTACACCGCAAACACATTGCCGGCCATCACCCAGGGCTGCACTTTCTGCGTGCTTGCCTCGGCCGTGAAGCGCCGCAAGTCTTCTGGCTTTACCAGAGCGCTGCCCTGCAGTTCGGTCCACTGTCCGGCGGCCCATGCGTAGGTAGCGGCATACATTTCGTCCATGCGGGCATCGAGCAAGACCGTCACCACGCCCTGCGTGTGTACCTGCAGCCCCGCATGCCGCGCCTCCTCGGCCACCGCCAACAGCGAGTCCACCGGCAGCACCGGCACGTTCACACCAAAGGCCAGCCCCTGTGCCACCGAGCAGGCGGTGCGCAGGCCGGTAAACGACCCCGGTCCGCTGCCAAAGCAAATAGCTTGCAGGTCACCCAAGCGCAGGTCGGCCTGGCGCAGCAGTTCCAAAATGGCTGGAATCAGGTCGGTTGACGCCTTGGCCCCGCCGGCAGACGTGTGCTGCCACTGCTGCACACGACCGCCCACCGTACGCGCAACGGCAATGGACATGACGTCGGTTCCGGTGTCAAAAGCCAGCAGATTCATGGTTTTGCCAAAAGCATAGAGGTAAATCAGCCTCCAGAGCCCGTATTGATTGCGTGAACAGCTATCGGTTTTATAGCAACCGTTGTAGCCTTGCGCACCCCGAACACAATCCCCGCCGTCACCAAAGTCAGCCCGGCCAGTACATTCCAGCCCAAAGGTTCGCCCAGAAAGATCACCGCCGAGATCGCCGACAGCCCCGGCACCAACGCGGTGATCATGGTCGAGCGCACCGGACCAAAATGCTGGATCATTTTGGTGAATGTCATGCCCGAAATCACCACAGAACCTACGCCCTGGAAGAACATCTGGAACGCCACATCGCGCCACGGCGCTGTCATCACCCTGCCTGGCACCCATTGCAGCAACAGCAGCAACGTGTAGACCGGCACATAGGTGAGCAGCCCCAGCATGGTGATGGCGATGGTGGCGCGCACCGCGTCCAGCGCAAACCGGCGCACCAGCACGCTGTAGGTGGACCAGACCATGGCCGCCAGAATGAACAGCACATCGCCCCGCCAGACGCCGCCGCCATCCAGCGCGTGCAATAGGCTGGTGCCACCCACCAACAGGTCACCCACCACGATCAGGACCAGACCCAACGCGCGGATGGGAGTAATGCTGTCGCCCAGAATCACCACCGCCAGCAGGGCGGTCCAAAGCGGCAAACTGCCCGGCATCAGCACGGAGGCGTGTCCCGCTGGTGCAAACACAAAGCCGCTATAGGCAAACATGCCGTACAGCAGACCGCCAAACAATCCGGCGATCAGCGTCTGGCGCAACGGCAACGGCGAAAGTCCCAGCAACGAGCCTGCCCACGACTGGGTGCGACGGTCCCGGCGCACCAGCCACCAACCCCAGGGCGCCAAAATCAGGCTGGCGCCGCAGATGCGCGCGTAGACGATGTCAAACGGGTTGAGCACGCCACCACGCGCCGGGTCGGCGGAGGCGCGGGCAATCACAATAAAAGAGGTCCAAATCACGACCGTGACGACCGCTGCTATCAGGCCCACCGCTTTGGGCGACAGAGTGGCAAACGGATTTTTGAAGGAAGAGGGCATCGCATCGATTATCGGGGAACCAGTCAGTATTTACCCCATAGCCTGCGCGCGCCTTCCGTTTTATGATTTGTCGTTCAAAAACGAACGGTCGTTCTATTAACTGGAGAGAACAATGAAGCAATGGAAATGGGCAGTAGTCGCAGCAAGCTGCGCGGTAGTCTTGGCGGGTTGCGGCGGCGCGAGTGACGGGTCCAACACCACGCCCAAGTCCGTCGTTTCTTCGGTCAAGGTTTTTGGCGACAGTCTCATGGACAGCGGCGTTTTTGGCTACAAATTCACAGTTCAGAGTGCTGACCTAGCCAACCCTTTCCTGATCTTTCCAGAAATCGTTGCTGCGAACTTTGGTATATCCAAACTTTGCCCGTTCTTCAATTTCAATGGCACGACCTTTTTGCCAAAAGCCTCCTGCAGCAGCTTTGCCGTCGCCGGTGGACGCATCAACAACCTGACCAACGCTTCCGCTCCAGGAAACGACAATCCTTTCTCCATTACTTTTCAGATGGCTACAGGTTCCGCCTTCTTGACAAGCACGGATCTCGTCATCATTGACGGCGGCGGCAACGACCTTGCCGATCTGACCGGGGCCTATCTGGGCGCAACTACACCTGCAGGCATTGCAACCTATATGGGGATGCTTGGCACTTTGCTGCCACCTGCAACCGTGGCTGCCATCATCGGTACACCCACCGCGACCAGCATGGGCACTGCCGCCGGCGCTTACGCGCAAGCCTTGGGAACGGCTTTGGCGACATCGGTCAAAACCAATATAGTCGCCAAGGGCGTGACCAAGGTCGTTGTCTCCAACGCGCCTGACATTACCGTGACGCCGAAGTTCCTGGCGGTGCTGGGCGCAGTGGCTGCGGCCGGTGGCACGGCGCAACGTGATGCCGTTCAAGGTGCAGTACGCGCTTGGACTACAGCATTTAACACAAGCCTGGCAACTGGCCTGGCGGGTACTGGCGTTCAGGTTTTTGACGCCAACACAGAAATCGGGAAGGCCTTGGCCGCACCTGCGCAGTTTGGCTTGACCAACGTCACGGCACCAGCTTGCCCCAAAGTTGCCGGTGGACTTGACAGCACCACCGGCCAGGCCAGTCTGAGCCAACCCGCAGCCGTTGGAGCCTGCAATTCAGCCAGCATGTCGGCCACGATCCCCGTGGGTGAGACCTCGGCCAATTGGTGGAAGTCCTACGCTTACTCGGATAACTTCCACCCCACCCCAGCGTTGCACCAGTTGACCGCCCAATCCATCAGCCTGCAACTCGCCAAAGCGGGCTGGCTGTAATTCAAGGAGCACACAATCATGAAAAACACAGCAAAACTCCTTTTGATTCCCGCCCTGTTGGCGTGCGCGGCTGCGGCACAAGCGCAATCTGCCGGGTCGCTTTTGATTCGCGGCGGCGCAACCACCATCACGCCCAATGTTTCCAGCGGCGACTTGACTGCTCCCAGCCTGGCGGGCACCAAGTCGGCTATTGGCAGCTCCACACGTTTGTCGGGTGGCATTACCTACATGCTGGACAACAATATCGCCATCGACCTGCCCTTGGCCGTGCCGTTTGAGCATGACATTACCGGTGACGGCGCCATCGCCGGTGCGGGCAAGATTGGCACAGTCAAAGCACTGCCTGCGACCCTGCTGGTGCAATGGCGTTTCATGGAACCCAATGCGGCCGTTCGCCCGTATATCGGCGCGGGTCTGACCTACGCTGCGTTCTACGGTGCGCGTTCGACCTCCACTTTGACGGCCCTCACCGGTGGCACACCCGCCAACCCGACCACCCTGTCGGTTGAGTCCAAATGGGCGGCATCCGTTCAGCTTGGCGCCAGTATTCAGCTCACCGGTGGCTGGTTCGTTGATGCGAATTACACCTACACGCCTCTGAGCACCCGCACGTCGCTCTCAAGCGGCCAGACGCTGGACGCTAAGCTCGACCCCAGCTCGGTCAGTCTGACGGTTGGCATGAAGTTCTAAGCCGATTCAGCCAACTCAAAAAAGCAGCCTTTAGGCTGCTTTTTTTATGGGATGCTTGGCACCTATGTATTCGCAGCATTTCGGCCTGAGCCAGGACCCGTTCTCCATCGCACCCGACCCACGCTACCTCTTCATGAGCGAGCGCCACCGGGAGGCATTGGCGCATTTGCTCTATGGCGTCAGCGGCAACGGGACTGCTGCAGCCCATGGTGCCGGGGGTGGCTTTGTGCTGCTCACCGGCGAAATTGGGGCCGGTAAAACCACCATTTGCCGCTGCTTTCTGGAGCAGGTTCCAGCGGGCTGTCAGGTGGCCTACATCTTCAATCCCAAGCTGTCAGTCATGGAACTGCTGCAGACAGTTTGCGAAGAATTTCATGTGGCGCCAGCGCCCACAGCGACGGTACCGCCCACCCTGAAGAGCTACATTGACGCGCTCAATGCCTTTCTGCTACAAAGCCATGCGCAAGGGCAAAGCTGCGTGCTGATCATTGACGAGGCGCAAAACCTGCAGGCCGACGTGCTGGAGCAGTTGCGCCTGTTAACGAATCTGGAAACCAGCGAGCGCAAGCTGTTGCAGATCGTGCTCATAGGCCAGCCGGAGCTTCGCGCCATGCTGGAACGCGCAGAACTGGAACAGCTTGCACAGCGGGTGATTGCACGTTTTCACCTTAGCACCCTGAGCGAGGCCGAGACCACCCAATACATTGCGCATCGCATGGCAGTTGGCGGGCTGGCCGGTCCCGTTCCGTTTGACCACAAGGCGTTGCAACGCATCCACCACCTGACACGCGGGGTGCCGCGGCGCATCAACCTGCTGTGCGGTCGCGCCATGCTGGGCGCCTGGGCGAATGGCCTGCACAGCGTAGACCGCCCGGTGGTGAACCAAGCCGCTATCGAGGTATTTGGAGCGGACACCATGGGCGCGTCGCGATTCAGCCCGATACCGAACGCCTACGTAGTGGCTAGTTTGTGCATGCTGGCGGGTGCCGCGCTGGCCTGGTGGATCATGGTGCACATTCAGCAGCCGATAACGCCCACCACACCAGTCGCTGTGCATGCCCCGCTGGCAACGACCGCCTCGGTGTCGGATGCCAATCCGGTTGTGCCCGCGCCCGACACCCTCGACAGCATAGACACCTTGCTCGTGCAACTACCCAGCGACATCAACCGCGCCTGGAACACGCTCGCCCCCAGTTGGCAACTACCCGCCCATGCGACAGACCCCTGCGCTGGCGCCGCTACGCAACAGTTGCAGTGCTTGCGCACCAGCCACCTGACGTTGCCTTTCCTGCGCCAATTGGGGCGACCCGGCATTATGGGATTGCGGTCCGGCACCGGCACGATGGTCTACGCGGTGCTAGTCGGTCTGGATGAGCAGACGGCCACACTGCGCGTGGACACAAAGCTGCACCGCGTGCGCCTGACCGCCCTGGGACGGTTGTGGAATGGTGATTTCGCCACCTACTGGCGTGCCCCGCCGGGCTACCGCCCCATGGCTAGGGGGGGCAGCACGCCGGCCGTTTTTCAGGAACTGGCAAGACAGTTGGCGATACTCAACGGTGCGCCACCTCCCACCACTGCAACAACGACACTGGACACCGCATTGAAGGCGCAGGTGCGCGACTTTCAACGCGCCCACGGCCTCCAAGCAGACGGCCAACCCGGACCACTGACTTTCATACAGATAGACAGCGCCCTGGGCACCTCTGCGCCCCACCTGCAACCCGCACCACACTAGCCCATGTCCTACATACTCGATGCACTACGGCGCGCTGAGGCCGAACGCGAACGTGGCGGTGTGCCCGGCCTGCACACACAGGTGGCCCCTCCACCCGGGTCACCAACGCTTCTGTCCGCACGCCGACGCGCAGCACTGGCCACGCTTACGCTGATCGCACTGGGTGCAGTGGCTGCAGGTCTGTGGGCCTGGCGCGCTCCTGTCGCTATACCCGTTGCAGACCCCGCTCCACTGACACAAGCCACGCCGCCGGCTGCACCCCTGCCAGACGTGCCGCTGGCGACAACCTCGGTTGCAGCAGCGCAGGTCGCCCGGGTCGTGGTGGCCAAGCCGGCCACCGCACCGACCCCTGCGGTGAAAGCGGCTGAAGCGGGGGGCAACCCGGTTGCGAACATTCCACTCTTGGGCGAATTGCCGGAGGACGTTCGCCGTCAGATTCCGGCACTGGCCATCACCGGTGCCGTGTATTCCGAGAACGCGGCACAGCGGCTTCTGCTGCTCAACGGCCAGGTGCTATCACAGGGAAGTCTGGCTGCCACCGACGTGACAGTGGAGCGCATTGGAGCCACCCAGTCAGAGTTCAGTTTTCGGGGCACGCGCTTTCGGATCGCGCATTAGCCAGTTTCAGCGCCGGGCCGCCCCAAGCTGAAACGCGGCCCTCGCGGGGGGCGCTTATTCAGCGCTGGCGCGCTGCAGGCGGTCGCTCACACCTTCCCACTCCAGCGCATCGGGCGGGGTCTCGACCCAGATCAGCTTTACGCCGGTTGCGTCCATTGCGCGTAGTACAGCAAACAGCTGGTGTGCGGTGGCGGCCGCGTCGTCTGGCATGCGCCGCAATGCAATCGACAACGGAACTTTTTTCAAGAGCGTGCGCGCATAGATGGCAATCGAAGGTTTGGTCTGCGACCCCGCTGCGTACATCACCTCGCCCAGCATATCGATAGCGGTCTGCAAAGCTTTCGCATCCATCAACCGCACTTTGGCATTGGGTGCATAGTGCGACTCCAGCGTACCGGATGCTTTAGGGGCCTGTAGCCCATGTAGATCCTGCGCATCCAGCTCTTCTTTTGATAGCAATTTGCGGCCACAAGCCTGTTCCACCTGCAAACGGCTGATGGAACCCGGGCGTAGCAACACCGGTGCGCCGCGCGTGCAGTCGATGATGGTGGACTCGATGCCCAGGTCGCAGGGCCCGCCGTCCAGAATCAGAAGGTCGTGGCCCAACTCGCTGTCCACATGAGCGGCGGTGGTCGGGCTGACACGCCCAAACCGGTTGGCGCTGGGTGCAGCAATACCCCACACCGGCGCCTGACCATCCGAGGTATCGCGCAGGGCACCTAACACGGCTTGTGCCGCCGGGTGTGCCGGGCAACGCAGCCCAATGGAGGGTTGCCCGCCGGCGCAGACCGCGCCCACACCTTCCCTACGCACCAGAATGAGCGTCAAAGGGCCGGGCCAGAACGCCGACATCAATTGCTGCGCAAACGGAGGAACCTGGGTGGCGTAATGCGCCACACCCGACATGCCACCGTCATGTGAAGAGACATGCACGATCAGCGGGTGGTCGGCCGGGCGGCCCTTGGCGGCAAAAATCTTGGCTACCGCGGCGGCGTTATCAGCATCGGCACCGAGGCCATAAACCGTCTCGGTTGGTAAGCCAATAGCGCCTCCATCTCTTATGGCTTCTGTGCAGAGAGCTATTGATTCAGGAGCAGATGCAGGCAGAATCATGGGCACTCAAAATGCGGCAATGCTCAGCAGGCTGGCGGCCTGCAAGGCCGTTGCGCGCACCTGTCCCACCGTGTCACCTGTCACGGTCAGATGGCCCATCTTGCGACCCTGGCTGGCTTTGGCCTTGCCGTACAGGTGCAAATGGGTACCAGGCAGCGCCAGCACCGCGTGAAAATCGGGAGTGCCCGCATCGGGCCAGATATCGCCCAGCAGATTGAGCATGATGGCCGGGCTGTGCTGGCGCGGCTGCGTCAGCGGCAAGCCGGCCAGCGTGCGCACCTGCAACTCGAACTGCGACACGTCGCAGGCGTCCATGCTGTAGTGGCCGCTGTTGTGGGGGCGCGGTGCCATCTCGTTCACCACCAGGCCACCGAGTTCCTGTGCAGACAGTGAATCGGGCTCCAGCACGAAGAATTCGACGCACAGTACGCCCACGTACTGCAAACCGGTTGCTATTGATTTCGCAGCAGCTACCGCACGCTCCACAAGGGCTGGCGGCAGATTTGATTCATAAACTTGGGTCACGGCAAGGATGCCGTCGCGGTGCAGATTGCGCTGCACCGGCAGGTTGACGCAGACGCCATCCGCACCGCGCGCCACGATAACCGAGCATTCGAGTTGCAGCGGCAGCAATTTTTCCAGTACGCAGGGCACGTTTTTCAACCCGTCCCAGGCGGCGGCCAGTTCGGCACGGGTTGACACCCGAACCTGGCCTTTGCCGTCATAGCCCATGCTGGCGGTTTTCAGGATTCCTGGGAGCAAATCGCTGGCAACGCAAGCCAGTTGCACCGGGGTTTCGATCACGGCGTAAGGGGCCACTGGCACGCCACAGTCTTCGAAATGGGCCTTTTCGCGGGCACGGTCCTGGGCAATGGCCACGCCGTTGGCGCCCGGCGATACACGGATGCTTTTAGCCAGCTCAGCCAGAGCGGGGGCTGGCACATTTTCAAATTCAGTCGTCACGGCCGTGCAACGATGGGCCAACTGTTGCAGGCCAGCCGGGTCGGTGTAGGCAGTCTGGATGTGGTGGTGGCTGACGCGACCGGCCGGGCTCAGCGGATCGGGGTCCAGCACGGCGGTGAAATAGCCCATGCGCTGGGCAGCGTGCACAAACATGCGGCCCAACTGCCCGCCGCCCATGACACCGAGTGTGATTTCTTTCATAGCACCGGCGGCACGGTCATGCCGCGGGCGACTTCGGTCTGGTGGGCACGGAACTCGTCGAGTTTCTGGCGCAGCGTCGGGTGATCTGCCGCCAGCATCGCCACGGCAAACAAGGCCGCGTTGGCCGCACCGGCTGCGCCAATGGCAAAGGTGGCCACCGGCACGCCCTTGGGCATTTGCACGATGCTGTGCAGCGAATCGACGCCAGAGAGGTGCTTGCTGGCCACCGGCACGCCCAGCACCGGGATAGTGGTCTTGGCAGCCAGCATGCCCGGCAGGTGAGCTGCGCCACCGGCCCCGGCGATGATGGCGCGCAGGCCGCGACCGACCGCTGCTTCGGCGTAGGCGAACATGTCGTCGGGCATGCG
>CANNRR010000044.1 GCA_947508055.1 Burkholderiales bacterium
ATGCGCGACTTTAAATGGCTGCTGGCATCTGCCAGCATGGGCTTGCTGCTTGCAGCCTCATCCTTCAACGCTCTCGCCGATGTGGCTTCGCGGGTGCAGGAATCCAACTCCACTACCCACAAAGGCGTGCTGGCATACGTACACGATACCAGCCCCCAAGGACGCAAGACCGAACGATCATTTTTTGGAGACGGTTTGGACAAAGTGAGCGCGGCGGCACCGGGCTTTCTGATTCAAATCGTGGAGCGTGAAGACATTCCCGGTGGCGCGCTGCCAGGCAGTTTCGTCATTTTGACGCCAGCAGGTGATCGGGTTGTTGCGCTGCAACGCGGCTACAACACTGTCGCCGACCTTCGCTCTCTGGTCGCAAGAGCAAGCACCGTAATCGCGGGGTCTTCGCAGGTAAAAGTTGGCTATTTTGAATACGACCAGTGAAGTGAATGATGAACAACAGACACAAAATCTTGCTTTCCGTATTGATCGGTGCATCGGCACTGCTGAGCGCCCCAGCGCAGGCACAAGGCACAGTAGCCACTGCGGATGCGCGATTTTCCGACGCAATGGATTTTTACCAATTGGGTAAATGGGCCCAGGCCTATGACCGGTTGGCGGCCTTGGCGGATGACAACCACGCGGGCGCTGCGCGCATTGCGTTGCTGATGTACCGGTTCAGTCCCAGTCTTTATGGTGTTACAGCGAACGCGTCTAAGGAGCAGGCAGAACGATGGGCACGGATTGCGAGTCAACAGTGAGCAAGCCAAATCGACCCATGTGCCCGCCATGACCAAAGTACTGACCACCCGCCAGGGTAGGCACGCCAAATAGCACAACATTTTTCAGGGAGACACTCAATGAATGCCAAATTCGTTCCAAACCATATCGGCCCGTCAACTATTGTGCTGGCTGATGCTGGCGTTTGCTTTATGGGGAGGGCAAGCCGGGGCGGCGACGCCTATGGTTTCCGCGGGTGGCAGCCACACATGCTCACTGGATAGCAGCGGTGGCGTGCAGTGCTGGGGAGGTAACTCTTTGGGTCAGTTGGGCAATGGCAGCACCATCGACAGCAGCACCCCGGTGACGGTGCGCGGCATAGGCAATGTCATCTCGATTTCTGCGGACTATAACCACACCTGCGCGCTGCAAAGCAGCGGTGCGGTGCAGTGCTGGGGAAAGAACTCTACGGGAGAGTTGGGCAATGGCGGCACCACCAACAGCAGCATCCCGGTGCCCGTCAGCGGCGTCAGCAACGCCACCCCCATCTCGACTGGCCATTACCACAATTGCGCCGTGCTCAATAGCGACACTGTTCAGTGTTGGGGCTATAACTATTACGGCCGGTTGGGCAGCGGCACCTTCAACGACAGTATGCTCCCTGTGACTGTGGTTGGTACCAATGGCCAAGGCGTATTGAACTTGAAAGCAAGTGCTGCCACGCCTGCCCTATCTGATTCCGACTGTTTTCTGGACTGGGCCGAAGCCCGCTTGCCGGATCTGCTCAAACCCGCGCACCCACCGACCCAAACCGCGGGCACCATTCAATACCGCGCTTACACCGCCACTGGGGTGTATGCCGGCTTGAACGGCAATTCCGTGCTGGTAGTGGGTGGGCCATTTGGCTCCAATGCAATTACCGTGGGCTCGTTGAGCGACTTTTTACCAACTGCCCGCGCTACTTCGTGCAAATAGCCGCCAGACCCTTTGCGGCGAATGCAGACAAGGTCTCCCTGCACATTGGCGCAGTGGCCTTCATCCACCGATTCGGGTCCAGGCTGAAAGGACCTGTACACTTTTGTGTCTGAGTGGTTGATGGGGTGTTGGTGAGAAGGTGGAGGGCAACATTTAGACTTCCAGGAACCGGCCGTTCGTGGTGGTCGGCCTACTATGGCGACATTGAGAAAGCCAACTTCCCCCGCCATCCTCCCATCTACAATCCCCCCATGCTAGCCAAGAGAATCATCCCCTGCCTGGACGTGACCGGTGGCCGTGTCGTCAAAGGCGTCAATTTTGTCGAGTTGCGCGACGCCGGTGACCCGGTCGAAATTGCTGCCCGCTACAACGGGCAGGGTGCGGATGAGTTGACGTTTCTGGACATTACCGCCACCAGCGACGGGCGTGACCTGATCCTGCACATCATCGAGGCGGTTGCTTCACAGGTCTTTATTCCGCTGACCGTGGGCGGTGGCGTGCGCACCGTGGACGATGTGCGTCGACTGCTCAATGCCGGTGCCGACAAGACCAGTTTCAATTCCGCTGCATTGGCCAACCCGCAAGTGATCGAAGACGCATCGCTTAAATACGGGTCGCAATGCATCGTCGTTGCTATCGACGCCAAGCGGCGCTTTGGCGATGACGTGCTGTCGCGTGGCGAGGGTTGGGACGTCTACAGCCATGGAGGACGTAAAAACACCGGCTTGGACGCAGTGGCTTGGGCTACCGAGATGGCACGTCGCGGTGCGGGCGAGATTTTGCTCACCAGCATGGACCGCGATGGCACCAAATCCGGCTTTGATCTGGCTCTGACCCGTGCGGTTAGCGACGCGGTGGGCGTGCCGGTGATTGCCTCGGGCGGTGTCGGCACATTGGACGACCTGGCCGATGGCATCACCAAGGGCGGCGCTGACGCTGTGTTGGCTGCCAGCATTTTCCACTATGGTGAATTCACCGTGGCCCAGGCCAAAGAATGCATGGCGCGGCGTGGTATTCCGGTCAGAATATAAGACTTTTTGGCCTCTAGCCACCGTAAATGCTGCGTAGACAGCTATGAATTGGATAGCAAATGGAAACCACATCAACATCGCCAGTGAGTTGGCTTAAACATATCCGGTGGGACTCCAAAGGCCTGGTGCCGGTGATCGCGCAGGAGCAGGGCACGAACGACGTGCTGATGTTCGCCTGGATGAACCGTGAGGCCCTGCAAAAAACTGTGGAGCTGGGGCGAGCGGTGTACTTCAGCCGTTCGCGGGACAAGCTTTGGTACAAGGGTGAAGAGTCTGGCCATGTGCAGACGGTGCACGAAATCCGCATGGATTGCGACAGTGACGTGGTGCTGCTTAAGGTCACCCAATTGGGTCATGAGCCCGGAATTGCCTGCCACACCGGGCGCCATAGCTGCTTTTTCAGCGTTTTGAAAGATGGCGAGTGGAAAAGTGTTGATCCGGTCTTGAAAGACCCCGAAAGCATTTATAAATAGTCGCTCTGTCCCCAACTGAATAGTATGACCATTCAAAATTCTTCCGACGCACTCGCCCGTTTGGCGGCCGTCATGGAAACGCGCAAGCCGCGTAATGGCGGCGACCCGTCCGAGAGCTATGTCGCGCGCCTGATGTCCAAAGGCCCTGATGCGTTCCTGAAAAAAATCGGCGAAGAGGCCACCGAAGTGGTCATGGCCGCCAAGGATGTTGACCATGGCGGCGACAAAGCCAAACTCGTGGGCGAAGTGGCCGACCTCTGGTTTCATTGCATGGTGGCACTGGCACATTACGAGCTGACACCTGCGGACGTGATTGCCGAACTGCAACGCCGCGAAGGCACTAGTGGCATTGACGAAAAAGCCATGCGCAAAGTACAGAGCCGGGAAGCGGAGAAACCATGAGTGAGCATTCCATAGGCCATGATGCCAACTGCCTGTTTTGCAAGATCGTTGCGAAGCAGATTCCTTCCCGCACGGTTTTCGAAGACGACGAGTTTTACGCCTTTCATGACATTCACCCCTGGGCACCGGTACACTTTTTGATCATTCCGAAACGACACATTCATTCCATGGCCCATTTGGGCCCTGATGACGAGGGCTTGATGGGGCGCATGATGGTGCTTGTGCCAAAACTGGCTCTGCAGGAGGGCTGCAACCCCTATCCGCAAGGGGGCTTTCGTCTGGTCACCAACACCGGCGCGGAGGGTGGTCAAGAGGTCCAGCATCTGCATTTTCACGTGATGGGCGGTCCGCGTCCGTGGCTGCGCGGTTGAGCCTCTAAAATGTCATAACTACCAAGGAGTAAGCCATGGGCTTTTCTACTACGCATCTGATTATTTTTCTGGTCATCATCATTGTCATCTTCGGTACCAAGAAGTTGCGCAACATCGGCTCCGACCTGGGCGGTGCCGTCAAGGGGTTCAAGGACGGCATGAAGGACGGCAGCACCCCTGACAAACCGGCAGACGCCACAGCGCCAACGCTGGTGGCTACCGAGAAGACCGAAGCCAAGTCCACCATTGATGTCGAAGCCAAGATCAAAAGCTGACGCTGTTGGTCGGGTCCATTGCGGCTCGATGATGGCTTTCCACCATGCTTGACATAGGGGTCACCAAACTGGCCATCATTGGTGCCATCGCACTGGTGGTGATCGGCCCTGAACGCTTACCTGGCGTTGCGCGCATGGCTGGCAACCTTCTGGGGCGGGCTCGCAGCTACATGGCCGAAGTAAAAGCTGAAGTGAGTCGCTCCATGGAGCTCGATGAACTCAAGAAGATGAAGGACACCATGGAGAGTGCGGCGCGTGACGTCGAACAAACCATTCAGACCAATGCCAGTGATTTCGAGAAGAGCTGGGCCGAGGCGACCAACACGGCGGAGTTGCCACCGATCGACATATTGACTTTGAATACACCGCAATATCGGCACCCCAAAAAGCACTGGCGAGTGAAGCAGGGTGCCATGCCGAACTGGTACAAGGCGCGTGCTGGTGTACGGACCAAAGCCCTTTCTGGCGCGGCCCGGGTGGCACGTTTTCGCCCTCCCAAAATCAACTGATGTCCGAAGAAAAAAAGTCACCAGACGAGCTGGCTGGAACCGAGCAACCGTTTGTCCAGCATCTGGTGGAACTGCGTGACCGGTTGCTGTACAGCGTTTACGGCATTGGTGCATTGTTTTTTGTTCTGGTGTTCTACCCTGGTCCGTCGGCCCTTTATGACTTGCTGGCCATGCCCCTGGTCAAGACGCTGCCAGAAGGCGCGCGCATGATCGCCACTGGCGTGGTTTCTCCATTTTTGGTCCCTATCAAGGTCACAGTGCTTGCTGCCTTTGGTCTGGCCCTGCCCTGGGTTTTGTACCAGGTCTGGGCCTTTGTTGCGCCAGGTTTGTACAAACACGAGAAGCGGTTGGTGATGCCGCTGGTGGTGGCCAGCACACTGTTGTTCTATGCCGGCGCCGCATTTTGTTACTTTTTTGTCTTTGGACAGGCCTTCCCGGCGATTCAGAAAATGGCGCCCATATCGGTGGCCGTGAGTCCGGATATTGAAGCCTACCTTGACTTCGTCATCACCATGTTCATTGCTTTCGGTGTCGCCTTCGAGGTGCCCATTGCAGTCGTCATTCTGGCCCGCATGGGCATGGTGACAGTGGAGCAACTCAAGTCCTTTCGGTCTTATTTCGTGGTCGGTGCGGCAGCGGTGGCCGGCGTGGTGACACCACCTGACCCGGTTTCCATGCTGGCGCTGCTGGCACCAATGGTCGTTCTGTACGAGGTCGGTATCTGGGCCGCCAGAGTATTCATCAAGCACACTCAGGCGCCGGCGGACGATGCCGCAGCCACAACGCACTGATCGACCGCGCAGGTCAGAATGGGCTATAGCCCCCGTCGACTATGCGCAGAGCGCTATAAAAATGTGAGCTATTTGGACGCGACCCTGGGACGGGGTCGTACGCCTGGTGTAACGTTCAGTTCCATTGGCTGGTTCTTGCGCTCCATGGAAAAGCGTGCGGACGAGCCCGGTTTCAGTGCTGCCACCTGCGACAGCAGTTGCGTCACGTCGGTCACGGGTTGCCCTGCAATCCTGACGATGACATCGCCCGGACGAATGCCCGCCAGTGCCGCCGGGCCGTTTTGTAGTACCCCGGTGATGATGACGCCTTGACGGGTTTTGACGTCGAAGGTGTCGGCCAGTTCAGCTGACAGGTCATTGGGCTCCACGCCAATCCAGCCGCGCGTGATTTGGCCGTCCTTGACGATGCCTTCCAGTACCTGTTTGGCAGTTGACACGGGAATAGCAAAGCCGATGCCCATATTGCCGCCGGAGCGGGAGTAAATGGCGGTATTGATACCTAGCAAATTTCCGTTGGTGTCTACCAGGGCGCCGCCTGAGTTGCCGGGGTTGATGGCGGCATCGGTTTGTATGAAATTCTCAAATGTGTTGATGCCCAACTGGTTGCGCCCCATTGCGCTGACAATACCGCTGGTCACGGTTTGCCCCACGCCAAAGGGATTCCCAATGGCTAGCACCTGGTCGCCGACTTGGGCGCTGTCGGAGTTGCCCAGCACGATGACGGGAAGTTTGTCCATCTCGATTTTCAGAATGGCAAGATCGGTATCCGGGTCGGTGCCAATGACCTTGGCGCGTGCGCTGCGGCTGTCGTTCAACACGACCTCAATCTCGTCGGCACCATCGATCACATGGTTGTTGGTCAGGATGTACCCGCTGGTACTCACAATGACGCCACTGCCCAGCCCCGCCTGGGGCTCATTGCCCTGTTCACCAAAGAAGAAGCGAAACCATGGGTCATTGCTATTGGGGTTGCGCCGCGCCGCCTTGCTGGTGTTGATGCTGACAACCGCAGCCGAGGCCTTTTGTGCCGCCGACCTGAAACTGCCTGCTGGCGTAGCTCCAACTGGGGCAGGAGCCGCTTCGATCAGGGCTACTGCTCCCGCCACCGATGGGCTGTGCCCAATCCATTGCGGCTTGAGCGTGGCCACCACGAAGTAAGCGGCCAACACGATGGTGGTGGTTTGGGAGAACAGAAGCCAAAGACGTTTCATGAAAATTCCAGAGAGGCAGCGTCGTGCATATAGCCGTTTGGTAAATTGTAGGTCTGGCAGAGCATGGCGCTACAGTGTGGGGCTTAAATGACCTACTCCGAACACACGATCCCTATTCATCCGTTGGCCCCGGCCAAACCGTTTGAGGGCGCAGCGTGCAATGGGTGTGGTGTGTGCTGCATGTTCGAGCCTTGTCCGATCGGCATCTTTCTCACGGGCAGGCGATCGGGAGACTGCACCGCTCTGCGTTGGGATGATGTCGTTGGGCAATACCGCTGCGGTGCCATTGTGGCGACGCGGGAGGTGTTGCAGCAAGCGCTTCCGATTGGGACGCGTTGGCTGGTCGCGGTGCTGGCGCCCGTATTGCGGCGTATGGGCTTACGCTGGATTGCAGCCGGCATCGGCTGCGACAGCCACCTGGAGGTGATGCGTAACACTGGTTCAACGACAATCAAGGTTTCAGAAACGACGGTTGCCACCCCGGCCGACCCAAAGCACCATGACTGATCGCCAGGAACTCCATACTGCGCTGGATGCCTTGCTCGAACCCGAACGGTTCAAGGACTATTGCCCCAATGGACTTCAGGTGGAAGGGCAAATGGAGGTGCGAAAAATCGTATCCGGTGTTACCGCCAGCCTGGCCCTGATCGAAGCCGCTATCGCCGCCCAAGCCGATACCATTTTAGTCCACCACGGCCTGTTCTGGCGTGGCCAAGACGGTCGGGTCACAGGCTGGATGCGCCGGCGGCTCGGTCTTTTGCTGGCTCACAACATCAATCTCTTTGCCTACCACTTGCCGCTCGATGCCCACCTCGAGTTTGGCAATAACGCGCAGCTCGGACAGCGTTTGGGCTTCCAGCCTACCGGGCGGTTTGGCGAACAGGACTTGGGGTGGATGGGGATTACGGATTTTGCAGACGCCCAGTCATTGTCCAATTGGACAGAGATGGTGCTGAAGCGCCCAGTGGTGCTGATTCCCGGTCGGACCACAGCGTTGCGTCGCGTTGCCTGGTGCTCCGGCGGTGCCCAAGGCTATTTTGAGGCCGCCATTGCTGGCGGAGCAGACGCGTTCATCACCGGCGAAATTTCCGAGCCCCAGATGCACCTCGCGCGTGAGAGTGGCGTGGCCTATCTGGCTTGCGGTCACCACGCGACCGAGCGCTACGGCGCCCCCGCTGTCGCTGCCCACATGGCGTCCCGATTTGGCTTGCAACATGACTTCATTGATATTGACAACCCGGCCTGACCGGAAACCCCCTGTATGTCCCCGTTGAATGCCCCCCTAGCGCCGCTCGCCATCACCATGGGTGATGCTGCCGGCATCGGACCTGAAATTATTGTCAAGGCCCACCAGCAGGAACCGGCGCTGCTGCATGGCAGCTTCGTGGTGGGTGATGTTGGAATGATCCGATGTGCTACTAAAATTGTAGCGCTTGACGGTGAACCTCCGTGGCCTGTGGCTCAAATCGTCGATCCCCGTGAGGCTCTGGGCCTGCCCCCCCGCTGCATCGCCGTGTTGCAAATAGGTGCGCCACTTGAGTCAATTCCTTGGGGTGCCGTCAATGCCAGGGCCGGCGCGATGGCCGGTCAGTGTGTTCAGTGGGCTGCCGATGCAGCCTTGCGCGGGGAAGTCTGCGCACTGGTGACTGCACCGTTGCACAAAGAGGCCTTGCATGCCTCCGGCGCGCCATATGACCAGTTTCCTGGCCACACCGAGTTGTTGCAGGACCGGGCGGCGCGTTTTCTGGGCAAACCGGTAACCGATGTTCCCGTGCGCATGATGCTGGCCAACGACGAATTGCGGACAGTGCTGGTGAGTATTCATGTGTCGCTGCGTGATGCACTGGCAGCCGTGACACTGGGCAATGTGCTGCAAACGGTCATGATTACGCACCATGCCCTGTCGCGACTTCTGGGGCGCTCACCCCGTATTGCGGTAGCGGGCCTTAATCCGCACGCGGGTGAGGGCGGTTTATTTGGCCGGGAGGAGATTGATGTGATCGCACCGGCCATCCGCGCGGCCTGTGCCCAGGGCGCTCTGGCCAGTGGGCCCTGGGCACCTGATACCGTCTTCATGCGCGCCCGTCGCCTAGCGGGCAGGGTGGATGAATTCGATGCAGTGGTGGCGATGTACCACGACCAAGGGCTGATTCCTGTGAAATACCTCGGTGTTGAAAAGGGCGTCAACGTCACGTTGGGATTGCCCTTGGTGCGTACCAGCCCGGACCATGGTACTGCGTTCGACATTGCGGGCACGGGTAGGGCCAATGCATCCAGCCTCTTGGAGGCCGTGCGCATGGCGCGAACCCTTTGCAGTGCGGGTGGCTAACGGACAGTTCCCGCGCAAGCAGTGAAGCTACTTCTTCAGGCTGTCCCGAATTTCGCGCAAGAGCAGCACATCTTCCGGCGTCGCGGCGACCTCAGGCGCCGTTTCCAGCGCGGGTGTTTCTCGTTTCAAGCGGTTTATTTGCTTGACCATCAGGAAAATAATGGCGGCCAGAATCGCGAAGTTCACTGCGACGGTAATGAAACTTCCGTAGGCGAAGACCGGAACACCTGCCTTTTTTAGTGCGTCCAGGGTGGATGCGGTGCCCGACGGTATCGTGCCGAGCACAAGGAAAAGGCTGGAAAAGTCCAGCTTGCCAAAAGCTGCTCCAACAATTGGCATGATCAGGTCTGACACGACTGAATCCACGATCTTTCCGAACGCGCCACCAATAATCACGCCCACGGCCAAGTCGACGACGTTGCCCTTGACTGCGAAGTCCTTGAATTCCTGAATCATTCCCATTGTTATTTACTCCAAATTGATGTTGGTCAACTATATCGCCTGCAAAATGATCGCGACAAGAATATCACCTTTGCCCGGGTGACATGCCGGGTGATGTTGGGTGGTGCAATCGTGCCGATAGGTGTCAGGCTACAATTGAAGATTACCCCTAGTAGCCAGTTTTTTGAGGATTCTCATGAGTGAAACCCTTGTCGATATGCACGAAATCGACACAAGTAAGCGGACCTGGTTGATCGCATCGAGTTGCGCAGGTGCCGTAGGCGTTGGTGTTGCTGCAGTTCCCTTTGTCAGCACATTTCAACCCTCTGAGCGGGCCAAAGCGGCCGGCGCAGCAGTCGAAGTGGATATTGGTGCACTCAAGCCTGGCGAAAAAATGACCGTTGAATGGCGTGGCAAGCCGGTGTGGATTGTTCGCCGCACCGCCGAGCAGTTGGCGAGTCTGTCCAAGGTAACGGGGCAGTTGGCTGATCCCACCTCAAAGCGAAAGCCTGACGAGTTCACACCTGCATACGCCCGCAATGAGGGCCGATCCATCAAACCAGAGTTCTTCATTGGCGTTGGCATTTGCACCCATTTGGGGTGTTCTCCGTCGGATAAGTTCCAGCCAGGCCCTCAGGCTTCATTGCCCGATGACTGGCAAGGCGGGTTCTTGTGCCCGTGCCACGGCTCGACTTTTGACTTTGCTGGGCGTGTATTCAAAAACAAGCCTGCGCCAGACAACCTCGAAGTGCCGCCCCATATGTACCTGTCTGCCAGCAAGTTGCTGATCGGCGAAGACAAGAACGCCTGAGGAATAAGAACATGGCTGATTTCAAGGACATTTCCCCCAATGCCTCGGCGGGCGCGAAGCTGACCAACTGGTTTGAAAATCGTCTTCCCACGGCGTTCGACATGTACAAGGTGCACATGTCGGAGTACTACGCTCCCAAGAACTTCAACTTCTGGTACATATTCGGCTCGCTGGCGATGTTGGTTCTGGTGATCCAGATCGTTACCGGGATTTTCCTGGTGATGCACTACAAGCCCGACGCTGCTCTGGCCTTTGGTTCTGTCGAGTACATCATGCGCGACGTGCCGTGGGGCTGGCTCATTCGCTACATGCACTCGACAGGTGCATCCGCTTTTTTTGTTGTCGTCTATCTGCACATGTTCCGTGGCCTGCTGTATGGCAGTTACCGCAAGCCGCGTGAACTGGTCTGGCTTTTTGGTTGCGCCATTTTTCTGGCTCTGATGGCTGAGGCTTTTATGGGTTACCTGCTGCCGTGGGGCCAAATGAGTTACTGGGGGGCCCAGGTGATTGTTAACCTGTTCGCTGCAGTGCCCTTTGTCGGACCGGACCTGGCATTGTTAATTCGCGGCGACTATGTCGTGGGCGATGCCACGCTGAACCGATTCTTCAGCTTCCACGTCATCGCAGTGCCACTGGTCCTGCTGGGCTTGGTGGTTGCTCACTTGATGGCCCTGCACGACGTCGGCTCCAACAACCCTGACGGCATTGAAATCAAGGCCACCAAAGGCCCAACCGGCATTCCACTCGACGGCATTCCTTTTCACCCCTACTACACCGTGCATGACATTTTTGCCGTGTGCATGTTCTTGCTGGTGTTTTCCGCCGTCATCTTTTTTGCACCGGAATTCGGCGGCTACTTCCTGGAGTACAACAACTTTATTCCGGCTGATCCGCTGAAGACGCCATTGCACATTGCGCCAGTCTGGTATTTCACGCCTTTCTACTCGATGCTGCGGGCCATTACCGACGAGATGATCCTTGTTCTGATTGCCTGCATTGCGGGGGGTGCATTTTTGGGTGTAACCAAGTTCAAGCTGCCTGTCATTTTCAAGGTGGTGGTTTTAGGTGCTGCGGCTGTGGTTGTCGCCATGATGCTGTCCATTGATGCCAAGTTCTGGGGCGTTGTGGCTATGGGCGGTGCCGTCGTTATTCTGTTCTTCCTGCCGTGGCTTGACAATTGTGCGGTCAAGTCGATTCGCTACCGTCCTGACTGGCACAAGTACCTGTATGCCGTTTTTGTGGTCAATTTTGTCATTCTGGCGTACCTCGGTACCCAGCCTCCGTCGGCGATTGGTGAGCGCGTGTCGCAAGTGGGGACACTGTTTTACTTTGGCTTTTTCCTGCTGATGCCTTGGTGGAGTCGCATGGGTGAGGCCAAACCGGTCCCAACCCGTGTCAATTTCGCTGCCCATTGAGCCGGAGAATAACTAAATGAAAAAAGTACTGTTGACCTTGTTGGCGGCTGTGGGCTTCATGGTTGGTGCACAGGCAAATACCGGTGGTATTGCCTGGGATAAAGCGCCTGACCGAACCAACGACCTCGCCGCTCTGCAAAACGGAGCCAAGCTGTTTGTCAATTACTGCCTGAATTGCCACTCGGCGGCGTTCATGCGCTTCAACCGACTGAAGGACATCGGACTAACGGAACAGCAGATCAAAGACAATTTGTTGTTCACGACTGAAAAAGTCGGTGAAACAATGAAGTCAGCAATTGATCCCCGTCAAGCGAAAGACTGGTTTGGAGCGAATCCGCCTGACCTGACCGTTATTGCACGGTCTCGGTCTGCGCAAGGCCAGGGAACAGGGTCAGATTACCTTTACACCTATATGCGCACTTTCTATCCTGACGATACAAAGGCGACCGGCTGGAATAATCTGGCCTTCCCGAATATTGCCATGCCGCATGCATTGTGGGAGTTGCAAGGAAAGCGCGCACCGGTATACGAAACCGTGACCGAGCACGGTCACGAAGTCCAAGTCTTCAAGGGGTGGGAACAACTCACACCCGGTACACTCGCACCTGAGCAGTACGACCAGGCCGTTGGTGATCTGGTCAGCTACCTTCAATGGATGGCTGAGCCGGCCAAAAATACACGTGTTCGTGTAGGATTTGGTGTCATGCTGTTCTTGTTGTTGATGACCTTCTTCGCTTGGCGGCTCAACGCGGCGTACTGGAAAGACATCAAGTAGTAACACCGTTCAAGCCAATTGAATTGCATCCTCCCGGGTGCCGCTCAGTGGTTCCAGAGTGGGTCGTCAATCGCGCCCCACTCTTTTATTTTTTAGGAGTCAATTGCCATGATGGTGCTGTATTCAGGAACAACCTGCCCCTTTTCTCACCGCTGCCGCTTTGTCCTGTTCGAAAAAGGGATGGATTTCGAGATTCGCGATGTCGACTTGTACAACAAGCCCGAAGACATCAGCGTCATGAACCCCTACGGGCAAGTGCCAATTCTGGTTGAGCGTGACCTCATCCTGTACGAGTCCAACATCATCAATGAATACATTGACGAGCGCTTCCCGCATCCCCAACTCATGCCGGGCGACCCGGTTGATCGCGCGCGCGTGCGCTTGTTCTTGCTGAATTTCGAAAAAGAGCTCTTTGTTCACGTCTCAACACTCGAAGCACGCAGTTCCAAAGGCAATGAAAAAGCGCTTGAAAAGGCGCGCGCGCACATTCGCGATCGCCTGACTCAACTCGCCCCAGTATTTCTGAAAAACAAATACATGTTGGGCGACAACTTCTCCATGCTTGACGTGGCAATCGCCCCGCTGCTGTGGCGGCTTGATTTTTACGGTATCGACCTAAGCAAGAATGCAGCGCCGTTACTGAAATACGCGGAGCGTATCTTCTCTCGTCCTGCTTACATTGAAGCATTGACCCCGTCTGAAAAAGTGATGCGTAAGTAATTTTTTCGCGTGCCAACATGCTTGACGCTGCAGATACCAGCTCCACCCGTCCGTACCTGATCCGTGCGCTATATGAATGGTGCACCGACAACGGGCTTACCCCGTTTATCGCCGTATTGGTTGATGAAACTGTTCGTGTTCCAAACGAATACGTAAAAGACGGAGAGATCGTCCTCAACATCAGCTTTGATGCAACGAGTTCCCTCACTATGGGAAACGAGCACATCGAGTTCAAGGGGCGTTTTGGGGGCGTGGCCCGTGACATATTTGTGCCTGTTGATCGGGTGGTTGCTATCTATGCACGTGAAAACGGGCAGGGCATGGCGTTTCCCATGTTGGCAAGCTCAGGTGATGCAAAAGAAGTTTTTGCGCCAGGCGACAACAAACCCGTATCGCTTACGCGTGTTCCCGATGGTTCCGTTGCCGATGAGCCGCCCGTCGCGCCGCGACCGTCAGGCGGTGGGAAACCATCGCTGACACGCATCAAATAGTACTGCAAGCAACTTCATGCTCGACCTGTTTGGCCAGCGAGCTGAGGTAGAATTCAAGACGTGCCGATTTAGCTCAGTTGGTAGAGCAACCGCCTTGTAAGCGGTAGGTCATCAGTTCGAATCCGATAATCGGCACCATTTATCGCAATTTAACTCAGGTGATAGGGCTTTGCGCCAACACCTTTAGTCGAATTGCACTCACCTCGTATCCCTTGGAGCGCAGGTGAGATTCGAAGGACGGCAGCAACTGACGGATTTTTGCGGCGATTGAATTGTTGTCGAGAATCAGGCACCAGACTGGGCCATCAATTGGGCCGGGTCGTACTGCAGACCTCAGGGTCGCGGGAATAAGTTTCTCGATCAATTTAAGCCGGGCTGATGATTCCGTCGCAAGCGCCGACAAATGTGCCAAGGTCGGTGAATCCTGAGTGGCCTGGAGCAATGTAAACGACTGATGATGGCGGTTCATGACCTTGAATGAAAGAGGATTCTGAATGCAATTGATTATCACTGATGCCTGGCTGATCAAAAGCCGCGCCGTGCATCTTAGCGGCACAAAACTCCTGCTTGCGCTTGTGCTGCTTTCATTGGTCCTGATGTTATCTGCAGCAGGTCTTTACCATTGGGTATTTGTCAAAGGTGCGAGGGAAGGCTGGCCGGTTATTGGGAGTCTGGTGCGGTTGGTTGTGAAAGATGAATTTGCGCAGCGCGACCGTTTTGTGCGTGAAAACATCGAAGTCATGGCCAAAAAGCTGGGGGAAATGCAAGCCAAAATGCTTCAACTGGAGTCGCTGGGTGAGCGGGTTTCTGGGCTGGCTGGAGTCACCCCCATCGACATCAAGATAAAGCCTGGACAAGGGGGGAGACTCCTGTTAGAGGGTGATCTTTCGATGGGCGACCTCCAAAATACATTGCAAGAACTTGACGAGGTAGCCAAACAGCGTGCCGACTTGATGGCCTTGCTTGAATCACGCTTGTTCGAGCAAAAAATTAAAAAGATGATGGTCCCGACTCAAAGTCCCGTCTTAAACGCCAATTTGGGATCCGTGTTTGGGTGGCGCATAGACCCCATCACCGGGCGCTCCGCTTTGCATACGGGTCTGGATTTTCCAGCGACGCCCGGCACGCCTATTTACGCAGCGGCTGGCGGAGTTGTCGTTACCCAGGAGTTTCAGCCCGAATACGGAAATATTATTGAAATCGATCACGGCAACGATTTGATTTCAAGGTACGCACATGCCTCCAAAGTAGGTGTCAAAAATGGTGATTTGATCAAGCGGGGGCAGAAGATTGGGGAGGTGGGTAACACAGGTCGATCCACCGGACCCCACTTGCACTTCGAGGTGCTGGTACAAGGCATACCCCAAGACCCGCAAAAGTTCCTCAATGCCGGGCGTAGCTTGTTGGTGGCCTCGTCTGCCCAGGGTGCCATGATCACACCGGCCGTTTTGCTTTCCTCAAAAAGCAAATAGGCGGGAATGCCTTCCATGCAAAGGTAAAATCAGCGGTTTGGTTTTCTTGGCGTCGGGTAAGCCTCTTCTGAGCTTGCTATTCACCAGAACACCCCCATTTTTCATACAGACTAGAAAAAGGACTGCGCTGATCTGCGACCCACGGTGGGTTCAGGCCAGTCTTGCATTCATGGCCATCAACATCCTTACCAAAATTTTCGGCAGTCGCAATGACCGCTTGCTCAAACAGTACCGCTCAGGCGTTGCACGAATCAATGCTCTGGAGGCACAATTCGAATTGTTGAGCGACGAGGCACTGCGCGCCAAGACGCAGGAGTTCAAAGACCGTGTTGCAAAAGGCGAATCGCTTGACTCGTTAATACCTGAGTCCTTTGCCGTGGTACGCGAAGGGTCCAAGCGGGTCATGAAAATGCGGCATTTTGACGTTCAACTCCTGGGTGGAATGTCCCTGCATTACGGCAAGATATCCGAAATGGGAACGGGCGAAGGTAAAACCCTGACAGCGACGCTTCCCGTATATCTCAATGCACTGACCGGAAAAGGCGTTCATGTGGTCACTGTCAATGACTACCTGGCAAGCCGCGACGCCAAGTGGATGGGGCGTCTCTACAACTTTCTGGGTCTGACGGTCGGTGTCAACCTGCCGCAAATGCCGCGTGAGGAGAAGCAGACCGCCTACCAGTCGGACATTACTTACGGCACCAACAACGAATTCGGTTTTGACTACCTGCGTGACAACATGGTCTACGAATCTGTAGACCGCGTACAACGCGGCCTGAACTACGCCATAGTGGACGAAGTCGACTCCATTTTGATTGACGAGGCGCGCACACCCTTGATCATCAGTGGCCAGGCCGAAGATCACACCGACATGTATCTGGCCATCAACAAAGCAGCACCCCAGTTGCAGCGCCAGGAAGGCGAGGCCGACCCCCGCACAGGCGAAGGCGTCACCAAACCCGGAGACTTCACGCTCGACGAGAAAAGTCACCAGGTATTTCTGACCGAACAAGGCCACGAAAGCGCTGAGCGCATCTTTGCCGAGATGGGCCTTATTCCAGCCGGGGCGTCGCTTTATGACCCCGCCAACATCACGCTTATGCACCATCTCTATGCTGCATTGCGGGCCAACAACCTTTACCACCGTGACCAGCATTACGTGGTCCAGCAGGGCGAAATCATCATTGTTGACGAATTTACTGGTCGCCTCATGACCGGTCGCCGCTGGAGCGATGGCCTTCACCAGGCAGTTGAGGCCAAAGAAGGCGTCGCCATTCAGGCTGAAAACCAGACGCTAGCCTCCATCACCTTTCAGAACTACTTCCGCTTGTATGCCAAGTTGGCAGGCATGACTGGCACGGCCGATACTGAGGCCTATGAATTTCAGGAAATCTATGGCCTTGAGACCATTGTCATTCCTCCAAACCGCCTCAGCCGCCGCGAAGACCAACTCGACAGAATCTATAAAACCACCCGCGAGAAGTACGCCGCAGCAATTGAAGACATCCGTGAGTGTTTTGAGCGTGGCCAGCCTGTGCTGGTCGGCACTACGTCCATTGAGAACTCTGAAATCATTGCCGAATTGCTGGACAAGGAAAAGCTTCCCCATCAAGTGCTCAACGCCAAGCAGCACGCGCGCGAGGCTGACATTGTCGCCCAGGCTGGCAGAGGCAAGATGATCACCATTGCCACTAATATGGCTGGTCGCGGAACCGACATTGTGTTGGGTGGAAGCATTGGCAAAACGATTGAATTGATTGAAGAAGACGAGACACTCGACGCCGGTGCCAAGCAACAAAAAATCGATCAAATTCGAGCCGAGTGGGAAACCGATCACGAAAAGATCAAAGCGCTCGGCGGTCTGCGGATCATTGCCACCGAGCGACATGAGTCACGCCGCATTGACAACCAGTTGCGCGGACGCTCCGGCCGCCAGGGCGACCCCGGTTCCTCACGTTTTTACTTGAGTCTTGACGACTCGCTCATGCGCATTTTTGCTGGTGACAGAGTCAAAGCCATCATGGACCGGCTCAAGATGCCCGATGGTGAAGCCATTGAGGCCGGGATCGTCACCCGAAGCATCGAGAGCGCACAGCGCAAGGTGGAAGCACGCAACTTCGACATACGCAAGCAACTGCTTGAATACGATGATGTCTCTAATGACCAGCGCAAAGTCATTTACCAGCAGCGAAATGCCATCCTGGATGCCAAAGACCTGACAGCGCAGATCGCCTCGCTACGCGAAGGCTGCTTTCATGATTTGGTGCGACAGTACATCCCTGCCGAGTCGGTTGAAGAGCAATGGGACATCGCTTCCCTGCAAAAAGTTCTTGTTGATGAATGGCAAATTGCTCTTGACCTGCAAAAGCAGGTTCAAGATGCCAGCGCCATCACCGGCGAAGACCTGCTCACATCGGTCGCACACACGGCCGATGAAGTATTCAATGCCAAGGTCGAACAAGTCGGTTTGGAGAATTTCACCCAATTTGAGCGCATGGTCTTGCTGCAAAGCATTGATACCCATTGGCGTGACCATTTGAGTTCGCTGGACTATTTACGCCAAGGTATCCACCTGCGTGGGTACGCACAGAAGCAGCCCAAGCAAGAATACAAGCGCGAAGCGTTTGAACTGTTTGGGCAGTTGCTCGATTCCGTGAAAAACGATGTCACCAAAGTGTTGATGACCGTCAAAATTCAGTCTAACGAGCAACTCGATGAGGCCGCCAGTGAAATTGAGAGTCGTGGCGAAAGCCTCTCCAATGTCACCTACACTGCTCCCACTGAAACCGGTGAAGTTCAGACTGTGGTGGACCAAGACACCGTACGCAAGGTGGCCGATGCGGACCGGTTTGGAAGAGTGGGGCGCAATGAGCCCTGCCCCTGCGGCAGTGGGAAAAAGTTCAAGCACTGCCACGGAAAACTGGCCTGAAAGCCGACGATGCCTGTCAATTTACCGGCCCCTGATCCTGAATCACTTTTTCCGATTGCCGGGGTTCAAATTGGCGTCACAGAAGCTGGCATACGCAAAGCGGGTCGCAAAGACTTGTCGGTCGTGCTCATTGATGCCGGTGCGTCGGTAGCCGGGGTATTTACCTCCAACAGATTCTGCGCCGCACCCGTTCAAATTTGTCGGGAGCATTTGGCATCTGGCAAGGGTGTAAGGGCCATGCTGATTAATACAGGCAATGCCAATGCAGGCACCGGTGCAGATGGCCTGTTCCGCGCGCGTAGCACCTGCTCCGCATTGGCACAGAAATTGGGCATTGACGTCAAACAAGTCTTACCGTTTTCCACCGGTGTGATCATGGAGCCACTCCCGAGTGACCGTGTCGAAGCCGGGTTGGCGGCAGCCATCGCTGATGTCAAACCCGGCAACTGGATGCGGGCGGCTGAAGGCATCATGACCACGGACACCATTCCCAAGGCATTTGGTGTCCAAGTGATGATTGGCGGGAAAACCGTGCACATTACGGGTATCAGCAAGGGCGCAGGCATGATTCGCCCCAATATGGCCACCATGCTCGGCTTCATCGCCACAGATGCATGCGTCAGCCAACCCCTCATGCAGCAACTCGCTTTGGAGTTGGCAGAAGGTTCGTTCAACCGTGTCACGGTGGATGGAGATACCTCCACCAACGACTCACTCGTCGTCATCGCGTCAAATCAAGCAGGGCATGCCACCATTGCATCGCTGGACTCGCCAGACGCTCTGGTGCTGAAGTCAGCCATGCTGGAAGTCGCCCGCAAACTCGCTCAGGCCATTGTCCGCGACGGAGAAGGCGCTACCAAGTTCATCACCATCATGGTCGCTGGCGGGCAAGACACGGTTGAATGCCGCAAAGTTGCCTACGCCATTGCCCATTCTCCCTTGGTAAAAACAGCTTTTTACGCGAGCGACCCCAATTTGGGACGCATTCTTGCCGCCGTAGGCTATGCCGGGATTGAAGACCTTGACCAAGCTGGTATTGAACTGTTCCTCGATGACGTGCATGTCGCCACCAAGGGTGGGCGCAATCCTGCATATCGCGAAGAAGACGGCCAGCGTGTCATGAAGCAGAACGAAATTGCGGTGAACGTTCATCTGGGGCGCGGAATCGCGTCCGATACGGTCTGGACCTGTGACCTCAGCCATGAATACGTGACGATCAACGCAGACTACCGCTCCTAACCTCCATGGAAGACCGATTGATTGCGTTCTTGGCGCGTGCCGAAAAATTTATTGAGCGGATTGAAGCCGTACTGCCTCACCACGCACTGGTGCAACCGGATTGGAGCCGTTCCATTGCCTTTCGCTACCGTAGGCGTAGTTCGGGGCAGGGTGTCATAGCGCCAGTGGCTCACATCGGCGCAATGAGTCTGAGCGACCTGAGAGAAATTGATGCGCAGAAGGAAAAAATTCAGCGCAATACCGAGCAATTTGTTCGTGGCCTGCCAGCGAATAACGTGCTGCTCACCGGCTCACGTGGCACTGGTAAATCGTCCTTGATTCGAGCCTGCCTGCACGCGTACGCGGCCCAGGGTCTGCGTCTGATAGAAGTGGATAAGACTGAGTTGATTGACCTGCCCGATATTGTTGAACACGTTGCCCAGCGTCCAGAGAAGTTCATTATTTTTTGTGATGACCTGAGCTTTGACGAGGGTGAGTCAGGGTACAAGGCGCTCAAGTCAGTGTTAGACGGCTCGGTTGCTGCTACCACACCCAACGTCCTCATTTACGCCACAAGCAACCGTCGCCATTTGTTGCCAGAATACATGGCCGAAAACCTCACCTACAGCCATACTGCGGACGGCGAAGTACACCCCGGTGAGGTTGTAGAAGAGAAAATCTCGCTCTCCGAGCGCTTCGGGCTATGGGTCAGTTTTTACCCATTCAGTCAGGACGAATATTTGGAAATCGTTGCGCAGTGGCTGTCCGCGTTGGGCGTTAGCCAGTCACACGTTACCGAGGCTCGCGCCGAGGCCCTTGTCTGGGCGTTGGAGCGAGGTTCGCGCAGTGGACGCGTGGCCTGGCAGTTTGCCCGCGACTACGCGGGACGACACGGCACGCCGGCATGACCTGCGGCGCTACCCTCGTAGCAGACCCTGGCGTCTCCCGACAAGGCGGCCCTGAGCGCCCCGTGGTCGACGTGGCAGTTGGCGTTCTGGTGCGCGCCGACGGCGCTTTCCTGTTGACCTCGCGCCCGTCGGGCAAGCCTTATGCAGGCTACTGGGAGTTTCCCGGTGGCAAACTCGAAGCGGTCGAGACCGTCGAACAAGCACTGAGCAGGGAGTTGCACGAAGAACTCGGAATTCAGATAGGTGGTGCGAAACCCTGGAAAGTCGAAATGGTGGACTACCCCCACGCCCTGGTCCGACTGCACTTTTGCAAAGTATTCGACTGGACAGGCGCACTGGAAATGCGTGAGGCACAGTCCTTCTCCTGGGAGCGGCTTCCCGTGAGGGTCAGCCCGGTGCTCACGGGTACCTTGCCCGTACTCCAGTGGTTTGCCGACGAACAACGTTACCAGGGTCCCACTGTCTTGCAAGGAACTGATGCAAGCCTAGTGCAAGCTTGAATCACCAGACTTCAAATCCTCTGACGTTGGGCGTGCCGCTACCCTAAAGTTTTCGCTGGCCCAATCACCAAAATCCATATTTTTGCAGCGCTCGCTGCAAAATGGACGTGCACTGTTTGATGTTGCGTAGACGCTGTCACCACCACAGGTCGGGCAGCGAACAATCCTGTCTACTGCTGACTTCCCGGAGCGCTCATCAGAATGATCAGGTGACACAACTACTCCTGCTCAAGAACACAGTGTCAACTCGAAAGAGCCGTCTTCCGTGCAACTGCGCAGCCGATCGTCCTCGCCGTGGTGCATCAGCCGGATGGAGACCATAAGTCGGTTGCCACTGATCTCAGGCACCAACCCCAGTTCATCATTCAAGGACAGACGTAAGAGCTGAAATGTCCTTCCCTGCGGCAAGTTCTGTTGGAACTGTCCGCCTAACGCAATCACCTTCTGCGGCGCACCAGAGTCGCGCAACAATTTGAGTAGCAGATGGATGGACTCGGCCAAAGGCGCCAGCGTAGAAGCCCATCGGTCCAAATCAGTCTGCCGAGAGCCGGCATCACGGTGTTGCCAAGCAAAATATGCCGGCAAATCAAATTCACAAGTGCCACCCGGAATGCCGACCCTACTGCGTATGCTCATCAGCCAATCGTTCTCGGTCAGTGCGTGACCGGCCTTTCCCGGTTGCGCATTGAACGCAGCAAAGCAGCGCTCCAACTGTTGAATGATTTCATCAAGAACCCCTTCGGAAATCGCCGGGTTTCCTCGGTAGGCGTTCAAAATCTGTTTTTGCTTATCCAGATCCTTCAGTACGTCAGACTTCAAGTCGGCTCGCGCTCCTACATCCATGATTTCGAACATGGAGGCAATAGCGAAATGGTGATCCAGCGGATCCTCGCGAGCCATCAATTGGGACAGGCGCAAAACCAAATGTTCTAGCCGGAGGTAGGTGCGAATTCGCTCGTTGAAGGGGTATTCGTATAGGATCACGCTTATTTTTCCGATGGCCAAATCATAGTTCGAACTGGGTGCCGATTTCTTGCACTTGCTGTGCAAGATCCTCAATGGTAATGCTATCGTTAAACATAACCGCATCGGCCGTTCTCAAACGCAAATTTCGAGGTGCCTGTGAGGCGATTATTTTCCTGACCTCATCTGCCGATAATCCATTTCGAACCCTCACCCGCTCGATTTGCGTCTCTTCGCGACAGTCCACCACAAGTACCCGATCGAGCGTCGTTCTCCAATGGTGGGACTCGACTAAAAGCGGAATGTCAAACACAATGCATCGCGCACCAGCGGCGTCCGCTAGGCGCGCTTGGTCCCCAATCGTTTGGGCCACTATTGGATGGACAATAGCCTCCAGCCGAATTCTTGCAGAGGCGTCCGAATAAATCAGTGCGCGCATTTGGTCCCGATCCAGGGCCCCGTCAGGTGTCAGCATGGATGGGCCAAAATTTGCTCTCAATGCGTCAATTGCAGAGCCGCCTCGGCTGGTGGCTGCTCGGGATATTGCGTCGGCATCAATCACCGCAGCCCCCATGTTCGCCAATAGGTTTGCGACTGTACTCTTGCCACTGCCAATGCCTCCTGTAAGGCCCAAGCGAAGTCCGCAACTCACTGCAGTCAAAGACCTACGAAACGTTGTAAGGTACTGGTACCCAAGAATAGAGCAGCGAAACCTGCGCCTGCCAGAAAGGGTCCAAACGGTACATACCCGCCTTCGCGCAGTCCAGTTGTGAATTTCATGGTAATCCCCACAACGGCGCCGATGACGGACGCCAACAAAATAATTGGAATCAATGTCTGCCAACCAAACCAGACCCCTAGCGCCGCGAACAGTTTGAAGTCTCCATAGCCCATCCCTTCCTTGCCTGTCACGAGCTTGAATGCCCAATAGACGGACCACAAAGAAACATAGCCGCCCAAAGCCCCCCAAAACGCGCTATTCAGGTCGACTGGTGTCCAATTCATTGCGGCGGACAGCAAACCCAGCCATAACAACGGCAAAGTCAGGTCATCCGGCAATAGAGTAGTGTCCCAGTCAATCAGCCCGAGCGCGAGCAACACGGCTGCAAACACGCACCAGACCATGCCCTGGGCCGTTGTTCCCCACCGCCAGCCGCAGTAAAAAAACAGCGCAGAAGCCACCACCTCCACCACTGGGTAGCGTGCGCCAATAGGGGCTTTGCACGCCGAGCAGCGCCCTTGCAGAGCCAAGTAGCTCAACACCGGGACGTTCTCAGACCAGTGAATTTGATGACCGCAGTGCGGGCATCGAGAGCGCGGCACCATCAGGTTAAATGGAGCAGTTTCCTTTTGAGTGTCACCCGATAATTCGGCACATTCGTTTGCCCACTGGAGTTCCAGCATTTTTGGAAAACGGTACACCACGACATTCAGAAAACTGCCAATCAACAGACCAAAAACGGCAAAAATAGATGCACTAAACCACTGCAAATCCCCCGCCATCAAACCACCTGTCCGAGCTTGAAAATCGGCAGGTACATGGCGACCACAATGCCTCCAATGATGGTCCCCAAGATCACAATGATGATGGGTTCCATCAGGCTCGAAATACCGGCTACCATGTCATCTACCTCAGCCTCATAAAAATCGGCCGCCTTGCCCAGCATATGGTCGATTGACCCTGATTCCTCACCAATGGCGCACATCTGCAAAACCATGGAAGGGAACAGGTTGGCGTTCGTCATCGCAGCTGTCAACGCAGTTCCTGTAGAAACCTCCTGCTGAATCTTGATGGTCGCTTCAGCGAATACATTGTTGCCCGATGCCCCACCCACCGAATCGAGCGCTTCAACCAGCGGTACACCCGCCGCAAACATCGTCGATAACGTCCTCGTCCACCGCGCAATACAAGACTTTTCAACTAAAACTCCAAAAATCGGCAGCTTCAGCATGATCCGGTCCATGACAGCCTGCATCTTGCGGTTGCGTTTCCAGGACTCCATAAAAAAATACAAGCCACCACCAATGCCACCAAATATCAGGTACCAGTATTTGGTGAAAAACTCGCTCATGGCAATCACCATCAGAGTCGGCATTGGTAACTCACCGCCAAATGACTTGAACACCTCTTTGAATGACGGAACCACAAAAATCATGATCACCGCCACGACCACAAATGCCACCACCAGCACCGATATGGGGTACATCAATGCCGACTTGATCTTCGACTTGATCGCCTCGGTCTTCTCCATGTATACCGCCAACCGGTCCAGCAACTGATCCAAAATACCGGCCGATTCACCCGCCTCGACCAGATTGCAATACAGGTTGTCAAAGTACAGCGGGAACTTTCTGAACGCCACACTCAGTGAGGTGCCGGTCTCCACGTCGGTGCGAATATCGTTGAGCAGTTTGGTTACCCTGGGGTTGGGGTTTCCACGGCCCACAATGTCAAAAGCCTGCAACAGCGGCAC
>CANNRR010000045.1 GCA_947508055.1 Burkholderiales bacterium
CCCGCCTGCGGCTCACTCAGACACATGGTGCCGGACCAGCGCCCGGAAAACTCGTTCTTGGCAAACACCTCTTTCTGCAGGCCGGTGCCGTGCGTCATCAGAAGGTTGGCGTTGCCGGTGGTCAGCATTCCGGTGTTGATGCTGATCGAGGCACAGGCAAAGAATGCGTTGGCGGCGGCCTCGACGCTGTAAGGTAGCTGCATACCGCCGATGTCGTAGTCCTGCGCCGCGCTGAGCATGCCGGACTCGGCATAGGCGCGGTTGGCCTCATAGGTGGCTTGCGGCAGGATGACCTTTTCACCGTCAAAGTGCGGCTCCTGCACATCCACCAACCGGTTGAAGGGCGCGTATTTTTCGCGGGCGATGCGTTCGCAGGTGCCCAGCACGGCGTCAAAGGTGTCACGCGAATGATCGGCAAAGCGTTCGCGCCCTGCCAATGAAGCGGTGTCGAGCCAGTCGTTGAGCAGAAAGTCGATGGTGGGGCGAAGGTTCATCGGGAATCCAGGTCGAATGAATCCTAGAGCCTAAACTAGACAGCCATGCCGTGCTGCCACAAATGGGACACATGCCAGTTGCGGAAAACTGGTTTCCTTCGCTCTTTTTTCCGGGGCAAAAAAAAAGCCCCTCCGTGATCAAGAGGGGCTTTTGCAGAGAGCAGAACCTGGTCAGGCTACGCTTTTGGATTCACCTCTATTTGAAATCAGCACTCAGACTGATTCCCATGAAACGCGGTGCACCCAGGTAATAGAACACCGTACTGGCGGCGGTCGCTCCAAATGGGGTTGCGTTCACCACAGTTCCAGAAGTCGGGCTGCGATATTGGGCGTTGGTGATGTTGCTGACATTGAAGCGCAACTGCACATTGCTCAGCCTACTTATGGTACCGAAGCTGTAACCCGCGTCGAAGTCTCCAACGGTGTAGCTTGGAACTTCTTCATCGTTCATCAGCGTAGCGTACTCACGCCCCGTGTGCTTCAGTTTCATGCGTGCATAGAATGGACCGGTGGAGTACTGCAACGAAGCCCCCACCATGCGATCCGGCACCAGCGTGAACTGCTTGCCTGTGGTGGGCAGAGTCTGCCCTTTGGCAACCGTGATGTCGTCCTGCATTTCGCTCGACTGCGCAGTCATCGAGACGTACGCAGTGAAACCGCCCATGAATGGTGCGGTGCCAGCTTCGAGTTCCAGTCCTGTGGTTTTTACACGGCCCGCATTGGTGTACAAACTGACGAGGGTATTCGGATCATAGGCGTTGGCCTGGCGATCTTTGAAGTTCGCGTTGAAGTATGTGGCGGACAGCGAGAAATCGCGTGTTTGCAGTCGGTATCCCAAGTCGGTCATGACCGAGGTCTCGGGCAAGGCTTCGGTGACCAACTCCACCTGACCGGTAGCTGCATTCAGCTTGACGTTGGAGCCAGTGAAAGCAAAGTTAGGCGCGGCGCGGAAGTTCTTGCCGATGTTCATGAACACCTGCTGGCCCTTGTCCAGATTGAAGCGAAGACCAATTTGCGGCAGCACATCGTTGTAGGATCTTTGGAGGTTGTACGTTGTTGTGAAAGCCTCATTCGCGTAATTGGTGACATCACGTGTGACTTTCGGTGCACGCACACCGAGCGAAAGAAGGCCGCGGTCGCCCATGAAGCTGATGTTGTCGTTGACATAGAGCTGGTATGCGGTGCTGATGGTCTTCCAGTCGCGACCCTGATAGGTGCTTCCATCAGGGCGCAGAATTTGGCCCTCGTTCAGCCATACGTCTGCCGGTTCACCTGCGGCGTTAACCGGCACGGCGGGTTGTGTCTGACGGTGCTCGGCACGCTCGTACCAAATACCTGCGCGCAGTTGGTGGTTGTCAATGGTGGTGCTAAGCTCGGCTGTCACTCCTGGACGCTGCGTTTTGGTCACACTGCTGCGTGCAACCAGAATCGTGTCGAGCGTGTCCTTGTCTCCATTCAGGTCTGTACCGGCACCGATCTTTCCGGTTGCGGTGTTCAAGAATGCAGTTTCGGACAAAGCTGCTTGTTGCGAACCACCCGTACCAAAGCCGTACCAGTAATAGGGTTGCACCTTCAGATAAGTCTCGCTAGCCAGTTTGAACGACCCGGACAACGAGGCAATGGCGTTTTCAAACGGATTGACCGAGAGCTTGTAATAGGCGGGGCTTGGGCTAGTTTCTTTCTGGGCCACGCCTGCCACTGCCGGTAAATGACCTGGCGTAAATGTGGACGCATAGTCCCAGTTGTAACCATTGGTCTTGAGCTGTGCCAGGCTCATGCTCCAGATGTTGTTGTTGATAGCCTTGTTGTACAGCACAGAGCCCAAAATGGTGTTATCGCCATTGAGGTCCCAACGGAAAGCAGCATCCAGGTGATCCTTCTTTGCACCGCCTTCACCCTTCCACTTGTCTGCCTGCGTGTGCGACAGACTGACAAAGACCTTGGCCTTTTCGTCAGCGAATCGACCAGTGTCCACCCGTGCAAACGTGCGCGACATGCGAAGATCGCCCAACGATTGTGCGATCCGGAAGCGTGCCTTGTCTTCGGGGTCACATGACGTGATACCCACATTGCCGCCGGTTGCGCCAGCGTGCGGCGCGTCCACGTCCGGCGCGCCTTGAGAGACCGTCTGTGTGCACAAGTTTTCCTGGTCGGCATATTCCTGCGGGTAAACCGCAAAATTGCCCGAGTCGTTAACGGGCACACCGTTAATGGTGAAGCCCAATTGGTCAGCACCAAACCCGCGAATGGTCAAACCACCACCGAACAGGCCGGTCGCATCATGGTTGAACGTATTGATGCCCGGCAGTATGGACAGCGCTTGGTATGGGTTTCCAGTTGCAAGATTCTTTTCGGTGGCAGCCTTGGTTACGGTGCTGCGGCCCTTGACGGAATCTTCATTCAACATTTGACCGGCGCCGAGCTTGCCGCCCTCACCCACAATCACAATGGTGCCCAGTCGCACATTGTCTTCTTTGGCACGGGGCTGGCCGTCGTCTGCACTGCCAGCGGCAGTTTGAGCCAGCACTGGCGAGGCACAAGCCAAGGCTACCGCAGCGCTGAGCACTGTCCTGGAAAAGCCTGAAAAAGTAATATCGTGACTACTACGCATCCTGTTTGCTCCTAAGCGAGATTGCCCCATCGGGGGATTTGATGGAAAGTAAAAATTAGTAAAGAACTGCAATATACCCATATAGTTGGCCATACGGTCACGAAACATTTGTGACAGCTGTTGTATTCCGGACACCAACGGTATGATTATTTGACCGACACACGCCACGGCGTCTATCGAGCCCCCTCTATTTGGAGAAAGCCTTTGCAGATTTGTCCATTTCTCCCACGCTTTGGGTGCATTTCTCGACGTGCACTGGGTGTCTTGGGTGTCATTCTGGCTGCCGGTTGTGCCAACCCAGCCCAAGTGTTGCCACCTTCGCAATCGGTTGAGCTGAGCATTTTTTCGATCAATGACTTTCATGGCCATATTCAGTCGAAGTTGCCAACGCCGTTGTCGCCACGCCTGCCCGATTCTCAAACCGGTGAACTGAAAGTCCATGCCGCCGGGGGGGTAGCCTACCTGGCCACCGTACTGGACAAACTACGCAGCCAACGCAAAAACCAGGTTTTCGTCGCTGCTGGGGACTTGGTGGGTGCCTCGCCCCAGATGTCCTCCTTATTGAAGGATGAACCCACACTCTCCGCGCTGGGCGAATTAGGGTTAACGGTTTCGTCGCTTGGTAACCACGACCTGGATGCCGGGCTACCCGAACTGTTGCGCAAAACGCGAGGTGAGTGCGCCACTAGCGGCTGCGCCTGGCCCGAGTTCAAGGGTGCCAGCTTTCCGTACCTGGCGGCCAATATGTTCGAGACCGAGACCGGCCAGCGCGTGTTGCCGAGTCACATCCTGAAAGACATTGGTGGCTTCAGAATAGCTTTCGTGGGTGCCGTGACGCGTGACGTGCCCAAAGTCATCATTCCCAAGAGCATTGTCGGCCTGCGCTTTGCCGATGAGGCCGACACGCTCAATGCCCTGGTGCCCGAGTTACGCGCTGCGGGCGCCCAGGTGCTGGTAGCCATCATGCACGAAGGCGCCATGTTTGATGGCGCAGCCAACGACCCGAGTTACGCCTGTACCGGGCTGAAAGGCCGTGGTGTGGATATTGCCAAGCGGCTGGACCTGGCCTACGCCATCATCATCAGCGGCCACACACACCAGGCCTATACCTGCAAGATCGACGGCCGCTTGATGGTGCAGGCAGGCAGCTTCGGCGGCTGGCTGACCGAAAGCCGCCTGACGCTGGGTGCTAACGGAGCGGTACTGGATGCGCAGGCCGTCAACCACCCTGTCTTGCAAGGCATTTATGCGCCCAACCCGGCCTTTGTCGCCCTGGTGCAGCGTGCGGCCGCTTTGACGACCGCGGCGCGCAACAAGCCAGTGGCGGACTTGACTCGGGGTGCAACCCGGTCAGCTACAGCGCCCTTCGGGGACTCGCCGCTGGGCAATCTGGTGGCCGACTCCCATTTGGCCTATGCCAAGAAGCGCGGCGCAGTCGATATTGGTATGACCAACTCAGGCGGCATTCGGGCAGACCTAACGGTTGAGCCGGGCCGCACGGTGACCCTGAGCGACTTGTTTGCCATCCAGCCCTTTAGCAATGATCTGATTGCGTTGACTATCACGGGCGCACAGTTGCGGGAACTAATTCGCCGTCAACTGCCAAAAAGACCCGGCGCTGCGGTTTTGCAAGTCTCCAGTAACCTGAACTACCAATGGAGCCAGGCAGAAGGGGCCGATGCCGTGCTGCACTCGGTCAACGTTGACGGCAAGCCTCTGGATCTGGCGCGCGATTATCGGGTCGTTGTCAACACCTTCATGGCTGAAGGCGGCAACGAACTCAACGTGTTCAAGCAAGGCCGCGACCGCATGACCGTTGGGCCGGACATTGACGCGTTCGAAGAGTGGCTACGCGAGAACCCCGGGGCGGTGGACCAGATCGAACCGGGGCGCATTGTGCGCAAATAGTCAGGGCACCAGTTCATACAGGGCTGAGCCGTCCCCGTTGTCCTTAATCAGACGAATTTGAGTGTGGCCCGCCAGGTAGCGCTGGGCCGTGCTGGCTGACAGAAAAGTCAGGCGTACTCCGGGAATCGGCGCAATGCGCCAATTGCCATCGGCGCTGGGGTTGACCTGCTTGTTGGCAGAAAGCATGTCCATCATGCGCAGGTATTCGATGAGCACCTGACGGTTCTCTTCGGGAGATTCCAGCACTACCTTGCTCGCATTCAACCCGGGGAAGTTGCCCCCACCGAAAGCACGGTAGTTGTTGGTGGCGACAATGAATTTGGCATCGGCCTGCACCAGTTGCCCCTGATAGCTGAGATTCACCACGCGGTGCGCATGGGGTGCAATCAATTTTCCATTTGCATCGTAGCGTGCGGGCTGTGTGACATCAAATTCATACGTCACCCCGTCCAGCGTGTCAAAGTTGTAGGAGCGAAACCCGTCGTTCAACAGCAACTGTTGTGAACCACCCTTGGGGTCGATCTGGTTGAACTGCCCGGCCGACATTTCAATCCATTCCCGCACCTCGGCACCGGTGAGCAACATGGCCTTGAGCGTGTTGGGGTAGACATAGAGATCCGCCACGTTCTTGATGGCCAGCGGGCCAGCCGGAATGTCGGTGTAGTAGTCCCAACCCTGGCGCCCACCGGTCTTGAAGGGCGCGGCAGCCGACAGCACCGGGTACTTTTCGTAGTCCGTACCCTGCATTGCGCGTTTGACATAGACAATCTGCGCGTTGGATACCACTTGTACCGACGGGTCGTCGCCCACCAGCGCAAAGTAGCTGTAGATGGGAGCGCTGCTGAATGCCACCTTGTCACGCACATATTCCAGTGTGGCGGCGTGCACGTCACCCAGGGTCTGCTCCACCATGGTGTCGGCCGCGGCGATTGACTTGCGGGCTGTGCGGTCAAAAATGGGCCGGATGGATGCCCTGCTGTCCACCACCTTCCACTGCCCGCCGGCATTGTCCAGCGTGAAATCAATCACCCCCAGATGGTCGCCCCAGCGCCCCGGCATGACTGCTGCGACGCCGTTGATGGTGCCGCGCTCCAGATTGACCTTGGGGTACTCGGCGAATGACTTGCTTGGGAACTCGGCATGGGAATGTCCGAACAAAACTGCATCAACGCCAGCAATCTCGGTCAGTGGGCCTACCGCGTTTTCGGAAAACTGGGCCACCAACCCCTTCTCGAAACCGGCATGCGGAATGGCGATCACCAGTTGCGCGCCCTGAGTACGCATGAGTGGCACATATTTTTTGGCAGTCTCCAGCACATCCCGGGCTATGACCTTGCCATCCAGATGGCCCTTGTCCCAGACCATGACTTGTGGTGGTGCAAAGCCGATCACACCGACCTTGATTGCATGGATTTCGCCCTGTGCATCTACCAGTTTCCGGTCCAGCAGCACATAGGGAGTGAAGGCGTGTTTCCTCTGGTCGGTATTGGCATCCTTGTCGTCCACATAGATGTTGGCGTTGACGTAGGGGAAATTGGCTCCCTTCAAAGACCGGCGCAAAAAATCCAGCCCGTAATTGAACTCGTGGTTGCCAATGTTGGCTGCGTCATAGCCGAGCTGGTTCATGACCCTGTAAGCGGGATGGACCTCACCGTCTTTCAGGGGTTTGACCTTGGCCACATAGTCGCCCATAGGGTTACCCTGCAACAAATCACCGTTGTCAAACAACAGGCTGTTGGGAGACTCGGCGCGTGCTGCCTTGATCAACGAAATGGCGCGGGCCAAACCGTATTGATCGGTGGTCTTGTCCTGATAATAGTCGTAACTCAACAGGTTCATGTGCACATCGGTGGTCTCCAGAATGCGCAGGCGCACCTCAGCGCCCTGCCCTGCGCTACTCAGCAGCAGTGCGAAACACCCCGCCCCGATAGCCCGTACAAAACCGAAGCCGTTCACCAAACAATTGCGCATTGATATCTCCTGTTCGCCGGTGTGCCGCCGGCAATCTTTGACTGTAACCAATCCGCCCACCCGAGTAATCCATTTCCGATAAAGTCAGGCCATGACAACCAAAGTAGTCGGCGCACACCCCGATGGCACCACGGTGCAAAAGCTTCCCAAATCGAAGGCTGACCTGTTCATTTCATTTTCTCTTCTGGCGCTACAGGGCTTTGGCGGCGTGCTGGCCATCGTGCAGCGCGAGTTGGTGGAGAAAAAGCGGTGGCTCACCCGCGAAGAGTTTTTGGACGACTGGGCGGTTGCACAGATATTGCCCGGTCCCAACGTGGTCAACCTGTCACTGATGATTGGTGACCGGTATTTTGGCTTTGCCGGCGCGTTGGCGGCGCTGGCAGGCATGCTGGTGTTTCCGCTGGTGATTGTGCTGGCGCTGGCTGCTCTCATGGGCAGCGTTGCCGACGCGCCGGCAGTGCAAGGGGCCTTGCGCGGAATGGGGGCAGTCGCAGCCGGGCTTATTGCAGCGACCGGCATCAAGTTGATAGCAGCACTTAAGGGCAACCCCATGGGGTGGACCGTGTGCTGGAGCCTGGCGGTTCTGAGCTTCGTCGCCATTGCGCTGTTGCGATTGCCGCTGGTCGCTGTTTTGTTTGGCGTGGGTAGCCTGGCGTGCATTTGGGCGTACCGACAGCTTGGGGTTTCGCAACCCGCGAAGGGCGCGATGTGACACCCACCTTTTCAGGCGCCGATTGGTTGGCGTTGCTGGCGCACTTTATGTCGCTCTCGCTGCTGGCCGTTGGCGGTGCCATTACCACTGCACCGGCCATGCACAGCTATCTGGTCAATGACAAAGCTTGGCTGACCGATAGCCAATTCACCTCATCCATCGCCCTGGCACAGGCAGCACCTGGCCCCAATGTCCTGTTTATTGCCCTGCTGGGCTGGAATGTGGGCATGAATGCGGGCGGAGGCATGGGCGCCGGGCCCCGCTCCTGGTGGATGGCGCTGGCCGGAGTGGCAATTGCTATGGTTGGAATTTTGCTGCCCAGCACCACGCTGACGTTTGCCGTAGCGCGCTGGGGCCACCGCAACCGCGAACTGCGCGCGGTGCGGGCCTTCAAGCAAGGCATGGCCCCCATCGTCATTGCGCTACTCATTGCCACCGGCTGGATTTTGGCGTCCAGTCAGGGTAATCCGATGGAACATTGGCAGCTGTGGTCGCTGACCGCCATGACAGCGGTACTGGTATGGCGAACCAAATTGCATATGCTGTGGTTGCTGGGTACCGGTGCCCTCTTGGGTGCGCTCGGGTTTCTTTAATCAGCGTGGGCTCTCGAAGAAAACGTAGTTCGAGGCGTAATCACTGATTTCAAAGTAGACCTTCTTCTCGCCGGGGTCGACCACCATGTTGAGGTTTTCGTCCAGCACGCCATAGCCATAGCGGTATGGGCGCGGTTTGTTGTCTTCGGTGCCCATGGCAGTACTGAGCTTGTCGATCTTGATAAAGCGGCGAACCAGTTTGTCGCCCGCATAAATCTCCAGCACGCCGTTGGTGCCGGTCCAGTTCTGGATGTCGCGGCTGATCTTGTTCTGCTGCTCCTGGGTGCAACCCAGTAGAAGAAATAAGACGCTAGCCCCCGTCAGCACTGCGCGAGCTGCTATCACTTTAGTAGTAATCATGATTAGTCCTTAAACCGTACGCTGGCGCAATGCCTCGTACAAACACACGCCACTGGCCACCGACACGTTCAAACTTTCGACCGCACCACGCATGGGAATGCTCACCAGTGCATCGCAGGTCTTGGCAGTCAGCTGGCGTATGCCAGCGCCCTCGGCACCCAGCACCAGGGCCACCGGGACTTTGAGGTCGGTCTGGTACAGCGTGGCTGGGGCCGTGTCGCTGGTGCCAATGATCCAGATACTGCGCTCCTTCAACTCGTTGAGCGTGCGCGCCAGGTTGGTCACCATGAAATACGGCACGGTTTCGGCCGCGCCACTGGCCACCTTGGCCACCGTGGCATTGATACCTGCTGCATGGTCCTTGGGGGCAATGACGGCATGCACACCCGCACCATCCGCCACGCGCAGGCAGGCACCCAGGTTATGCGGGTCGGTCACGCCGTCGAGCACCAGAATGAGGGGCTGGGTGCGCTGCTCGGGCGGCAACTCGGCGTTGGCGGCTTCCAGGTCTTCAAGCAATTCATCCAGCGAATGCACTTGGGCAATGGCCTGCACGCGGGCCGCAATGCCCTGGTGCCCGTGGCCGCCACACATTTTGGAAAGCCGCGCACCGTCAGACTCAATCAGCTTGACCCCGGCCTCAGTGGCACGCTCCAGAAACTGGCGCATACGCGCATCGCGCCGGGTCGGTTCAAAATAGATTTCAATAATCGATTGGGGTGCCGTCTTGAGACGCACGCCCAGGGCATGGAAGCCGAAAAGTACTTTGGGTGAAGACATGTTGTGATTATCAGGGCAAGGAGCCTGGGCGGCAGAGCGTGCTGCGTAGGTAAAGGAGGAGCCCGCGCAGCGGGCGGGGGACACGGAGCAGAACGCTCTGCCGCCCAGGCTCCTCAGACCAGTCTGCCCGCCTCAATGGTGATGCGCCGGTCGCAACGCTCGGCAATGGCTCGGTCGTGGGTGACCAGCACCAGCGTGGTGCCCTGCTCCCGATTCAGGTCAAACATCAGTTCCATGATGGTTTCGCCGGTGGCAAAGTCCAGACTACCGGTGGGCTCGTCGGCGAGTAAAACGGCGGGGTGCACCACAAATGCACGCGCCAGGGCAACGCGTTGCTGCTCACCACCACTCAGGACCCGAGGGTATGAGGTCAGCCGTTGCGACAGGCCCACCCGCGCCAGCATCTCGGTGGCGGCTTTTCTGGCGTCCTTGCGCCCACCCAGTTCCAAAGGCAGCATCACGTTTTCAATTGCTGTCAGGTTGCCCAGCAACTGAAAACTCTGGAACACAAAGCCCACTTTGCTGGCCCGTAGGCCGGCACGATCGTCCTCGTCCAAAGCGAACAGATCAGCACCAGCAAGGCGAACCGTTCCGCTGCTGGGCGTATCCAGACCCGCGATGATCGACAGGAGCGTACTTTTACCCGAGCCAGATGCGCCGACAATGGCAGCGGTCTCTCGCGCATTGAGGGCAAAATCGATATCGCGCAAAATCTCCAGCGTGCCGGTGGAATCGGTAACCGATTTGCAAACGTGCTCAACAGAAATAATTACTTCACTCATGGGTCTCTCTTTGATTCGACGACACTGTATCGCGCTTGGCGTGTTGGCATCCCTTGCGGGGACTTTCCCTGCCTGGGCGGTACAACCGCAAGGCCATAGCGCAACCATTCTGGTGGTTGGCGACTCCTTAAGCGCCGAGTATGGCCTCAAACGCGGCAGCGGCTGGGTGGCGCTGATGGAACAGCGCCTGGCACAGGAAAAAGTCGGTGCTAAAGTCATCAATGCCAGCATCAGTGGTGACACCACATCAGGCGGGCGCTCGCGTCTGGAGGCTTTGTTGAGGCTGCACCAACCTGGGCTGGTCGTCATTGAGTTGGGCGGCAACGACGCGCTGCGCGGCCTGCCCCTGCAAATGACACAGGACAATTTGCACGCAATGACAGTGGCCGCCCAGAGCGCAGGTGCCAAGGTGCTGTTGATTGGCATGCAAGTGCCACCCAATTACGGGCAAGAGTATGCCAACCGGTTTGCGGCTACCTTTGCTGCCGTGGCAAAAGCCAACAAAGCCGCACTGGTGCCGTTTATGCTCAAAGACGTGGTTGACGGAACAGACGCACAGCGTCTGTTCCAGAACGACCGCATCCACCCGAGTGAAGCCGCGCATCCCATCATCCTGAACAACGTGTGGCCCACCATCAAGAAACTGATTGCATGAGCCTGACCATTTTGAACGCGGCTGAAGTTCTGGCACAGCTTGGCAGCTACGACACCATCATTGACGCACGCAGCGAGGGCGAGTTTGCGCTCGACCATTTGCCCGGCGCGGTGAACTGGCCCACTCTGAACGATGAAGAGCGCGTGCTGATTGGCACGATGTATGTGCAGGTTAATCAATTTGAGGCAAAAAAACGGGGTGCGGCCATTGCGGCCCGCAATATCGCCAGTCATATTGAGCACCACGTCATTGACAAGCCCAGAGACTGGAAACCCTTGGCTTACTGCTGGCGCGGCGGCAAGCGCAGCGGCTCGATGTCGCTCATTCTGGACCAGATCGGCTTTCGCGTAACACTGGTGGAAGGCGGCTACAAGGCGTTTCGCGCAGCGATGCTGCTTGATATTCCCAGGCAGGTGGAGCGGCTGAATTTTGAAGTGGTGTGCGGCACAACGGGGTCGGGCAAAACCCGGTTGCTGCAAGCACTGGCTTCGGCAGGCGCGCAGGTGCTGGATCTAGAGGCCCTGGCCAGCCACCGGAGTTCAGTGCTCGGTGCTATTCCGGGACAGCCCCAGCCTTCGCAAAAACGCTTCGACTCCCTGGTATGGGATGCACTGCGCCAGTTTGACCCAGCCCGTGTCGTGTATATCGAAAGCGAAAGCAAAAAAGTCGGCAATGTGGCCATTCCGACGGCACTGGTAGAGCGTATGCGCGCCAGTCCCTGCCTGGATTTGACACTGCCCATGGATGAACGCGTGGGCTTGCTGATGGAAGACTATGACTTCTTTGTCCAGGATGGCCCCCATTTCTGTGAGCGGCTGGATGTTCTGACCGAGCTACGCGGCAAAACGGTGGTAAGTGCCTGGAAGGAGCAGGTTATGGCGGGTCAAGTGCGTGGCGTTGTGCACGAGTTGCTCACACAACACTATGATCCGGTGTACCTGCAGTCCATGCAGCGCAATTTTGCCCAGTACGGCAGGGCCCGCGCCATTTCACCAAATGACCGTTCTGTTCAATCCATGCAACGGCTGGCGTTAGAAATTCTGGACCATCCGCAGCACGAAACCACGGCACCGCAACATTAACTTGCGCTGGTATCGGCCGGTGGTGGACCCTCGCCGGCAGGCTCGTCGTCTTGTGGTGCATCGCCATCGGCCGGGCCGTGGATCTTGCGCTCACTCTTTTCCTTCAGCTTTTCTTCTTTCTTCTTTTTCTTTGCCAGTTCTTTCTGACGTTTTTCGTATCCGTAATTGGGTGTTGCCAAGGTGTACTTTCTGTAGTTGCCAACACTTTACCATTTAAGCGTCACTGATCTGCCGATTCCGTAGGGCATTCCACTCATGCAATCAACCCAGTATTTGTAACGCCTGTGCAATGTCTGCCTGCAAATCCTCAACAGCCTCCAATCCGATGGAGAAGCGCACCAGTGTTCCGCGTGCAATGTGGGCTGGCCAGGCGGTTCGCATGGACGCCAGGTCATAGGGGACAACCAGACTGATAGGGCCGCCCCAGCTGTAGCCCAAGCGAAACAGATTTAGTGCGTCGCAAAAGGCATCAACCTGATCCTGGCTATAGCAAGGGTCAATAACCACGCTGAACAAGCCGGCAGCCCCACCTGGGCCGCCTTTGCACAGGGATTTCCAATGCGCGTGGCCTGGCGAGTCGCCTAGTGCTGGATGCAAAACCTGCACAAATGCGGGCTGGGCATTTGCCCACTGCGCCAATATACGCGTGGTTTCGTCATGAGCGCGGTAACGCAGTTCTATGCTTGGCAAGGCCCGCAATACGGCTTCTGCGTCATTGGCACCCACGCCAAGGCCGAGTCGCATATGGGCCAGCTTGATCCGCAGATGCAGGCCCGCGTCCCGGGTGATGACACTGCCCATCAGCACATCACCACCACCGCTGGGGTACTTGGTCAAGGCATGGACTGAAATATCGACGCCCAGAGGCGTCTCGTTGGCCGGCAGCAAGTTAAAGGGGGCGAATGCCAAGCCTGCGCCCCAGGTGTTGTCAAGCGCAACCAGAGCGCCCTTGCCCTTCGCAATGCGCACCAAGGCGGGCAGATCAGGAAACTCCAGCGTCACTGAACCCGCTGCTTCGACCCACACCAGCCGTGTCCGGTTCGACATTTTGGCGTCTAGGTCGTTCGGGTCCATCGGGTCGTAGTACCGGTGGCTAATACCCCAATCTTTGAGTTCACCCTCTGCCAAGGCCTTGTTAGGGCCGTAGGCGTTATCAGGAATCAAGACCTCGTCGCCCTGCTTGAGCAAAGCCAATGCCACGAGCGATACTGCCGCAAGCCCGCTGGGAACCAACAGGCACTGTAGCCCGCCTTCGAGCGTGCACAGCCGCTCCTCAAGGGCATAGGTCGTTGGCGTGCCGTGAAGCCCATAGGTATAAGCGGACTTATCCTTCCACTCCCGACTGCGCATCGCTGCAACCGTCGGAAAAAACACCGTTGAAGCTTTGAAAACCCCCGGTTGGGGTGCATCAAACCCGGCGGGTGGAACGTAGGGATGGTGGATGAGTGTTGTGATCGACTGGGTCATTTAAGAAACCGTGAGGGTAGCAACTCGCCGCCAGGCCGCCCCAAGGCGAGTCAGCCCCCTCGGGGCTGAGCACTGCGGCTCCAAGCCTGCCTGCGCAGGGTTGGACAGTGTGAAGAGTCGTTGCCTCTGGCATCGGCCTGTCCAGCGACCCCCATAGCGGTGGAGCGTGGGGGCCATATCTATATGCTCCACTTTTGAATCAGTTGCTCAGGACGCATGGCGTCGTAGCTCTCGAACGGCTGGTGAATCCAGGGGTTCGTTGGCAAAAACTCGACCGAATAATCAGGCGTGAAGATCGACAGCGCCTTGGTCCAGATCACGGCGCTACGGAGCTCGGTGATCGGGGCGTAGTTGTTTTTGAGCTGGTGTATGACCGCATTGAGCGTGTGCCCGGAGTCGGCCAGATCATCCACCAGCAAGACCTTGCCCGCAATTTCGCCCTTTGGCGTGGTAATGAAGCGCGCGATATCCAGATTGCCCTGGACCGTTCCGGCGTCGGAACGATACGAACTGGTGGACATAATCGCCAGTGGTTTGTCAAACACCCTGGAGAGAATGTCACCGGGGCGCATGCCGCCACGGGCAAGGCACAAAATGGTGTCGAATTCCCAACCCGATTGGTGGATCCGGATCGCCAATTTTTCGATCAGGTTGTGGTACTCGTCGTAGCTCACATAAAGGTGCTTGCCGTCTTCAGTCAACATGATTTGCTCCTATATTTATAGCTGTCTACGCAATATTCACGGTAGCTATAGCCCAGTTTTCCTAAAAATCAGGTAAAAGACTCAATCTGCCAGGTAGGGGTGGCGCATCATGATGGTGTGATCCCGGTCCGGGCTGGTGGACACCATATGGATCGGCACGCCGGTGACCTGCTCGATGCGCTGCAAATACAGGCGCGCGTTCACTGGCAATCTGTCATATTGGGTCACTCCCACCGTGCTGTCGCTCCAGCCTTCCAGGACTTCATAGATCGGCTCACAACGCTCAATATCATCAGCACCCATGGGCAAAATATCCAGCTTCTCGCCGTCCATTTCATAGCCGATGCAGAGCATTAATTCCTTGAGACCGTCCAGCACATCGAGCTTGGTAATGCACAGGCCCGACAGGCCGTTAACCTGAGCCGAGCGCTTGAGCAGGGCCGCGTCAAACCAGCCACACCGACGCGAGCGTCCGGTGGTGACGCCCTTCTCGGCGCCCACTGTACTCATGTGGTAGCCCGGCGTGCCGGGCGTTTCCCATTCGAGTTCCGTGGGGAATGGTCCGCCACCCACGCGGGTGCAATACGCCTTGGTAATGCCCAGGATGTAGTGCAGCATGCCCGGACCCACGCCAGAACCGGCGGCGGCATTGCCAGCCACGCAGTTGCTGGAGGTCACATAAGGGTAGGTTCCATGGTCCACATCGAGCAAGGTGCCCTGGGCCCCCTCAAACAGAAGATTTGCGCCGTGGCTATGGGCTTCGTTGAGCTCTCGAGACACATCCGCCATCATGGACCTGAGTAATTCTGCGTGGCGCATGGCCTCGGCATACACGGGTTCAAACAGCACTTTTCCGGCAGCCATGTACGGAGCAAGGGTAGGGCCGAAATCAAACGAGTCCGAACCCAGGTAACTGGTCAGCACATGGTTGTGCAGGTCCAGCAGTTCGCGCAACTTATTGGCAAACCGTTCAGGGTATTTCAGGTCTTGCACCCGAAGGGCACGTCGGGCAATCTTGTCCTCGTAGGCGGGGCCGATACCACGCCCGGTCGTGCCAATCTTGGCATTGCCGCCTTTTTCGCGGGCCGCTTCGCGGGCGACGTCCAACGCAGCGTGGAAAGGCAAAATTAACGGGCAGGCTTCGCTGATGCGCAGACGCGATCGCACTTCCACACCGACTTTCTCCAACCCTTCGATTTCCTCGAACAGTTTGGCAGCGGACAACACCACGCCATTGCCGATGTAGCACTTCACTCCCGGGCGCATGATGCCGCTGGGGATCAGATGCAAGGCCGTCTTGACGCCATTAATCACCAGAGTATGACCCGCATTGTGTCCGCCCTGAAAGCGCACCACGCCCTGAGCGCTCTCAGTCAGCCAATCCACCAGTTTGCCCTTGCCTTCATCGCCCCATTGCGTGCCGACGACGACGACGTTGCGTCCTTTGGTTGTATTCATTGAATATTTCTCAGATTGCTTTCACAACCCATTGTCCCGCTGCCAGAAACAGCTCGCGGTCACAATGGAACTCGTCAACTTGACTCTCGTGCCCTGGCAGTACACAGACCACCGTCTCACCTTTGCGTCGCAATGCAGCAATTGCCGCACGAAGCTCTGCGGCCTCACCCCAAGGAGCACGAATCGCCGCACGCAGCGGACGCTCCGCAGCAACACCTGTCAACGCCTTGATGTCCAGACTGAAGCCGACCGCAGGACGCTTGCGTCCAAACACCATGCCGACCTCATCGTACCGACCGCCGCGCGCCAACGCATCACTGGCACCGGGTGCATACATGGAAAACATGGCGCCGCTGTAATACGCATAGCCACGCAGGTCAGCCAGATCAAAAGACACGCTGGCACCGTCCAGGTGACTGGCCAACCATTTCAAGTGCACCAGAGCGGCTTCAATTTCGACAGATTTTGGTAATAGCCGCTGCGCTTCATCGAGCACCGAAGCATCACCATACAGTTGCAACAGGTTACTCAGGGCCTGCACCGTCTGGTGCGGCGCATGGCGCAACACGACTTTTAACTCGCTGGCGTCTTTGGCAGCGAGAGTCGCATGGACGTGGGCCAACTGTTCTGCATCCAACGTAACATCTTTCAACAGGGTATGCACAATGCGTGCGTCCGCCATGTCAACGCTGATTGCACCCACTTGCGCCACTTTGAGTGAATCAAGTGCCAGCGTCAGAATTTCAAGATCAGCCTCAAGACCCGTATGGCCGTAAATCTCGGCCCCAAACTGGAGTGGTTCACGGGTCGCATGCGGTCCACTGGGGCGGGTATGCAATACGGGGCCGCAATAGCAAAGGCGGGTTACGCCATCTCGGTTGAGCAAATGTGCGTCAATCCGGGCAACCTGGGGCGTGCTGTCAGCACGCAAACCCATCATGCGCCCCGAGAGCTGATCGACAAGTTTGAAGGTTTGCAAATCCAGCGCTTCGCCCGTGCCTGACAGCAAGGACTCCAGATGCTCCAGCAACGGGGGCATGACAAGTTCATAGCCATAACAACGGGACATATCCAGCAAGTCCCTGCGTATTTCTTCGATGTGGCGCGCTTCAGAGGGCAGCACATCGGCAATGTGATCCGGCAAGACCCAAGCTGACATGTAAAAAGAGGTGGCTATTAAAACCGCGATTTTACCGGGCTTGTCGCCCGGTTCTCAGGGTGAGACCCACCAAATCATTACCAAACCGCACACTATGCTGAACAATCCAAAGAAACGGATCTGTCCGGCACTGAGTGACAGTAGCTGGGTAAACATTTTTCGCCAGCCATCGGGGGATGCAAAAGGGAACATCCCTTCAATCACCAACACAAGGGCAAGCGCCAGCCAAATGGTGTCGCCGCTCAAAATTTACTTCTTTGCATTACCAACGGGAGTCACACCGCCACGAAATACCTTGAAAAACTCCGAGGACGATGGGTCAAGCACCATGACGTCGCTCTTGTTGTTGAAGCTGGCCTTGTACGCATCCAGGCTGCGGTAAAACTGGGCGAACTGGGGGTCACGACCAAATGCCTCGGCATAAATGCGGGCAGCCTCGGCATCACCCTCGCCCTTGATTTTTTGGGCATCACGGTAGGCGTTGGCAATGGTGACTTCCCGCTGGCGCTCGGCATCGGCGCGAATTTTTTCGCCTTCGGCTGCACCCGTGGAGCGCAATTCGTTGGCAACGCGCTTGCGCTCAGCTTCCATGCGGCGGTAGACCGATTCGGTAATGGCTTCCACATAATCCACCCGCGTGATGCGAACATCAACCACGTCGACGCCCCATGGCTTGTTACCACGCACTTTCGCCAACACTTCAGCCTTCACATCGGTCATCAAGTCTTCACGCTTGAGCGACAACAACTCCTTGACCGTGCGCTTATTGATTTCTTCCTGAAATGCGTTTCGAACCACTCGGTTAAGTTGGCTGGCCCCCGCACCCTCGTTCAGCCCGACATTGCGGATGTACTCGGTTGGCTCCGAAATGCGCCAGCGCACATACCAGTCAATGACAACGCGTTGCTTCTCCGCCGTCAACATGGGCTCCGAGTCCGTGCTATCGAGCGTCAACAGACGCTTGTCGATGTACGACACATTTTGAAAAGGTGGTGGGAGTTTGAAGTTCAGCCCGGGCTCGGTAATCACGTCCTTGATTTGACCAAAGGCATACACCACACCAAACTGGCGCTGGTCAACCACAAACAAGGTTGAACTCGCCAACGCAATCATCACCAACAACGAGGAAAAAATCAATCCAATCCGATTCATGGGGTGCTCCTAGCGAGATTCACGTTCGCGGGTCCGGGCCGCTTCGCGGCTGCGGGCATCGTTGACAGCGGTAGTGGGGAGTGCGGCATGGATTGGCGCATTGGTCGTCGCAGGCGACCCCCCAACCACTCCGGGGTCACTTCCAGCGGCGCCCATCTGCATGATTTTGTCCAACGGCAGATACAGCATGTTAGAGCCCTGTTTGGAGTCCACAATGACTTTCGTCACGTTGCTGTAAATTTGCTGCATGGCATCCAGGTACATGCGATCCCGCGTCACTTGGGGCGCTTTCTGGTACTCAACAAAGACGGAGCGGAAGCGTTGCGCATCGCCATGTGCCTGAGCAACAACACGAGCCTTGTAGGCTTCAGCTTCCTCTTTCAGGCGTGAAGCGGAACCAACCGCCCGCGGTATAACGTCGTTGGCATAGGCTTGGGCTTCGTTTTTGGCACGTTCACGCTCCTGCCCGGCCTTGAGTACATCGTCAAAAGACGCCTGTACCTGCTCTGGCGGTCGCACGCCACCTTGTTGCAAATTGATGCCGACAATTTCAATGCCCACCTTGTAGCGGTCCAGAATGGACTGCATCATGGCTCGCACGCGTGGGGCAATCTGATCACGCTCCTCCGAAAGTGCGGCATCCATTTTCATCTTGCCCAAAACCTCGCGCACAGAGGTCTCTGCAGCCTGAACAACGGCCTCAGCCGGGTTCTTGCTCTCAAACAGGAAAGCGCGCGCATCACTCAAACGATACTGAACAGCGAATTTGATATCCAGGATATTTTCATCTTGGGTCAACATGGCCGACTCGCGCAGTCCGGTCGCTTTGAGCACCGTATCGCGTCCAACGTCAACCGACCGGATTTGCGTTACAAACACGAGTTCATGGCGCTGAATGGGAAACGGCAGTCGCCAGTTGAAGCCCGCATAGACCGTTTTGTTGTATTTTCCAAACTGCGTAATAACCGCTTGCTGACCTTCCTGCACAATGAAAAAACCGGTGCCAAGCCAGATCAGGACAATGACACCCAAAATGAGCCCAAGACCAATGCCTGCATGTTTCATGTCAGGCTGAAAGCCCCCTCCCCCGCCGCCATTGCCACCGCGTGGCGGCTTTGATGGCTTGCCAAATAGCCCACCCAGCTTTCGATTGAAATCTTTCCAGAGTTCATCGAGGTCCGGGGGACCAGAATTGGGGCGTCCAGTCGGTTTGACATTTTCAACATGGGGCACAGCCGGCTCACCCTCAGGTGGCATACCCTCTGGTTTGCCTGAATCTGGAGCCTTGTCATCTCCGCGCCCCCACCGAGAGTCGTTCAAATTGAACATTCTTCCGAGCCATCGGGAAGGCGAAAAAGCGCTGGCTGTCAAAGCACGAATAGAAGGTTTCATTTCGTCATTATTCATAGGTCTATGCCCAATTGTGCCTAATCAGATTTCGTCCCCGAAGGTCTCGGGGGCATGGGTCGTCGCGGGAGCTGTCTGTTCTGGTTTGCCTGCGATGCGAGCCAAACGCTGTCGCAAAAGAGGAAGTCCGATGGACTCCTTGGCGCTCACAAAAATACGAGGGGTCTGCACACCGTCTATTTCAAACTCGTCTTCCCACCGACTCGGTTGGTGATCTGCGTCCAGTACATCGACTTTATTGAATACCAATAGTTGAGGGATGCAATCGGCACCAATCTCTTTGAGCACACGCTGAACCTGCTCGATTTGCTCAACATAGTTGGGGTTGGCAGCGTCAATCACATGCAACAACAAATCAGCATCGATCGCTTCCTGCAATGTCGCCTGGAACGCATCGACCAGCCCGTGGGGCAGATCCCTGATAAATCCGACCGTATCTGAAAGCGACACCGATCGACGTGCGTCACCCAAGTAAAGTTGTCGGGTCGTCGTATCCAGTGTGGCAAACAACTGATCGGCTGCGTACGCTCGGGCTTTTACCAGCGCGTTAAAAAGCGTGGACTTGCCCGCATTGGTGTAGCCTATGAGCGAAATATTGAATGCATCATGCCGTTCGCGCTGACGTCTTTGGGTTTGCCGTTGGCGCTTAACCTTGCTCAAACGCTCTTTGGTGCGCTTGATGGTTTCACCAATCATCCGCCGGTCGAGCTCAATTTGGGCTTCCCCCGGGCCGCCGCGCATACCGATTCCGCCGCTCTGCCGCTCGAGGTGAGACCAACGTCGCACCAGCCGAGTGCTCAGGTACTGGAGCCTGGCCAATTCAACCTGCAGCTTGCCCTCATGGCTTCGCGCTCGCTGCGCAAATATCTCCAAAATGAGAAACGTTCGATCGTTGACCGGCAGTTCAAGATGTCGTTCCAAATTTCGCTGCTGCCCTGGACTCAGGCTTTGGTCAAACAAAACTTCCTTGGCTCCAAGCTGGGTAGCCAACAACTTGATTTCATCTGCCTTGCCGGATCCGACAAACAAGGCAGCGTCCGGCGCCCGACGTTTACATGTGACACGAGCAACCGGCGACATGCCGGCCGTTTGAGCAAGCAAGGCCAGCTCTTCAAGCTCGGCATCGAAGTTGGGGGTACCCAAGTCCACACCAACCAAGATGGTTGGTGTGTTCGCAGTTGGAAGATCTGCAGTCAAATTGAATAGAAAAACGCGGACTTCTCAGACCACGGGCCAGTGGGACCCGAAAACTCAAGAGGCTTCGTTTGCATCCCCGCCTGGCGCGGATAAATTGACAGCCCGACCAGGAACGATCGTTGAAATGGCATGTTTATAAACCATCTGGGTGACCGTATTGCGTAGCAATACGACGTATTGGTCGAATGACTCGACTTGGCCTTGCAACTTTATGCCGTTGACCAAATATATAGACACTGGAACATGTTCCCGACGCAATGCGTTGAGAAATGGGTCTTGCAGTAGCTGACCTTTGTTGTTCACGATATTCTCCGTGTTCAAAAAATTATGAAGAGTGGACGATAACACAGTAAGTCACGGGATTTTGGCTCAGACCAATAAACACCGCCTACCCGAAGCAGAATATTCAACCAATAACGTCTCAAGCGTCGTCTTTGCCGGAATATGGGTTCTGGGACGACTTCATTTGAATACGCAAGGGCGTACCAACCAGATCAAATTCCTTACGGAACCGACCTTCCAGAAAGCGTTTATATGCATCCGTCACATGTTCAAGTGAATTTCCGTGAATGATGATGATTGGCGGATTCATTCCGCCTTGATGGGCGTATCGGAGTTTAGGCCGGTACATACCGGTTTTCTTGGGCGTTTGAAACTGAACCGCTTCGAGCAGCAATCGGGTCAAAACCGGCGTTGACATTTTGCAGTTGGCCGCCCTGTGCGCCTGCGCAATTGAGTCCCACAATGGACCGAGCCCCTGCCGCTTTTGCGCTGATATCAGGTGTAAGGCCGCAAACTTCAGAAAACCCAAACGGGTTTCAATGGATCGCTTCACGAGTTCTCGCGCATACTCATCTACTGCATCCCACTTGTTGACAGCAACAACGACTGCGCGTCCCGACTCCAGTACATAGCCCGCAATATGTGCATCCTGATCGGTCACCCCCTGTGTCGCATCAATCAATATCAGCACAACGCTTGCTGACTCGATGGCCTGAAGTGTTTTGACAACCGAAAATTTCTCAATCGCTTCAAAAACCTGGCCTTTTCGCCGCAGACCTGCGGTGTCAACCAACTCAAAGCGTTGCCCATTTCGCTCAAATGGAACAGAAATCGCGTCACGCGTTGTTCCTGGCAGGTCAAAGGCAACCAGCCGTTCCTCACCAAGCCATGTATTGATCAGCGTAGATTTGCCAACATTGGGACGCCCCGCTACCGCCAATTTGATGACACTCGGGTCTTGCTCAGGCGCCTCCTCGTCAACGTCTGGAAGAGACAACCTCGCCAGAGCCAAGTCTACCAACTGCTTGGTACCTTGACCATGCGCCGCAGAAACGGGAAAGACCTCACCCAGCCCTAGCTCGAAAAACTCAACAAGTTGTGCTCCTGCGGTCATGCCTTCTGCTTTATTGGCTACTAAAACACAGGGTTTACCCAATTTGCGTAAATATTTTCCTATTTCATGATCTTGAGCGGAAAGCCCAGCCCGCGCATCGACCACGAATAAGACTATGTCGGCCTCAGCGACCGCTTGCCGCGTCTGCTTGGCCATTTCCTTAAAAATGCCTGACGTAGCGTCCGGCTCAAAGCCGCCAGTGTCAATGACGATGTATTCGTGCGACCCCTGCTTTCCATTGCCATAATGCCGGTCCCGCGTCAGACCGGCAAAGTCGGCCACGATGGCATCCCGAGTCTTGGTCAGACGGTTAAACAGAGTCGACTTACCAACATTGGGGCGACCAACCAATGCAATGACAGGCTTCATGCTTTGCGGATCAAACCGTTATTCAGGCTTGAAGCCAAAGATACCGCCGCGCTGCGTCACAGCCACAACTGTCTTGCCGACCAGCACAAGATTCGAAACAACGGGAGACCCATCAGTTGGCAGTCGGTTTAGTGGGGCACCGTCCTTGCGTGAGAGGAAATGCAAGGTCCCCGCCTCATCTCCTATAACGATTGATTCACCAACCAAAAGCGGCGCGCTCAAGCTGCGAAAACGCAGGCGTTCTGACACCCACAGGCGTTCACCATCGGCACGGCGCCAGGCAATGACTCGTCCATCGCTCTCGGCCCCGAACAACGTTAAGGCATCCCCATCGATTCCAGTTGCTGCTGAAGCGGACTTGCTCCAAATCGTGCTGCCTTTGACGGCATCCACGCAGCCAACATTGGATTGAAACGCCCTGACACAAACCTGATTGTCGTCACGACTGACACCAGACACCAAGTCCACCAATCGCTCAACTTCGTTGGTCCCCCTGCTGTTGGCAACCTGCGCCTCCCAGCGAATCTTCCCGTTGAGTGGATTCATGCCAACCAACCGCCCACCCAAACCCGTCACCAAAGTGTCGCCAACGGCCATGACGATACCTGATCTGCCAAGTACCAATGCATCACCGCTTCGCTGTTGCTGCCACAACTTTCGGCCCGTGGATGCATCAAAGCCCACAACTGATCGATCAGCTGACAAAACAAACACCCTGCCCCCCGCAACCAAGGGAGCAGTCAAAGTAACGGCACCCAATTTTTGACGCCAAATCTCCTTACTTCCGTCCAGCACAATCAATTCATTGTCGCGACTCACCACGGACGAAAATCGCCCGTCGCTGCCCACACCCGCAGATAATTTTGTGCCCAGGGAAATTCGCCAAAGATCTCCGCCAGTCCTGGCGTCAATTGCGGCAACATTGCCATCCGTTCCGGCAACAAAAAGCAAATTGTCCACGACGCGAATTTGTAAAGGGAAGGCAACCCCACCAACACTCGATGTCCAAGCATTTCGCACACCAATCAGCGCCACGTTGGAGCCCAAGTCCAGTTGTTTGGTCCTTTCGGGGCCAGCACAAGCCGCCAATAGCAGCACTGCGCCCATGCTCAGCGCAAACAGGTGAATAAACTTACGGATAAATGGCAAGATACTCACTTTGCACCCTCCGTTATCGTTGTCGGCTTACTTGCAAGCGCTGGGTCGACCCCAAGCGCATTGAGCTTGACTCCGACTAGGCGTCGGTACTCTGATTGCTCGTCGAACGCTGCGTACGCTTTTTGATACACGGTTTTTGCCTCGCCCTTTTTCCCCTGGAGGATGTA
>CANNRR010000046.1 GCA_947508055.1 Burkholderiales bacterium
ACCACTTCTGACATATAGATCGCACCGTCAACTCGGTAGCGCACGTGCAGGCCGTCGTCAAAGGGCTCAAGGTGAATGTCTGAGGCCCGCAGGTCGACGACCCTGCCAATGATCTGGTTCACCAGGCGAATGACTGGGGCTTCACTGGCGAGGTCTTTGAGGTGCTCAACGAAATTGACGGAGTCCAGCTCGAGGCCGGATGCGTCCTCGGTTTCAACGAGCTGCTCGCCCGAGGCCAAGGCGCGAACGATGTCAGATTCAATGGCGATGTAGGGCTCAACCTCCAAGCCGGTGGCAAGCGCCAGCGCCTTGAGTATGAAGGTATCTTGCGGGTCAACCATGGCCACGGTGAGGCGTGTTTCGTCGCACTGCACCGGCAGGATCTTGTGCGTCCGCAAAAAATCGGGTTGAAGGCCACCCACTTCAGGGGCCATGTCGGGAAACTCATCCGCTGATAAAAAGCGAACGCCCATCAACTTTGCCTGCACTTGGGCTACATCTGCCTCTGAAACCAGCCCCAGGTTGACAAGCACCGCGCCCATTGCCCCACCCGCCTCTTCTTTGGCGGCAGTGGCGCGCTCCAGATCACGGGCTGTGAGCTTGCCCAGACCCACCAACACATCACCCAGTGAGGGTGGCGGCTCTGGTGTTGGCTCTTGGGTCGGGGCGGTCGCTAATTGAAGCATTGAAGCTGCGGCTATAAGGAATCAAAACATGGCGTCTGTTGGGAGAGACGCGATTGTAGATTGATTGGTTCGGACCGATTGTTGCTAACCTGCTGTCGACAAATTCTTGCCTTTCAACCACGGCTTCTCAAGCCAGTGCCAGGAGATGGACGAGAGCAGTATGGCGCCGGTTAGAACAATTACATACAGGCGTGCGCCGCGCAAGTCAGGCTGTACAAGCAAAGTTGTAAGAACCGGCAAATGCCAAAGATACATTCCGTAGCTTATTTGCCCCAGGTACCGCACCGGACGCAATAGCCCCCCGCCTCGCAGCGGACAGGTGATGGCCGCCCCCAACGCCGCACCAAAACCCATTGCCAGCAATGTACGCCAGAAGATAATCATTTCCGGAAACGACCAATAACTGCCTCGGGGCAAGAAAATAGCGGCAGCCACCCAAAAGCACACGGCTGCCGTAGTTATCCACATCGCAAAATTGCCCCACCCCCGCTTCATTCGGTTGGCCGCAAAGCCCTGCCCCTTAAAAACCACCAGGGCCATGGTGATGCCCATTGCGAATGCATCCAGCGTTCCCGGCAGTTCCGTGGTGTAAATGACTTGCATATGCGAAATGGCTTCACCTGGCTTCAAGAAGAAGGTTGTGCCATAGCGCCAGGCCCATGCGATTCCAACCAGCAGCAAGAGTGAGCGCAAAGCGCCCAAACGCAACAAAACGCCGATGCAAAGGATCAGTGCAACATAAAACTGCATCTCCAACGCCAACGACCAAGTTACCCCGTTGATGACGCCATGGGTGTATGGCGACAGGTTTTGCAAGAATAGAGCGTGACTCAAGACCATCCCTGCCAAATGCAGAGGTGCCATAAGGAACAACTCTGGCCGGACCATGAATATGAATACGACGCAGGTCAGGACATAGAGAGGCACTATGCGTCTGAGCCGGCGCTGCATAAATGACCACCGAAAAGCATCAGGGTTCTTTTCCTGCTCGCGCGCGGCACTTAGCGTGATGACAAAGCCACTGATCACCAAAAACAGGTCGACCCCAATCCAGCCAATTCGAAAGGGTAGACCCCACAATGAGTCAGGAAGCAACTGAAAGGACCCGAGGGCCATCACATGGTAGGTGAGCACCAATAAGGCGGCTGCAGCGCGCAGGACATCAACTAGCGGGTAGAGCATGATTTGTCTGGCTTAGCCAAGTTGTAACGCAAGGGGGTCTAAACACGCCCCAGCCCTACTTGTTGAGCCATGACTTGACTCGCCTTTGCATATGCAGGGGTACGAGTTTAGCCAGGTGGGACAAAAGTGGGGTGGCACGCAAGCGCTTGATAGCGTTCAAAGCGGAGAGTTTTGCCGATGTGGGTTCGGACGCTGCTTTACTTTGCCCGGATGCATGCCGAATCAATAGATCCCGTACCGTTGACAACTCTTCCCCGCTGACCGGCTCTGAGCGGCCATGATCTTCGATATAACTCCCCCTGTAATGCAAAATGCCAAAAGTTTCGCCAAACTGCAAAACTTGACTTGCCACGGGGCCGGGCCCCACACCTGAATTGAAGTGTTGAAGGCGAATGCCAACGAAGAAGTCAAGGACATCCTTGGCAGGCATTGCCCAATCAAGCTGCCAGGTCCACGGACGTGCATGCAATCGCTCTGAGAACGCTCCAATATTAGGCGCAACGATGGGTAAACAACTTTCCAGGCTGGCACTCAGGGTGTAGCTGTAGGTCTCAGGCCATTGTGCAGGGAACCAGACAACGTCGGGCGACAACCAGTCCAGCAGTTGGCGTAGGTCTTTGTCTTCATAGGGCCCATGAACCGTCAGGCGAGCTTTGGGCAGTGTTTTGAGGTTTCGGTAGGCATAGCCAAGCAAATGGAATTCAACGGGGGCGTTTTGCTTGGCAGCGAGTTGTGCCACTGCTTCGAGCAGATCTGCACCCTTGATTTTGCTAAGGGCACCCAGCACTACTACACGGATGGGCTTGTCGGTGCCTAGTGGTCGGACGACGGGCTCGCCGTGGACAAGCGGTTTGTCCGCAATATCACTGTGTGGCACCACCTGCAAATTGGCGCCAGGTACAAAATTGCGGAGTCGCCGCGCGGTATCAACACTTGGGGCTATGACGTAACGGGCACGGTTGAGCAGCGGAGCATGGTGACCCCGCCACACTTCAATGGTCTCGCCGTTCGGAGCGGGCCCGCGCTTGAGGCATTGACGGCATTGATCCAAACCCTTTTCGCCGCAATACCGATCGGTGTGGTCGGTTAATGATATTTGGGGGCAGAAGCTGTAATAGTCATGCGCAGTGAAGTCGTGCGTTACGCCTAGCTCCTCCGGCAACTTGACTATTCCCGGGGTATGGCCGAGCAGGTGGTGAAAGTGAATATGTGCCACACGCAATGCGCGAAGCGCGTCAAGCATTGCCGCGTAGTCTTGGGGTAGCGCAAAGTAAAGCGCAAACTTTTCATGCTCGCCCGCCAGCTTGACGGTGACACCACCGGGAACTGGCGTGAGATTGAGGAAGACAGCCCTGTCGCCGAGAAAAGCAGCCAGGTCTCGGACATGGCGCAGGGTGCCGCCATCACGGTTATGGATGACGTTCAACACGACCGGGCGGCTTTGCCCAACGATACGGGCTAGATCAATGACGAAGCGCGCAGGCGCTGCCGGGTCTTGCTGGACAAATGCGTGAACTTGCGGCTCGTAACGGGGGTGAAGCCGACGCAAGGTTTCCATAGCCTGGAGCTCGCGGTCACTTTTGGAGTCGCCAAAACTGATGCCGCCAGCATGGCGAACGAAAGTGTCCAATGCGTGGAGGTTCTTCAAACCCGCATTTTGTGCGCGAACGCAGAAGTCGTTTTCTTCTCCGTACCCTTTGCCAAAACTATCCTCATCAAACAGGCCCACTTCGTCCAGGCTTGCCCGCGTGACGTACATGCAAAACCCTACTCCGGTGGGAACCTCAATTGTCTGCCCGGCCATATACCTGGCAAACAGATTGTCAAGGCTGGCCGTGTCATTACCCGCTGGGAGTTCATTGGCCTGGCAAAACCCTGGGTAGCTGCAGATGGTTGCGTTGTTGGAGAATGGGGTGACGCTGGCTACTCGCCTGTCGCTGTAGGCAGCACGCCTCAACCGGTCAAGCCAGTCATTGGCAACCTCGGTATCGCTGTTGAGTAAAACGACATCGTTGTCAGTACTCAGGGCCATGCCCAGGTTCACTGAGGCGACAAAGCCCTTGTTTTCCGAATTTTCAACCAAGACAATCCGGGGATCTCGCTTTGCAAAGGTATTGAGCCAATCGGAAACTTCAGGCTCAGGGCTGTAGTCGTTGATGACGATGAGTCGCCAATTTGTCTCGCACTCCGCAGATAAAACAGATTCCAGGCAACGCTGGGTGTCTAACAGCCCACGATACACCGGAACAATAATGTCGACGGGGTAGTTTGGCCTGGGCTGAACCTGCGAAAAACTGTCTGTCTGACTCGTCTGTTGAGGTGCAACCCGAGTACGAAACATTTGATCGAACTTCATTTTCATGTGTACCAGAGGCCGGGTGTAACGAAATAGCCTGGATTTCTCAATCGAGTTCAGGTGCGTAGATATTTGGTTGAAGTTATTCAGATGGTTCGTGTTTTCGCGCTGCATGGCGCGCAGTTCTTGAGCGATCTTGCTTCTTTCCAGAAAAACCTGTGACTTCGCACTCAATGACTCTTTTAGCTTGGCCCTGATAGACACATAGGAAGCTTCCAGAGCTAAATAGTCGTTTTCAGCCTTGCATAGCTGTTCCTTCCAAACTGACTCAGTCTTTGACACCTGCTCCTTCCAAGCTGATTCAGTCTTGAAAATTTGTTCCTTCCATGCTGACTGTTCGCGCTGATGTTCAATTTTTTGTTGGCTGACAATATGTTGCGCATGGGCATAGTCTGCCGACATGGGCCAACCGACTGTCAGCTCGAATCTACCGCCGTGGGCACTGACTTTTTGTAATAAATCATTCGCAAATGGAAGTACGAACCGTGGGTCGTTCCCGGTTAGCACTATTGCTGACCCGGAAAACAATTGCGAATTACCGAGCATGAACAGGTTGCCACTATCGGCTTCAGACAATGTAGCAGTTGAATCCGTATCTGCCACCCATTCCCAAAGGACAGCCCCGTCCGACAGCCGCATTCGCATGCTGTGCAGGCGAAGAAAGCCCTGTCGGTCGGCCGGGTCCAGTCGGATGTTGGTGTAAGGCTTGGTGGACTGCGGGATGTCAAAAATGAGTGTCTGGTGAATGGCGCCAATGCGTCCCGCACAAACAATCTTATTTTTTTCTTGATATTCTCCGTTTACGGCAAGGTATATTGCGGCCGAAAAAATTGCATCCGCCGATGAACGTTCATTTTCGTCGCCATCACCGTCAAGTGGAGATGCATTGGTATTGCGTTCCAGTTGCTGATCTTTATCGCGCAACTCACAAATGAATTGATAAGTAAGAGCATCGGGCATGGCCAGCAAGTAGTTGGCAACGCTCGGCGGAAAGTTGTCAAAGGGGACTCGGAATTCAGATTCAGAAAGACTACGCCGCGTCACACGGAATGCAGCGATCTCAAAACCACTGTCCCTGACGAAGCGCTTTAATGATTTTCGGGTAAAAAACCGCGAATGGGTATTGTCAAGCAGGCCCTCGGTTCGATATCTGAATTCGCCCTGCATGAGTTCGGCTACCAAACCACAATAGCCGGCATTGGGCACCGAAACCAAAATTCGCCCATGCGGTTTCAGTAATTGGCGGCAAGACTCTAAAATGCGCTGCGGGTTCTTTAAATGCTCAAGAACATCGGCGCACACAATACAGTCATAGCTGCCGGGTTGAAAGACGGTGGCGAGGTCCGCGTCATCCAGATCAAGCACGACAGTCTGTCGATACCATTGCGCTGCAATGGCCTGTTCATCAGGATTGAAGGTGACGCCATCAGCGACTACGGATTTTTGTTGGCTGAGAAACTTGCCCAGTGAACCAGAACCTACTCCCAAGTCCAGTAAAACGTCTCCCGCGGAAACCATTTCGGAAATGAGCGACAAGGAGTCGTTGCTGCTTCCGTCAATGGAGCGTTGGTATACGTGTCGATGGTCGGTGGAGCTTTGCATATTTCGTTTCCAAGAATTGTAGCGAGCAGCTATCTGTGACGCACATCGGTCTCATCGCCGTGGATGTTGACGGGGTCGAACGAAAATGCCAAAAGTTAGAACGAACCGCCTAAACTCAACGCCTAGATGCCGGTAAAGTCTGGCCTATGTGTTGCGTAACAAACTGGAGCGACGCGCCAAAAATACTCAACTTACCTGGAGCCTCCCGTGGTCACAAAATTGCAAAAAACCAACTCAACAAAGTCCTCCCACACCCAATTGAGCGGCTCGGTCAAAGACTCCGCTCAACAGATCTGGCAGGCTGGTCTAGGGGCCTTCACACGGGCGCAGGCAGAGGGCTCGAAGGCATTTGAGTCGCTGGTGAAAGAGGGTGTGAGCATCCAGCGCAAGACCCAGGCGGTGGCTGAAGAGAGAATTTCAGAAGCGACCAACAAAATGTCGAGCATGGCAACCGACATTACATCGAAGGCTTCGGGCCAGTGGGACAAGCTGGAAAATATCTTTGAAGAACGCGTGGCGAAGGCGCTGAACAAGCTGGGCGTACCTTCTGCCAAAGACGTCAATGATCTGATTGCGCGCATTGATGATCTGAACAGGGCGGTGCAGAAACTGTCGGCAAAAGCCCCGGCACCTAAGGCACCCGCATCCAAAACCACGGTTCAGGCAGTAGCGCCCAAGGCCAAGGTCGCCGCAAAAGCCCCCGCAAAGAAAGCCAAGTCGGTGGGCTGATGGACATCTGGCCGCTCACAACTAAGGGGGCGCATTGGCGCTCCTTTTTTTGATTTATTTGTGACCCTAATGGCTATGAGCCAGGCGCACCAGTCTGCTGCATTGCAGCAAAGACAACTGAGTCCACGCCCTACACTTTGTACCTATGCACGCTAATACAGAAGCCCGTCCTAAAATTGCTTTGGCACTGGCCGGCGGCGGGCCACTGGGAGCGATTTATGAGGTTGGCGCCATGTGTGCGCTGGAAGAGTCGCTCAACGGGCTGGACTTTACCAAGTTGGACCACTACGTGGGTGTGTCGGCCGGTGGTTTCATCGTGGCCTCGTTGGCGAACGGCATTTCACCGCGGGAGTTGTGCGCGTCGTTCATCGAAAACGACAGCGAGCCATCGGAAACATTTGACCCGTCGTGGCTGCTGAAACCGGCGTACGGCGAGTTTGTGCGCCGTGGAATGATGCTTCCAGGTTTGGTGCTGTCTGCCCTTTGGGATGTCACGGTGGGGCGCAAGTCCCTGATGAGTGCACTTGAGCGGTTAAGCCCCGCCCTTCCGACCGGTGTTTTTTCCAATGCCGCCGTGGACACGGAGTTGGCGCGCTTGTTCAGCCGCGAAGGTCGGACCAATGATTTCCGACAACTCAAGGCCAAGTTAACGCTGGTTGCGACCAACCTGGACAGTGGTGACGCCGCACCGTTTGGCAGCCCCGGATGGGACCATGTACCGATCTCGCAAGCCGTGCAGGCCAGCTCTGCATTGCCGGGCCTGTTTCCACCGGTCAAGATTGACGGCCAGTACTATGTGGATGGCGCTTTGAAGAAGACCATGCACGCGTCGGTTGCACTGGAAGACGAGGTGGATCTGATGATTTGCCTGAACCCGCTGGTGCCATTCGACGCGACAGCGCCCCAGTTTGCCAAGGTGATGCAACGCGGGCTGCCTGCGCACAAGCGGGAGATTCCGCGCATCGTGGATGGTGGGCTGCCCGCGGTGCTGAGCCAGACCTTCCGGTCGATGATTCACTCGCGCATGGAACTGGGCATGAAGCACTATGCGCACGCCTACCCCAAGACGGACATCATCCTGATTGAGCCGGACCACCGCGACCCAGAGTTGTATCTGGCGAACACCTTCAGTTATGCACAACGCCGCCACTTGGCCGAGCATGCGTACCAGCAGACGCGCCAGATGCTGCGCTCGCGCAAGACCGGCCTGTCCGCGAAACTGGCGCAGCATGGCATCACGCTGAACCACCATGTGCTGGATGACCATAAACGCCATCTATCGGCCCCGCCGAAAGCGCCCACGCGGATTGGGCGTGCTATTGCGACGCTGCAAGAGGTGATGGACGATCTGGGCGATACCGTTACCACAGCGGCACGCCAGCCGGCTCGTTGAAGCAGACGCCATGGTCAAGAAAGCACCCCGCCGCACCGCAGAACGCATTCTGGAAGTGACGCTGGAGCTGTTCAACCGCTTTGGCGAACCCAATGTGTCGACCACGTTGATTTCGGCCGAGCTGGGCATCAGCCCGGGCAACCTGTACTACCACTACCCGGCCAAGGACGAGTTGATCAACTCCCTGTTTGACCGCTATGAGAAGGCGCTCAACGAACTGCTCAATGCCAGCGACAGCGTGCGCGATGTGGAGGATGCGTGGTTCTTTATGCACACGCTGTTTGAGCTGATCTGGCAGTACCGTTTTCTGTACCGCGACCTGAACGATTTGCTGAGCAAGAACCGGCGGCTGGAGACTCATTTCCAGTGGGTCCTGAAAAACAAGACCCGCTCGGTCAAGGCCATGCTGGATAGCATGAATCGGTCTGGCGCCGTGCGCATTGACTCGCGTGAGATGGAACCCACCGCAACCAGCATGGTCGTTGTGCTGACCTACTGGCTGAGTTTCGAGTATGTCAAAGACCCGCGCAACGCGCTGGAGCCAGAGAACGCCCAGGCCGCACTGCTGCGCGGTGCGTACCACGTGCTCAATCTGCTGGTGCCGTATCTTGAGGAAAGTCAAAGAAGCCATTTACTCAAGTTGGTCGGAGCCTATAGCCCGCCAGCGGCCTCTTGAAGAGACCAGAAAAGCAAAGAAGTTTCCGCAGCGCACACGGCGCTGCAGGCAAGCCGCGATTCACTCAGGAGACAAACCGTGGCCACTTGGACCGCCTTCAACCGTTGCGACGAGTACCCCTTTGACGCCAACCGGGTCAAGACATGCTGGAGCAAACTGCACGCTGGGGACCAGGAGCCTGTGCCGCAGGATGGCAGGGTGCTGGACGCATGGGCGCTGTTTCACCGTGGCGAGTTTCAGCATGCTGCCGAGCTCGGGGTACAGGCTGGGCTGGCGGGCATTACGGTCACCAGCAAGGCGACCTGCGTGTACGCCAACTACCTGGAACCGAGAGAGAAGGTTAGACTGCGCCTTTTTTTGGACACGGCAGACCGTGCCGCGGCACTGGCCGCCAGCGAGCCCGAAAACGCCAACGCGTTTTACTGGCAGGCCTATGCCTTGGGCCGGTACAGCCAGGGAATCAGCGTGGCAAAGGCTCTCGCGCAGGGGATTGGTGGGAAGGTGAAGTGGGCCTTGGAGAAAGCGATTGCCCTGCAGCCACGCCATGCCGATGCACACGTTGCCTTGGGCGCATTTCACGCTGAAGTAATCGACAAGGTGGGGTCGCTGATTGCCAACATGACGTACGGCGCAAAGAAGGAGACCAGTCTGAATCTGTTTGAAATGGCGCTCGGCCTCACGCCGCAATCGGCCATCGCAAAAGTTGAATATGCCAATGCGTTGGTGATACTGGAGGGCGACAAACGCCTGGTCGATGCCACGCGCTACTACGAGCAGGCGGCCGGTACGCGCGCGTTGGACGCGACGGAGCGGTTGGATGTGGAGATGGCCCTGGCCGAGTTAGCCAACTGATTGCCCCCCACGCATCCCCACTGCGTGTAGTTCGCGGCCCGGCGGTGAAATTAGTCCCACTCTCCCCACGGGAGCATCAGGGTTACCATCGAGAGCTTGGCAAACTCGGGTTCGAACTGGTCGATAATTTTTTGCGGGTCCGGGCACAGCGTCGAGTCCGACACCACGCCGAATTGCACGCCCCCACCGTAGCTCAGAATGGATACGCCCAGGCCAACGGTGCCACTTTGCGGCACCCAGAACAGAGTTTCTTCCACCGTGCTGCCGCACAGTTTCATTTTTTTGCGGGGTCCCGGCACATTGGTCATGACGGCGGTCGTCTTCTTCGAGAACAGGCCCAGCATGGCGTCTTGCATGGGTTTGACCAACAAGCCCGCAACGGCCAGCAAACCAAACGCCAGCAGTGGTTGCATGCTGCCTTTGAGCCCCTGCATACGCCGCCTGACTTCATAGACCCGCTCAATCGGGTTGTCCAGCCCGATGGGCAACACCAGGGGAGCCAATCCGAACTGATTGCCCAACTGGTGGGCAGTGTCCACTGAGCGCAAATTGACCGGCACCATGGCACGAATTTCTTTGCCTTCGGTGGCGTCGCCGTGTCCCTTGAGGTACGCACCGATGGCGCCGGCTACGCAACTGAGCAGCACGTCGTTGATGGAGCAGTTCAGGGCTTTGCCAACCGCTTTTACCTCCTCCAGCGCAATGGGCTCACACCAGGCCACGCGCTTTGCCCGGCCCGGGGTGCCCTTCAGCCGGGTGGGGGAGTCGTCGGCCATGAGCGCCAGAGCGGCCAGATCCGCCATCGCGTGGTAGGCAAGCCTGGCCAGATCCACCGAACCATGCAGGCCCTTTTCAACGCCCTGGTGCGGCTCGGCCAGCAGCCCCAGGGAACGTACAGCCCCCTCTCCTATCGCACCCAAGGCTTTGACCGTCATATTGGTGAAGGGCTTAAGCAGGGAGTCGGCAATCCACTCCTCGGCGCCTTCTAGTCCCTCTTTGTGCGGTTCGTGGTGGGGGCCTTCAGGCGGCGGCGCGCCGCCATCCACCAACGATTGGGTCACCGAAAGCAGGGCAATGCCGTCAGCAATGCAGTGGTGAATGCGCACCATCATGGCCGAGCCACCCTTGTAGTGCTCGACCAAGTGGAATTGCCACAGCGGATGCTGTTTGTCCAGCGGCTGCATGGTGAGTTTTGCCAGCCTGCTCTGCAAGGCCTCCTGCTCGCGCCCGGCGGAGGTGGCAGGCAGCGTCTCGATCACCAAGTGGTTGTCCAGGTCAAACGCCGCGTCATCGACCCATGTGGCCCCTGCGGCGTCTTCCACCGCGCATTGGACAAAACGTGGGTATTTGAGCAGCCGCTCCTCAATGCGCTGGCGCAGGTCCGCATAACGCAAGCGAGGTTTGACCACCCAGACGCCGACAATCATCATCAGGTTGGACGGGGAATCCATGCGCAGCCAGGCCGTGTCGACCTTGCTCATGCGCTCACCGTGCAGGCCCAATGCCCCCTCGACAGCCCTGGCCAGGTTTTCCTGAATGGTGTGCGCCATCGGGCTTTGTGCAGGTCGGACAACCTTTTCGGATTTGACACGGGTAACCATCGGGACTCCAGGATGGGCAATGCTGCGGAAAAATGGGCATCGAGGTCATCAGGATACAGCCAAGCCGGCCGGTTTTAGCTGCTGTACTATTCTTTATCCCTGACGCACCGTAAGATAGCGGGCACAGTTCAGCGTTCAACCCACCCTTTACGGAGAATCCCATGGCCGATCTGAAAAAACAATTCGAAGCCGCTGTAGCCAATTCCAAGAGCCTCACCGAGCGTCCGGACAACGGCACGCTGCTGAAGATTTATGCGCTGTACAAACAAGCCAGCACCGGCGACAACGCCGAAAAACGGCCTGGTTTTGTCGACATGGTGGGCCGGGCCAAGTGGGATGCCTGGAACGGCCTAAAGGGTGTTGCGACCAAAGACGCGATGAAACAGTACGTTGAACTGATAGAGTCACTGAGCTAACCTTACTCCAGCCCCCGTGAATGCTGCGCAAGCAGCTATAAAAACAATAGCATCTCTGGTGCTATTGTTTTTTGACGCGAGGCTTTTTGGCTGCAGCCTTGGGTGCGAGCAGGTCATCGAGCATCTTGACGATTTCCGCTTCGATGCGACCTTTGAACGCGCCTAACAGAAAGCCCAGCTTGGCGTCCAGATCAAAATGGTCTGCGGTCACGTGCAAGACGCCATTAACCCCCGAACGGGTGAACGTGACGCGGTCTTCCTTGGCGCCTTCTTCGTAGGTGCATTCCATGCCGAATTCGGCCTCTACGTGCTCGGCCCACGAAAATGCGATTTTTCGCGCTGCCGTCAGACTCAAGGAATGTTCGCGTCGAATGTGTAAATCTGCCATCGCCGTTCTCCTGCAACTGGGTTTGTCGCTCTGGTTTGGTTCATACTCAGGCGCATCATAGAACCCATTAAGCCACCGGACGCGTTCGCCTCGCCATGCTGTACAAATTCAAATCCAAAGTTACTGGAGACCTGATCATGCTGGAGCCCAATGGGCGCCAGATTCTGAACATCGTTGGCAAAGAAAGTCTGGCCAAAGGCATCTTGCTGCCACAGGACATGCCCGCCGCGATTGAGGCGCTGGAAAGAGCCATAGCGCAAGATGAAGCAGCGCAAGAGCAACGCCGCCAATCGGCCCTTGCTGCAGGTGAGTCGCTGCCCCGCTCCGACACGGTGACACTGCGCCAACGTGCCGTGCCGTTTATTGACATGCTCAAACAATGCCAACGAGCCGAGAAAGAGATCGTTTGGGGCGTATAGACGCGTCGCAAGTTTTCAATCGGCGTAGACGCCCGCCGCTTTGACGATGGGGCTCCATTTCGCAATCTCGGCTGCCACAAACTTCTTGTGCTCTGCGGGTTCAACACGTTTGTCGTTCACCACCACAGCGCCCAGGCCTTCCTGTTTCTTGATGAACTCTGGGTCCTTCAAAGCCAGCTTTAGCGCAGTGTTGATTTTGGCGATAACTTCCGGCGGCGTTCCCTTGGGGGCATACAGGCCTTGCCAGACCGTGACTTCAAAACCCTTGAGACCGGCGTCCTGCATCGTGGGCAAATCCTTGAGCGCGGGCGTAGTCAAGGGCTTGGCGGTGGTCACGGCATAGCCAATGACCTTTTTGGCTTCAATGTGGGATGAGGTGTTGGTGGTTTGGTCGCACATCAAATCAATCTGGCCACCAATGAGGTCGGTCATGGCCGGGCCTGTGCCCTTGTAGGGGACGGTGGTCATATCAACCTGAAGGGCGTTTTGAAACAGCAAACCACACAAATGCGAGGCCGACCCCACCCCCGCGTTGCCCAAATTGACTTTGCCCTGGTTTTGCCGAATCCAGCTAACCAATTCCTTGAAGTTTTTGGCGGGGAGCCCCGGTCGCCCAATGAGAGTCATGGGCACGTCACTGACCATGCCCAAATATTCAAAGTCGCTTTCAACCTTGAACGGTATGTTGCGCACCAGGGTAGGCATGGTCGCCATGCTGATGTGGTGCAGCAGCAGGGTGTAGCCGTCAGGCGATGCCTTGGCCACCTTGTTGGCACCAATAGAGCCGCCGGCGCCAGCCGCGTTGTCGATCAGGACGGTGGCGCCACCCAGGGGTTTGCGCATCGCCTCGGCCAGATCACGGGCCGAGCGGTCCGTAGGGCCACCCGCCGCAAAGGGAACAACGATGGAGATGGACTTGCTGGGATAGGCGTCTGCATGCGCCCACACAGCAGAAGCGGTCACTACAACGACGAGTAATTTTTTCATGACAATCCTTATAGTTGGAGACGCCAGCCTAACGTCAGCACAACCATTTTCCATGATGAAAACTACCTAGGTCGCATGAATCGCTACTTGTAGCTACGCGCGTCTTCGATGATCTTGCCGTCGTTGGGCAAACTGCCCAGCGCCACGATTTCAACCTGGCCACGCAGCTTGGTGACATCGCGAATGGCCTCTTCGATCCGGGTGCTCAAGCCCTCCAGATTGGTGTCAGCCTCAACCCGTAACATCATCTTGTCGTTGGCCATTTCACCGCTTACGACCAGACGCGCACGGGCCACACCGGGGAAGCGTTTGACAATGTCGTCGACCTGCTTGGGGTGCACAAACATACCGCGAATCTTGGTGGTCTGGTCGGCCCGCCCCATCCAGCCTTTGATGCGCACGTTGGTGCGCCCGGTCGGGCACTGGCCCGGCAATATCGCAGACAAATCGCCAGTTCCAAAACGGATCAGGGGGTAGCCAGGATTGAGCGGCGTGACCACCAGTTCGCCGACCTCGCCCTCAGCCACCGGGTCGCCAGTTCCGGGGCGCACGATTTCGACGATGACGTTTTCGTCGAGCACCAGCCCTTCGCGTGCAGATGTCTCATAGGCGATCAACCCGACGTCTGCTGTGGCATAGCACTGGTAGCCCGCAATGCCGTGCGCCAAAAACCAGTCGCGCAGGCTCGGCGGATAGGCCTCGCCACCAAACATGGCCTTAGTCACGCTGGGCAGGGCCACACCCATCTCCAGCGCTTTCTCAACAATGATTTTCAGAAAACTGGGCGTGCCGATGTAGCCCGCCGGTTGCAGATCGCGCATGGCCTGCACCTGCTGCTCGGTTTGCCCGGTACCGCCCGCAAACACGGTGCAGCCCATCGCGTGGGCGCCAGTCTCCATCATGGAGCCAGCAGGCACAAAGTGGTAGCTAAAGCTGTTGTGAATGAGTTCCCCCGGACGAAAGCCGGCCGCGTAAATGGCCCGCGCCATACGCCAGTAGTCACGTCCGGTACCTTCAGGCTCGTAAATCGGGCCCGGACTAGCAAACACGCGGGGCATGTCGGCACCGAAACCCACCGCGCTGAAGCCACCAAACACGTTGCCGCCAGTGCCCTGCGCACGCGACGCCTGCTGGATTTCTTGTAGTTCATGCTTACGAGTTACCGGCAGCTTGGCCAGGTCAGTTCGGCTGTTGACACCACTTGCGTCGACCCCATGCAACATCTTGGCAAGCGCAGCGCTGCGACTTTGGGCGTGCGCAACCTGTGCCGGTAATGCCGCCATGAGCGCGGTTTCGCGGTCAGCGGGCGAGCGGGTCTCCATTGCATCAAAATATTTACTCACAACTATCATCTCCTAGTACGTGCACGGAAAAAAGCGGCAATGCGCAGCAAGCCGCTCCCTCCAGAAACACCGTGGAACCGGCTCAGCCGGGCCGCCGGTGTTGCCCCCTGCAAGGGGCTGAGGCCAGCGGCTCCAAGCCTGCCTGCGCAGGCTTGGACTGGCCGAAGAGCCCCGTCTCTGGCGGCTGGCAGGTGAAGCGGCCACGCGAAGCGGGCAAGCCGGGGGGTGTTCCATCAAGCCAACCAGCGTTTGCGCCGCTTGTAGCTCTTGACGTCCTTGAAACTCTTGCGCTCGCCGCCACCCATGCCAAGGTAGAACTCCTTGACGTCTTCGTTGGTACGCAAGTAATCGGCAGCGCCGTCCATCACCACCCGGCCGGACTCCATGATGTAGCCATAGTCGGAATACTTCAGGGCCATGTTGGTGTTTTGCTCGGCCAGCAGGAAGGTGACCTTTTCCTTGGTATTGAGGTCTTTAACGATCTCAAACACTTCTTCCACGATCTGCGGCGCCAGCCCCATGGATGGCTCATCGAGCAACACCATGCTGGGGTTGGCCATGAGCGCGCGGCCAATGGCGCACATCTGCTGCTCGCCGCCTGATGTGTACGCCGCCTGGCTAGTGCGACGGGTTTTCAGACGCGGAAAGTAGTTGTAGACCTTCTCCAGGTTGGCCTCGACCTCGGTCTTGCTCTTGCGGGTGTAGCCGCCGGTGAGCAGGTTCTCTTCAATGGTCAGGTGGGCAAAACAATGCCGCCCTTCCATCACCTGCACCACACCGCGCTGCACCAGATCAGCCGGCGACAGGTTCTCAATGCGCTCGCCGCGCAACTCGATGGAGCCTTTGGTCACGGCTCCACGCTCTCCGGCCAGCAGATTGGACACCGCGCGCAGCGTGGTGGTTTTGCCAGCGCCATTGCCACCCAGGATGGCCACAATGCCGCCCTCGGGAACCTGCAGAGACACGCCCTTGAGCACCAAAATGACGTGGTTGTAAATGACCTCGATGCCATTTACGTTGAGAACAATTTTCTTCGCTTCACTCATGGTGATATTCCCGTTTGAACCAAATGAAAGACCCGCATCGCGAACCTTTCATTTGGCGACCCGTGAGAGCCGCTCCTCTGAGGGCGAGCAAAGCAAGCCCCTGCCAGAAACACCGCGGGACCGGCTTGCCGGACCGCTGGTGTTGCCCCCTCGAGGGGGGAGGCCCGCTACACGAAGTGAGCGGGCAAAGGGGGTGCCTTCAAGACTGGCAGTCCGCCGGCGTGCGCGGTGTCAGCTTCTTATCGGCTGCGTACTTGGCGGCCGTGCTCTTGACCAGTGGCTTCAGGATCATCTCGTCGGCCTGTAGCCAGTCAGACGAGAATTCCCACTTCTTGCCGTCCCACGTGTGCACACGTGCCCAGTTGGAGCCCATGTGGTCGGCGCAGGTGGTGGCGATCGGGCGCATCACCCCCGCAAAGCCCAACGCGTCGAGCTTCTTCTGGTCCAGCGACAGGTTCTCGTAGCCCCAGCGCGCCTGCTCGCCGCTCATCCACTTGCCTTTGCCAAAACGCTCTTGGGCCCTACGCACGCCTTCAACGGCAAGCATCGAACTCATAGCGCCACGCATGTACAGCACCTGACCCACTTCCTCCTTAGGTCCCGAGCCTTGGCCTTTGCCATGGACTTTTTCGAGAATCTCCTTGACCACGGCAGAGTTTGGCTCCGCACCGTGTTGCATGGTCACCGCGTTGTAGCCCTTGGCGCCTTCGCCAACATCCTTCACATCCGGCTCAGCCCCCGACCACCACACGCCGTACATCTTTTCGCGAGGATAGCCCGTAGCCTGCGCTTCTTTCAGCGAGGTGGAATTCATCACGCCCCAGCCCCACAGCAGCACATAGTCGGGCTTGGCCTGTCGCACTTGCAGCCATGTGGCTTTTTGGTCCACGCCAGGTGCCGTGACGGGCAACAGTTGAAGATTGAAACCAAGTTGTGCGGCACGCTCTTGCAGCAATGGGATGGGTTCTTTGCCATACGGCGAATCGTGGTAAACCAAGGTCACTTTCTTGCCTTTGAGTTTCTCCATGCCACCTTCTTTTTTTCCGATGGTTTGCACCAGCGCATCAGCTGCCAGCCAGTAGGTGCCTGCCAGGGGGAAGTTCCACTTGAACACGGTACCGTCCTGGCTTTCGCTACGGCCGTAGCCGGCAGTAATCAGCGGGATCTTGTCACCGGGCGCTTTTTCGGTCAACGCAAACGTGATGCCGGTGGACAGCGGCTGGAACACGGTGGCGCCACCATGCTTGCCCTTCAGGCGCTCGTAACACTCCACTCCACGCGCTGTGTCATAACTGGTTTCACACTCTTCATAAATGATCTTCACGCCATTAATGCCGCCCCGCGCATTGACCAATTTGAGGTAGTCAGAATAGCCATTGGCCCAAGGCACACCGTTGGGTGCGTAAGGGCCGGTCCGGTAGGGCAGACCCGGGAAAAACTGCTCCTTGGCCTGCGCGAAGGCGCCTGCCCCGGCAGCGGCCAGCACACTGGCCAGAACAACGTTGCGAATTTTCATGGAAGTCTCCTAAAGATCGGCATTGGTATGCCTGTGGTTAACGAACGAACTACGCGACAAGAAAATCAGTGAGGGAAAGGCCACAGCCGCAGCTTCTGCTTGGACAGCGCCCACAACTTGGCCAGCCCATGTGGCTCCACGATCAGGAACCAGACAATCAGGGCGCCAAAAATAATCAGCTCCGAGTGCGATATACCGGCAGTGGAAATTTCCACACCGAACAGGCTGCCCAGAACTGGTAAAAACTGGTTCAAAAAGATGGGCAGCAGCACAATGAAGCCAGCGCCAAAAAAACTCCCCATGATGGAGCCCATGCCGCCGATGATGACCATGAACAGCATCTTGAAGGACATATCGACCGAGAACGCAGCAGGCTCCCACGCGCCAAGGTAAACAAAGCCCCACAAGGCCCCAGCCACGCCGACGATGAAGGAGCTGACAGCAAAGGCGCTGAGCTTCGCGTACATGGGGCGTATGCCGATCACGGCTGCCGCCACGTCCATGTCACGAATGGCCATCCACTCACGGCCCACTGCACCGCGCACCAAGTTCTTGGCCAGCAAGGCCATGACCACCAAAATCGCCAGGCACAGGATGTATTTGGAGATGGGGCTTTCGATGGGCAGGCCCAACACTTGCAAACCCGAAACAGAGACCGAACCCGATGGTGCGTCGTTGGTGAACCACTTGATGCGCAGGAACATCCAGTCGCTGAAAAACTGCGCTGCCAGAGTAGCAACCGCCAGGTACAAGCCCTTGACGCGTAGACTGGGCAGACCAAACAAAATACCGAAAGCGCTAGAACACAAGCCGCCCAGCACCAGGGCCAGCAACAGGGGAATGCCCGGTACCCGCACAAAGAAATTGAAGGCCGCATAGGCGCCCACCGCCATGAAAGCCCCTGAGCCCAGAGAAATCTGGCCACAGTAGCCAACCAGAATATTCACCCCCAGCGCCGCCAGCGACATGATCAGGAACGGAATGAAAATGGCGCGAAACATGTAGTCCGAGCCCAGCATGGGAACGATCAGAAATGCCGCAGCGATCAGCGCCAGAATGGCCCAGCGGTCTTGCGCGATGGCAAAAATCTGCTGGTCAGCACGGTAGCTGGTCTTATATTGGCCGTTTTCTCTATAGAACATTTTTTTCGTTGCCTTAAATATTTCAAAAAAGCGCCGGGCAGCCCCAAGCTCTTTTGCTGACACACCCAATGAAAAGTATCGTGGGAGCGCAGCGACCGAAACTTTTCATTGAAGTCATACACGGTCAATAATTTTTTCGCCGAACAGCCCTTGCGGACGGAACAGCAAGAACACAAGAGCCAGCACATAGGCAAACCAGATTTCAATGCCGCCGCCCACATAAGGACCCAAAAACACCTCAGATAATTTTTCGCCTACGCCGATGATCAAGCCACCCACGATGGCGCCGGGCACCGAGGTCAACCCCCCCAAAATCACCACCGGCAGGGCCCGCAGCGCAACGGTCGTCAGCGAAAACTGCACACCGAGCTTGCTGCCCCAAATCATGCCCGCCACCAAGGCCACGACACCTGCCACGCACCAGACGATGACCCAAATACGATTCAGTGGAATACCGATACTTTGTGCGGCCTGGTGGTCATCGGCAACCGCGCGCAGGGCACGCCCGGTTGCGGTCTTTTGAAAGAACAGACTCAGAGCGGCCACCAGCACGGCCGCGATAAGCGCTGCATACAAGTCTTCCTTGTTAATCAGAACGCCACCTTCAAACATGCTCTCAAAGGCAAAGATCGGCTCCTTGGGCATGCCCACGTCGATCTTGTAGATATCGCTGCCGAAAATAGTCTGACCCATGCCGTCCAGAAAGTAACTGATGCCAAGAGTAGCCATCAGCAGGGTGGTGCCTTCCTGGTTGACCAGATGACGCAGCACCAATCGCTCAATGATCCAGGCCACGACAAACATCAAAATGCCGGCAATGATGAAAGCGATGAGGTTGGCTGCAAAAGGGTTGGAGATGCCCGTGTACAGCGGTATCCATTCAGCAAAGCGAGCCATGGCCAGGGCCGCGAACAGCACCATCGCGCCTTGCGCAAAATTGAACACACCCGAGGCTTTGTAGATCAGCACAAAGCCCAGTGCCACCAGCGAATAGAGCATGCCCGCCATCAGGCCGCCCAACAGAGTTTCAAGGAAAAAAGCCATGACTATTTACTCCCCCCCGTTGCTTGCTCACTGCGTGTAGCCGCATACCCCCTCAAGGGGGCGATGCCAGTGGCCTGGCAGAGCCAGTTCCACGGCATCCCTGAAAGACTTCCCAGCAACGTGGCGGGTATGTATGTATGTTGTTTCATGGTCTTTGCTCTGTCAGTGGGAGGTGCCGAGGTAGGCGCTGATCACATCGGGGTTGTTGCGCACCTCTTCCGGCGTGCCATCACCAATTTTTTTGCCGTAATCGAGCACCACCACGCGGTCGGAGATGTCCATCACCACGCCCATGTCGTGTTCGATCAAAACAATGGTGGTGCCAAACTCTTCATTCACTTCCAGCACAAAGCGGCACATGTCCTGTTTTTCTTCGACATTCATGCCCGCCATTGGCTCGTCGAGCAACAGCACCTGCGGCTCCATTGCCAAGGCACGCCCTAGGTCAACCCGTTTTTGCAAGCCGTAGGGCAACTGGCCCACCGGCGTCTTGCGAAAGGCCTGAATTTCGAGAAAGTCGATGATGCGCTCCACCGCCTCGCGGTGCATGATTTCTTCGCGCTCGGCCGGGCCGATGCGCAGTGCCTGCAGCAAGATGTTGCTCTTGATCTTGAGGTTGCGCCCGGACATGATGTTGTCCAGCACGCTCATGCCCTTGAACAACGCCAGGTTCTGGAAGGTGCGGCCAATACCCATAACCGCGACTTGGTGGCTGTCCATGTGTTTGAACGCCTGCCCCCGGAAGGTAATGGAGCCCTGCTGCGGCGTGTAAACACCGTTGATGCAGTTCAGCATGGAGCTTTTACCGGCTCCGTTGGGGCCGATGATGGCACGCACTTCGTGCTCACGCACGTTGAACGAAATATCGGTCAGCGCCTTGACGCCACCAAAACCCAACGAGATATTTTTGACATCCAGAATGATGTCGCCAATCTTCTTTTGTGCGCCGATGGGCGCCACGACTGCGGGTGTAGTGTTGCTCATGCTGCTGCCTTCACAGGTGCAAAGGTCTTGGTGTCTTCAATGCGCAGGGTGGCACTGACCTTGCCGGTGCGACCGTCTTCAAACTTGACCTGGGTTTCAATAAACTGGGATGTTTTTCCGCTGTAAAGCGCGTCGATCAAACCGTCGTAGCGCTCGGCAATAAAGCCGCGGCGGACCTTGTTGGTGCGGGTCAGCTCGCCATCATCGGCATCCAACTCTTTGTGCAACACCAGGAATCGGCTGACCTGGCTGCCTGCCAGCAGGGTGTCCGCACTCAGGTCAGCGTTGACCTTTTCCACGCATTCCTTGATCAGTTGGTAGACCTCGGGCTTTTGCGCCAGATCGGTGTAGCCGGCATACGGCAGGTTGCGCCGCTCGGCCCAGTTACCCACGGCGTCGAAGTCGATGTTGATGAACACGCAGACCTGGTCGCGGCCATCGCCGTAGGCCACAACCTCTTTGATGTGCTGGAAGAACTTGAGCTTGTTCTCCACGTATTTGGGGGCAAACATGGCGCCATCGTTGGCGCCACCCTTGATGCGGCCCACGTCCTTCACACGGTCAATGATCTTGAGGTGTCCATGGGCGTCAATGAAGCCGGCATCGCTGGTGTGGTACCAGCCGTCCGCAGTCAGCACTTCGGCAGTAGCGGCCGGGTTTTTGTAATATTCCTTGAGCAAGCCGGGTGACTTGACCAGAATTTCGCCGTTGTCGGCAACCTTGATCTCCACGCCTTCGCAAGGCACACCCACCGTGTCGGCACGCGCTTCCTTGTCAGGTTGCAGACATACAAACACAGCAGTCTCGGTGGAGCCGTAAAGCTGTTTGAGGTTGATGCCGATAGATCGGAAGAAACTGAACAAATCCGGGCCAATGGCCTCGCCGGCGGTATAGGCCACCCGCACGCGGCTCATGCCGAGCGTGTTGCGCAAGGGGCCGTAAACAAAAAAGGTACCCAAGGCGTACAGCACGCGGTCCATCAGCGAAATCGACTTGCCGTCCATCAACGTGGGGCCAACCCGTTTGGCGATGTTCATGAAGTAATGGAACATGCCGCGCTTGATGGCACCGGCATCTTCCATGCGAATCATCACGCTGGTGAGCAAGCCTTCAAACACGCGGGGTGGTGCAAAGTAATAGGTCGGGCCAATTTCTTTCAGGTCGATGGTGACCGTGGCCGCAGACTCGGGGCAATTCACGACGTAGCCACAGGCCAGCCACTGGGCGTACGAAAAAATATTTTGACCAATCCAGGCCGGGGGCAAGTAGGCCAACACCTCTTCAGAGCCGGTCAGCTTGTCAAAGTCGGCCCCCACGCGGGCCCGGTTTAGCAGCGAGTTGTGCGTGTGCACCACGCCCTTGGGGTTGCCCGTGGTGCCCGAAGTGAAGAACATCGCGCCCACATCGTCGGGCCTGGCCTGGTTGATCTGCTCCGTATAGAAATCCGGGTGCAACCCGACAAACACCTTGCCTGCAGCTTGTAATTCATCGAGGGAGGCCAGGCAGGGCTCGTCGTACTTGCGCAGGCCGCGCGGGTCGTCAAAGTAAATGCGCTCGAGTTGCGGGCAGCTCTCGCGCACCTCCAGGAGCTTGTCAACCTGCTCCTGGTCTTCAGCAAAGGCAAAACGCACTTCGGCGTTGTTGATGGGGTACACGCACTCGGCGGCGGCGGCATCCTGGTACAGCGGCACGGGAATGGCACCCAGCGATTGGGCAGCCAACATGGTGGCGTACAGGCGTGGGCGGTTGGCCCCAACCACCACCATGTGCTCACCCCTGCGCAGACCGGCTTGGTGCAGGCCCGCGGCGAGTTGCTGCACCATGGCCGATAGGTTAGCCCATGACAGTGATTGCCAGATTCCGTATTCCTTTTCACGCATGGCGGGCGCATCTGGGCGCTCACTGGCGTGCATTTGAAGTAGCCGCGGAAAAGTCGTTTGCATTGCCGGATCCTTGTCACCTGTTCCAATCCCGATGCGGAACAACGGGCTGTATATGGATGCGAATAGTATTCCTGCATTTGACGTCAAGTTGTCGTTTGGACGACAATCTACGTCTTTACAAGTAGGTGTTTTCCCTTCGCTTTCTGTCAACTTACAAAGTGTGCCGCCATGCAAACTGACTCTGCCTTGCACCAACGCCGACGCGCGCTGACCACTGCCGAACTGGACGCCATTCCCTGGGTATTGCTGCTCTCGCCACTGGAGCGGGAACGGGCCGTGGAAGACCTGAAAATCGCCGATGCCGATGCGGGTGAATACATCTGCCGGATGGGGCGCCCGGTGACCTACTGGTTTGGCGTGGTGGACGGTCTGCTCAAAATGAGCAGCGACACGGCCGAAGGTCACACCATGACATTCACCGGCGTGCCTCCCGGCGGCTGGTTTGGCGAGGGCACCGCCATGAAGCGCGAAACCTACCGCTACAACATCCAGGCTCTGCGAAAGAGTCGCGTGGCGGGCCTGCATGTGGACACGTTCCACTGGCTGCTGGACCACTCCATCGGTTTCAACCGCTTTGTCATGAACCAGCTCAACGAGCGCCTGGGACAGTTCATTGGGGCGCGCGAGATTGACCGCATGACCAACCCCGACATCCGCGTGGCGCGCAGCCTGGCCTCGCTGTTCAACCCTGTGCTGTACCCCGGCGTGGGCGAGGTGCTGCGCATCACGCAGCAGGAGCTGGCTTATCTGGTGGGGCTGTCGCGCCAGCGGGTGAATGAGGCCTTGACCGCGCTATCGGCGCAAGGCGCCATCCAGGTTGAATACGGTGGGCTTCGGGTGCTGAATCTGTCGGCCTTGCGCAGCCAGACTAGCTTTCGATGAAATAAGGCCTTAGCCCCCGTAGAATGTGCGTGTACAGCTATTTTTTTCATAGCAAATTACATGCCCAGAGACCTCAGAAGTTCGTCTTGTTCGCTCGTGTCTTGTGCCGCTTGCGAGGGCTGGGTCACATTGCGCTCGGCCTCGGCCTGCGCGATAACCTCGTCTGGGGTGAGCGCCTCGTTCACCTCAAAGTCATGCAGCTTGATGAACTCGGTACGGTCGATCGCTAGCTCCAAGTAGAAAATGTTGTTCTTACCGGTATAGAACGTCACGCGCCGCGACTCTGGCTGGTCCAATTGGGTGTCCACGCTCAACATCACCTGCTTGTTGAGCACCAGCATTTTGGGCTGGTTCTGGGTGATGTTGGTCTGCAGTTCGCGCCGCA
>CANNRR010000047.1 GCA_947508055.1 Burkholderiales bacterium
ATCCAGGGCCAGGGCAGGGTGGGGCGTGGGGGACGCATGGTCAGGCCGCCGCGCAGGGCCGCCCCAAGCAAGGCAGGCCCCCTCGGGGGGCAGCGACCCGCGCAGCGGTGGAGCGTGGGGGCCTCATTCTTTGTGGCGCTTGAAGGTCCAGCGGTCGTTGGCGAGAAAGTTGCTTACACTGGCCGCGAGAATGGCCACGACGTTGGCCAGCCGGTAGTCCATGCCGCCCGACAGCAGTAACGTCAGCACGTATTGCAGCGTGCTGCCAAAGGCCGAAGCCGTGACGTACTGGCCAAATTCCATGCCAAGCAGGCGCAGGCTTACCGGCTTCGCGCCTTCATCGGCCTCCAGCGTGCGCACCCGGTCGGACCAGGTCCACAGGCGGTTCCAGGTGAAATTGTTGATCGTGGCCAGCGTGATGGCCAGGGCCAGAGACAGATACGGCTTCTTATAGGAAGCCTCAATGGCGTTGAACAGGTATTCGTGCCCCATGTGCAGCATGACCAGGTTGACCACGGTGCCGCTGGCGCCGACGATGCCAAACTTGAGGTAGCGATAGCGTTCAATCCAGCCCAATGCCCACAGCACGACGCGCTGAACCGGCCCTGGACCCGTCATGCCGCAGCACCCGTGCTGCTGAACTCTTCACGCGTGCTGCAACCCAAAAATACCAGTGCCTGTTGTAACACCGGGTCGGGGGCTATGCGCTTTAGGCACTGGTTGTCGCCATCGCAAAAGGTCAGGCGGTGGTTGTAGGCCGACAGGCAGGGAGAACAAGCAATGCCCGACTCCAGGATGGCACTGCGCGTGCCCAGCGGGCCATAGAGTTTGCCGGTTTCAGGTCCAAAAAACACCATGGTCTGAATGGGGGTGAGCGTGGCAAAGTGGCCCGGCCCCCCATCATTGGTGATTAACAGGTTGGCAGCGTGAAACAGCATCAGCAACTCGCGGATGCTGCGTGTGTAGCCTGTCAGGTCGATGCAGGCAGCATCGCGGATTTCGACGATCAGGTCTTGGGCCAACTGTGCATCGTCCTTCAGACCAATCAGTCCTACCGCAAAGCCTGCCGCACACAGGCCCTTTGCCACACGGGCGTAATGCTCGGACGGCCAGGCTCGCTCGGGCAGGATACCGCCACCCGCGTACATGAGCACCAGCTTGCGGTTGGTCGTTGCCGGATGGTCTGCGACCAGTTTTGCACGGTAGGTTTCAAGCTCGCCGTTGGCAAAGGCCACTGACAGTTCGGTATCAGCAGGCAAGTCGCGAATGGGGGCCGCCTTGTTGCGCGGCGCGCTGCCCGTCGAACCCAGCGCGTCCACCAGCGACAAAAACTGTTTACTGATGTGCTGGTACGGGTTGTAGGGAATGGCGTGGTTGATGAAGCTACCACGGTACAGGCCTTCCTGTGTGTGCGGTGTAAAGCCCACGCGCACGGCAGCGCCGGTAGAAAAAGACAACAAGGCGCTGACGCGGGAAAACAGCTCGCAGTCGATGACGGCATCCAACCCCAGGCGACGCATTTTCAGGCTGATGGAAAGAATGTCGTTCACCAGAGCTGCGCCGGAGCTGTCGTCCAGGCTGTGCATGCACTGCACTTGCGTGAGCTGCAGCAACTTGGAGACTTCCTGGTTCTTTTTGAGCTGCAGGATGTGGATGGCAGCGCCTGGGTATTGGCGGCGCAACTGCGCAAACATCGGCCCGGCCAGCACGATGCTGCCCATTTCGGACAACAAAATCACCAAAATGTTCTTCGGTGCGGTTGTAAGTTGGGTCGGCGCACCAAACAGCCCAGTGAAACGCACCCAAACCGACACCGCGCTGCACAGAAGCTGGCCAACCCAGCGATCAATGAAGCGTTGTGTCTGCAGTTTCATGGGGTTTGTTCAGGCTAACCCGGCTGCTTCGCGCAGGACTTGCGCCTTGTCGGTGCGTTCCCAGGTGAACTCAGGCTCTTCGCGGCCAAAGTGCCCGTAGGCTGCCGTCTTTTCGTAGATCGGACGCAGCAGGTCCAGCATCAAGATGATGCCGCGTGGACGCAGGTCAAAGTGCAGGTTGACCAAGGCGGCGATTTGATCGTCTGGAATGACCCCGGTGCCTTCTGTGTACACCGTCACATTCATGGGCCTGGCTACACCAATGGCGTAGGCTACTTGAATCTGGCACTGTCGCGCCAGGCCGGCGGCGACGATATTTTTGGCAACGTAGCGGGCAGCATAGGCTGCCGAACGGTCAACCTTGGTTGGGTCTTTGCCGGAGAACGCGCCACCGCCGTGTGGGCATGCGCCGCCGTAGGTGTCCACAATGATCTTGCGTCCCGTCAGACCGCAATCACCCTGAGGGCCGCCAACCACAAAGCGGCCGGTGGGGTTGATCAGGTACTTGGTGTCCTCGGTCAGCCACTCTTTTGGCAGCACAGGCTTGATGATTTCCTCACGCACGGCTTCGTAAAAAGCATCGGTCATGCGGTTGCCCAAGCTCATCTCAGGCGCGTGCTGGCTTGACAGCACCACCGTATCGATGCTGTGGGGCTTGCCATCCACATAGCGCATGGTGACCTGGCTCTTGGCATCCGGGCGCAAAAATGGGAGCCGGCCATCCTTGCGCAACTGGGCCTGGCGTTCAACCAGGCGGTGTGCGTAGTAGATGGGCGCCGGCATCAGCTCTGGCGTTTCGTTGCAGGCGTAGCCAAACATCAGGCCCTGGTCGCCAGCGCCGGTATTGAGGTGGTCGTCACTGGCGTGATCGACGCCCTGGGCGATGTCGTTACTTTGCTTGTCGTAGGCCACCAGCACAGCACAGCCTTTGTAGTCGATGCCGTACTCGGTGTTGTCGTAGCCAATGCGTTTGATGGTGTCGCGCGCCACCTGGATGTAATCCACATTGGCGTTGGTGGTGATTTCACCGGCCAACACAACGAGCCCGGTGTTGCACAGGGTTTCGGCCGCTACACGGGATTTCGGGTCCTGCTTGAAAATTGCGTCAAGAATCGCGTCAGAGATCTGATCAGACACCTTGTCGGGGTGGCCTTCAGAAACAGACTCAGAGGTAAAGAGAAAATCGTTCGCCATAATTTATTGCTCCAAAAAACATCAAGTCGCGTTGCTTGGGCTTTTGGGCTTGCAGCGAACGCTTTAGCAGATTTGCCCTTATTGACAAGGCACAATGGCAACCCCTAAAAGAAATTACCATCGTGTGCGTCGCCCTGCAAGTAGTTCCGTAACTCAGCGACACGCGAGATTTTATCCCAGAGCGAATCCCTTGTTTTCAAATGTTTTTGCATTTTTTGTTGGCTTGGACGGACGCCCATGCTGACCCATGCAGTGCTGGTGTTGGTCCGCTGGCTCTCAGTATTGCCGCTGTCGAAGCTGCGCGCCTTGGGTGTCGTGCTGGGCTGGGTCCTGTACGGACTGGCCGGTTCACGCAGGCGCGTTGTTCAGATCAATCTGCGCCTGTGTTTTTCACATTGGTCTGAGTCCGAAGTCAAAAAGCAAGCGTTACGGGTGTTTGTTAATTTTGCACAGAGCTGGCTGGACCGGGGCTGGCTGTGGCACGGCTCGCCCCACATCACCCAGCGGCGTCTGCGTCTTTGCGGTGCGGTGGCAGAGTTGGAGGGAGATGCATCCACCGTCATCTTTGCGCCCCACTTTATGGGGCTGGATGCCGGGTGGACCGCGCTCACGCAGCAGTTACCACGACGCTTTATCACCATCTATACCGACCAGGCCAATCCAGTATCGGATGCCTGGATTCTTCAGGGACGAAAGCGGTTTGGACAGGCGCGCCTATTTGGTCGCATCGATGGTGTCAAGCCGATTCTGGAAGGCTTAAGAAGGGGTGAACCGCTGTACCTGTTGCCCGACATGAATTTCGGCCCCGAGGAGTCGGTTTTCGTGCCTTTTTATGGCGTGTCGGCCGCCACCGTGCCGTCCTTGTCGCGCTTTGCCAAACTGGCACGTGCCAAGGTCGTTCCCGTGTTATCGCGAATGACGGCCACCGGCTATGACATCGAAGTTTTGCCTGCCTGGACCGATTTTCCGTCGGCTGATCTGCTGGCCGATACGGCGCTCATGAATGCGCGCTTGCAAGGCTACATCGACACCATGCCATCGCAGTATTACTGGGTGCACAAGCGGTTCAAGGACAGCCCCCCCGGCCAACTCCCACCCTATTGAGTCAAGTCGGCACTGCCGCAGGTGTGGCTGGTGATGACCCTTGTGGGTGGGCCCACTTCCATAGCAGTTTGGCTACGTCGTCAATGCCGTTGCGCTTTGGCGCGGAAAACAGCATGACTTCACCACCGCCGGCTTGCAGTTTGGTGATGGACAGAACTTTGGTGGCTTCGCTGCGGGTCAGTTTGTCGGACTTGGTCAACACAATCAAGAATTTCAGGCCTTCCTGAACCCGGGGCCGGATAACGTCGAGCAGGATTTCATCCAATTCGGTAAGGCCGTGACGGGGGTCGCACATCAGCACGATACCCATCAAATTTTTCCGGGTAACCAGGTAGTTCGCCATGACTTGTTGCCAGCGAATTTTGTCCTGCTTGGGTACTGCGGCGTAGCCATAGCCCGGCAGGTCGGTCAAAACGGCGTCCATGACCCCTTGTTTGCCCAGGCTGAACAGGTTGATGTGCTGTGTGCGTCCGGGCTTTTTGGAGGCGAAGGCCAACTGCTTTTGTTGCGTCAGGATGTTGATGCACGTCGACTTGCCAGCGTTGGAGCGGCCTACAAAGGCAATTTCAGGAACATCCAACGGTGGCAAAAAATGCAGCTCCGGGGCTGTGGTCAGAAATTTGGCGGTGTGAAGCCAGCCTAAAGCGATGGTCGCCTCGGTCTTTTCGCCAGGCCCGGCCTTGATCGCAGGGGGTGAAAACGTGGATGAGTTTGTGGTTGTAGTCATTGATTGAGGCGTAAGACCCGAGCTGCATTGTAGAATGCCCGCTGTTTTGCCCACCAGGTTCACAGCAGCACCATGAAGTTGATTGCACATTTGCTTATCGCCGTTACTGCGGTAGCTTCGCCCTTGTTTGCCATTGCGTCGGATGCCGCTGCCCCAGCATTAGCCTCCTCTGCACCCACGGTCCATGCCGCACCACCGGTTGCCAGGGCAGCAAAGCCTGATTTGGTTAAAGGTGAGGCGACGTTTGCCGTGTGCGCAGCATGCCATGGCGCGGACGGCAACTCAGCTACACCCGCTTACCCAAAGCTGGCGCAGCAGCACCCCGAGTACCTGGTCAAGCAACTGCAGGAGTTCAAGTCGGGTAAGCGCGTGAACCCCTTGATGGTGGGTTTTGCTTCCATGCTGTCAGATGAAGACATGAAGAATGTTGCCTACTGGGTTGCTGCCAAGAAAGCCAAAGCGGGTTCGTCTACCGACAAGAGCCTGGTTCAATTGGGCGAGCGCATCTACCGCGGTGGTATTGCAGACCGTCAGATTCCGGCTTGCGCGGGTTGTCATAGCCCTAACGGCACTGGTATCCCGGCCCAGTACCCGCGTCTAAGTGGGCAGCATCCAGACTATGTTGCGGCACAGTTGACTGCATTTCGTGATGGTGTGCGTCAAAACAGTTTGCAGATGAGCCAGGTTGCCGCCAAGTTGAATGACCGCGAAATCAAGGCCACGGCTGACTACATTGCCGGTTTGCGTTAAGCGGCAGACCCTGACGTCTGAGGTCCTATTCAGGACCCGTTAGGCGCAAAAGTCCCAAATCGGGCAGACTCGTTGCGAGATGAGGCTGCCCTTTTTGTTTTTTCGGATCTTTTGATCGCCCCCGAAGTCTGAAACAGGGCGAAGTCTTGGTGAGAAATCGCATGCTCAGACGGCCAAGTACGAAACAAGGACACACCACACCATGTTGATCAAAATACTAACAAATGGCCTCAACTGCACGCCAGCCAGTGAAATTACCGATCGCACCGTCTACGAGCGCCGCCGCGACATCCTGAAGGTGATGGCCAGCGGTGTTGCGGGTGGAGTCTTGGCCAGTTGGGCGTCACGACAAGCCATGGCCCAGACTGCAGGTGTGGTGCAGCGCCCTGGTAAGTTGTCGGTTTTGAGCGCGCGTGTATCAATCGTCCCCGGCGCTACGACGATGGAGAAGTTGACCGCATACAAGGATGCCAGCGGCTATAACAATTTTTATGAATTTGGTACTGACAAGTCCGACCCGGCGGCAAACGCCCATACCCTGAAGACCAGTCCGTGGAGCGTGGACATTGAGGGCTTGGTCAAGAAGCCTGGAAGGCTGGGATTGGAGGATTTGCTGAAACTCAGCCCTATGGAAGATCGGATCTACCGTCTGCGCTGCGTGGAAGGTTGGTCCATGGTCATACCGTGGGTTGGCTATTCGTTGTCTGACCTCATTCGGCAGGTGGAGCCTTTGGGAAGCGCCAAGTATGTGGAATTCGTTACCCTGGCTGATCCAAAGACCATGCCCTTTGTAGGCTCGCGCGTGTTGGACTGGCCTTATGTGGAAGCCTTGCGGCTGGACGAGGCACTGCATCCACTGACGTTATTGGCCTTTGGTATGTATGGCGAAATCTTGCCCAACCAGAGTGGCGCGCCGGTGCGATTGGTGGTTCCATGGAAATATGGATTCAAGAGCAGCAAAAGCGTTGTCAAGATCCGATTTACCGACAAGCAGCCCGCAACCGCCTGGAACAAGGCCGCCGCCAATGAATACGGTTTCTATTCCAACGTCAATCCCAACGTTGATCACCCGCGCTGGAGCCAGTCCTCGGAGCGCCGCATCGGCGAGGACGGTTTGTTGGCCAGAAAGCGCAAGACCTTGATATTCAATGGTTACGAAGCTCAAGTGGGTCAGTTGTATGCTGGCATGGACCTCAAGAAACTGTTCTGAGCGGCAAGCTGATGCGTGCTCGACTGAGCCGATGGTTGATCAACCGCTGGGCTAAACCCGTGGCCTTTGTACTGGCACTGCTGCCGTTTGCCTGGTTGCTGACGGCGGCGTTCATGGATTGGCTGGGTGCCAACCCGGCGGAGGCCTTGGAGCGCGCGACCGGTGACTGGACCTTGCGCATGCTGTGTGTTGTGCTGGCGGTTACACCCGTGCGCACCATGCTGGGCTTGCCCACACTGGCACGCTTTCGTCGAATGGCAGGTCTGTTTGTCTATTTTTATGCCATTCTGCACCTGATGGCCTATAGCTGGTTCGATATGGGGTTCGAGTTTGCGGACATTGCCAAGGACATCCTCAAGCGGCCCTTTGTACTGGTTGGCTTCACTGCCGTCGTCTTGCTAACACCCTTGGCGTTAACCTCGTTCAACCGGGCGATACAGGCCATAGGAGGGCGCCGCTGGCAACTGTTGCACCGGCTGATTTACGCCATTGCCGTGCTGGCGGTGGTGCATTTCTTCTGGATGCGCTCGGGCAAGCGCAACTTTGCAGAGGTGGCGGTGTACGCCTTCATTTTGGCAAGCCTGCTGGGCTGGCGGTTGCTGCGGTCCATACGGAAAAATACCCCGTAGCTGCCGTAAAATATGCGTTGGTAGCTATTAAATATATAGCACTCTAAGGCTGTCACCGTTGGTGCTGACTTGGGTTCTGGTGAAAATACCGGTTGCAGGCAAAGTAACTGCAGCGCCGGATGCCGCATTGACCGGCGTTTGTGGTACGGGTAAATACAGTGAACCGGTCTGACCGCAACCAGTCAGGCTTGCCACAATTGGACTAAGGGTAAGTGCGGTGACTAGAATTTGCTTTGATATCAACATGGTGAAATTGTAATGACTGACTCTGAATACCTCGACCGCGCTGATGCATTGCTCAAGGCGGTCGAGAGCAACTGTGATCGCATCAACGACGAATCGGACGCCGATGTGGACAACCAGCGGGTGGGTGGCATGGTGACTCTGACTTTTGCCAACCGAAGCCAGGTCGTCATCAACCAGCAGAAACCTTTGCATGAGATTTGGCTGGCAGCGCGCGCAGGTGGATTTCACTACCGCTGGATCGATGGTCAGTGGCAAGACACCAAGGGGCAGGGTGAGTTTTTTGCCGCTTTATCCAGCAATGCGACGGTGCAGGCCGGACGGGAACTGGTGTTCCGACCCTGATCAGTTCCGGAAAAGATCGAGTATCTTTTTCTTCTCTTCGGCCGGTGGCAGGGTCAGCGTGTTGGATTCGGGCTTGTCGTCCAGGCCGATACCCGAGACACCAGAATTCTTGGCGTATTCGTCGTAGTACCACTCGCCACCCATATGCACCACGCCTTCGGGCGCTGAAGCTTCCATGACGGGCACATTTTTCAGTGCACTTTCCATGAAGGTAATCCAGACGGGCAGACTCAATCCGCCCCCCGTTTCACGGTCACCAAGTTTACGCGGCGTGTCGTATCCTATCCACGTCACTGCGGTCAGCGTCGGGTGGTAACCGGCAAACCAGGCGTCCATAGAGTCGTTGGTGGTGCCTGTTTTTCCGTAAATGTCAACGCGCTTTAGTGTGGCTTGGGCCCGTGCTGCGGTCCCGGAACGGGTCACCTCCTGAAGCAAACTCGTCATCATGAACGCGTTGCGTGCATCAATGGCGCGCTCAGTGTCCTCAAGTACCGGGACTTTCGGCTCGACCAGCACTTTGCCGCGTTGCTCGCTTACCTTGGATACAAGCCAAGGGTTCACGCGATAACCGCCATTGGCAAATGTTGAGTAGCCGACCACCATTTGCATGGGGGTGACTGAGCCAGCGCCCAGGGCCATGGTGAGGTACGGCGGGTGCTTCTCCGCCTCGAAACCAAAGCGGGTAATCCAGTCTTGCGCGTACTGGGTTCCAATCGACCGCAGGATCTGGATGGAGATCATGTTTTTTGACTTGGCCAGACCACGGCGCAGGGTCATGGGGCCTTCAAAAGTGCCGTCGTAATTTTTCGGCTCCCAGGGTTGGCCGCCTGTAACACCGGCATCGAAGAACAGCGGCGCGTCATTGATGATGGTTGACGGTGTAAAGCCCTTCTCCAGCGCAGCGGAATAAATAAAGGGCTTGAAACTGGAACCTGGTTGACGCCATGCTTGGGTCACATGGTTGAACTTGTTCTTGGTGAAGTCGAATCCTCCAACCAGAGCCTTGACCGAGCCATCACGGGGGTCAATTGCGACAAACGCGCCTTCCACTTCAGGAAGTTGGGTGATCTCCCAGGTGTCTTTCGGTGTCTTTGCCACCCGAATGACCGCTCCACGACGCAACTTGATGTTGGGTGGGGCCTTGTCGGACAGTCCAGACTGGGCTGGCTTGAGGCCGTCGCCGGTGATTTCCACCAGTGCGCCGCCCTGGCGCATGGCCCGTATCTTCTTGGCATCTGCTTCCAGCACGACGGCCGACATGACATCGCCATTGTCCGGGTGGTCATCCAGCGCATCGTCCACAGCGTCTTCGGCTTCCTGCGCGTTGGCTGGAACGGTGACGAATTTTTCGGGGCCGCGGTATATCTGGCGACGCTCAAAATCCATGATGCCTTTTCGCAGAGCCTTGTAGGCGGTGTTCTGGTCAGCCGAACGCAAGGTGGTGCGCACATCCAGACCCCGTGTATAGGTTTCGTCGCCGTACTGCGTGAACATCAGTTGCCGCACCATTTCGGCAACGTATTCGGCGTGAACCTGGTGGCTATTGGCGTTGGAACGGATTTTTAGTTCCTGGCTCTTGGCGGCTTCAGCCTCTTTTGCGTCAATGAACCCGTTTTCCAGCATACGGTCAATGATGTGGCGTTGGCGAATGCGTGCCCGCTGTGGGTTGCTGATTGGGTTGTAGGCAGAGGGTGCCTTGGGAAGTCCGGCCAGCATGGCAGCCTCTGCCACGGTAATGTCCTTCAAGGGCTTGCTGAAGTAGGCCTCGGATGCCGCTGCGAAGCCATATGCCCGGTTGCCAAGAAAGATTTGATTCATGTAGATTTCTAGAATCTGGTCTTTGCTCAGCATGTGCTCGAGCTTGAATGTCAGCAGGATCTCGTAAATCTTGCGCGTGAAGGTCTTTTCTGACGAGAGGTAAACGTTGCGCGCCACCTGCATGGTGATGGTGGAGGCGCCTTGGCTCTTGGCGCGACCTACGTTGGCCAGGCCGGCACGCATTACACCCAGGTAGTCGACCCCGCCATGCTGGTAAAAGCGCGCATCCTCAATGGCCAAAACCGCGTTGGTCATGACTTTGGGTATCTCCGCAATCGGAGTCAGGTTGCGTCTTTCCTCGCCAAACTCGGCAAGCAAATCGCCTTCCGCTGAAAAAACCCGCAAAGGCAACTTGGGTCGATAGTCCGACAAATCCGAAATGTCGGGCAGATTGGGAAACGCCACCGCGAGTGCGATTGCAATCACCATCAACAAGGACAAAGCGCCCGCCATCACCAAGCCAGCCGTCCAAAAAACGAGCCGCAGGAACCAATGTGCAGGAGGCTTTTTCTTGAGCGAAGTGGTGCTGTCTGTTGCCTGCGGATTGGAAGTGGGTTGCATAAAAGTGTCTGACGGTCGCGGCTATATTATAAAAATCCAGAAGCCAGTGGCATAGGGGAAACAGGCACCCGCATTGTTGCCGCAACTTGCATTCCCGACAAAATCTGGTGATTCATTTCTAAAAAGCGGGAAAACCGTCTGCTTTTGACAACGTTTGAAACCCAGTGAAATAGAAAAAACCTTTGCTGGACAAAGAGCTTACTGATAGCATTGAAGTGATTTCTTAAGTCTGACCGACGTATGATCGGTATGTTTCAGGGGGCCGTTTTGATCTCATTGGGGTCGTTATTCAGTAACCAGCCAGCGCCGATGTTCGGCCTCGATATCAGTTCTTCCAGTGTAAAGCTGGTTGAGTTGGGCCGTGACAAGGCTGGAAACTTGCTGCTGCAGTGCTGCGCGATTGAGCCTTTGGAGCGGGGCTGGATCACGGACGGAAACATCGAGAAGTTCGATGAGGTTGCCAATGCGCTGAAAAGGCTGGTAAAGAAAAGCGGAACCAAAACCAAAAACGTCGCGATGGCACTGCCACCATCCGCTGTGATCACCAAGAAAATTATTTTGCCTGGAGGCTTGACTGATCAGGAATTGGAGCAGCAGGTTGAGAATGAGGCCAATCAATACATTCCATTTCCATTGGATGAAGTGAGTCTGGACTTTTGCGTTGTAGGACCCAGCGCCACATCCGCGGGTGACGTCGAGGTACTTATTGCTGCTTCTCGCAAAGAAAAGGTGCAGGACATTCAGGGCCTGGCCGAAGCGGCCGGTTTGATCCCGGTTGTTGTGGATGTCGAATCGTATGCATCGCGACTGGCCGCTGGCCGTCTGATTGAAAATTTGCCCAACAAAGGCGCGGGGCTGATTGTGGCGCTGTTTGAGGTCGGCGCTTTGACAACCAGCATGCAGGTGCTTCGTGATGAAGAGGTCTTGTACGACCGGGACCAAGCCTTCGGCGGCGCGCAACTGACGCAGTTGATAGTGCGCCAATACGGGTTTTCGCAGGAAGAGGCAGAAAACAAGAAACGCAGTGGAGAGTTGCCCGAAGACTACGACGCAACGGTATTGCGGCCATTCATTGAGACCATGGTCCAGGAATTGGGTCGTGCATTGCAATTCTTCTTTACCAGCACGCCGCACAACAAGGTTGACTACATCATGTTGGCGGGGGGGTCAGCAGCTTTGCCGGGATTGACTGCCGCAGTGACTCAGCACACGACATTCCCGTGCAATTTACTCAATCCGTTCGACGGCATGGAAATCGGGGACGGGGTTCGGCTGAAGAAAATGACCCGTGAAGCACCGTCGTATCTGACGTCTTGCGGTTTGGCGTTGCGGAGGTTTGCGCAGTGATTCTGATCAACCTGCTTCCGCACCGCGAGGCAGCGCGAAAGCGCCGCCGTGATGTATTCAATGTGTCGCTGGCAGCATCGGCGATATTGGGCGGCCTCATCGCGTTGGCCGTTTTTCTCTGGTACCAGGCGGCGATTTCAGTACAGCAGGGAACTAATCTTGCACTTGAGACTGAGATCAAAAAACTCGAGAGTCAAATCAAGGAAATTAGCGGACTGGAAAGCGAGATTGCCGCACTTCGGGCACGACAGCAAGCTGTTGAGGATTTGCAGTCGGATCGGAATCTGCCCGTGCATTTGTTGACGGAAATGGTGAACCAACTTCCCGACGGTGTTTATATTTCGAAAATGGTGCAGGTAGACCAATTGGTAACCATCAATGGCGTTGCGCAGTCAAATGAGCGCGTGGCCGAGTTGATACGTAATTTGGCGAACAACACCCCGTGGTTCGCCAAGCCGGATTTGGTGGAGATCGTAACGGGAACGGTTACGTTAGCCCCCAAGGACCAAAGGCGGGTATCCAATTTTGTCATTCGGGTCCGGTTGGTGCGCTCCAGCGAGGCTGAGAAAGCTGCCGCAAAGCCAGTTGTTGCTGCATCGGGGGTGACGCCCACCGCCTCGGCACCGAGCGTTGAAAAGAAATAGCAGGGATCTAAATGGCAATCAAAAATTTAGGTTCGATCGATTTTGCTGACCTCCAGCAAAAGCTTACTTCCCAGTTCAGGGATTTGGATCCCAAGGATCCGTCGGCTTGGCCTTCCCTTCCACGGTATGCCCTGTTTCTGGTTGCTGCCGTTGTGGTCATTGTGTCGCTATGGTTCCTCTGGCTTAGCGGTTCCGACGAACTGTTGCAGCAGGAACAGCAGAAGGAAGTCTTGCTGCGCGTCGACTACAAGGCCAAGCTGACCAAGGCCGTCAATTTGGATGTGCTCAAGAAGCAGCGGGAACAAGTGCAGCAGTATGTGACCCAACTTGAGAAGCAGTTGCCAAGCAAGGCAGAAATGGATGCGCTGCTGTCAGATATCAATCAAGCTGGATTGGGACGCAGCCTTCAATTTGATTTGTTTCGTCCCGGTCAGATTGTTGTTAAGGATTATTACGCAGAGTTGCCGATTGCGATTAAAGTGAGCGGCAAGTACCACGATATAGGTGCTTTTACGTCTGATATTTCTAACTTATCTCGTATCGTTACGTTGAATAACTTGAGCATTGCCCCCAGGGCGGATGGGGCCTTGGTTCTGGATTCAACTGCAAAGACCTTCCGCTATCTCGACAAGGGTGAAGTCGCTGCACAGGGCAAAGCGACGAGCAAAGGGGCTAAATAATGAAGCTCCACAAGTTTTTGATTGGGCTTAGTCTGTTTGGCACTCTGTACGGCTGTGGGTCGTCGAGTGAAGACGATATTCGTCAGTGGATGGTTGAGGAGCGCAATCAGACGCGGCCCAAGGTCGACCCCCTTCCCGCGCCCAAACAGTTCAAGCCCGAGGCCTATACCAATGCGACCTCGATCGAGCCCTTCAGTAACCAAAAGTTGACACAAGCGCTGAAGCGGGACTCGGCCCAGGTTGCAGCGAACGGCGCCTTGGTTGCGCCAGAGCTTGCGCGGCGCAAGGAGCCTATGGAGTCATTTCCCCTTGATTCGATGGCTTTGGTCGGCAGTATTATCAAAGCCGGTCAGCCCGTTGCACTGGTGAAGGTTGACAACCTTCTCTATCAAGTCAAATTGGGAAATTATCTGGGCCAAAACTTTGGTCGGGTGATGAAGATCGACGAGGCTGAGGTCACGCTGCGTGAAATCGTGCAGGATGCAGTCGGTGAGTGGATTGAACGCGTTGCAACCTTGCAGTTGCAGGAGAGGTCTAAATGAATAGTCAGAATCAGCGATTGAGATTGCGCATGTGGCATGGAGTCATTTTTTCGGTCGCTCTCCTGTGGGGCGCTTTAGCGCAGGCCCAGACCGTGATCGAGGCCGTTAGTGGTTCGATTCAGGGGGGGACTGAAGTTGTCCGTATTGATTTGTCTAAGGAATTGACCGCTGTTCCTTCGGGGTTCACCATTCAGTCGCCAGCCCGTATCGCCCTTGATTTTCCGGGGGTCGCAAGTGCAATGGGGCGATCAACTGTTGACATGAATCAGGGTAATTTGAAGTCGGTTAGCGTGGTGCAGGCGGGAGAGCGGACCAGGGTCGTTCTTAACCTAAAAAATGCAGCCTCATACAAGGCAGAAATTCAAGGTAAGTCGCTACTGATTGTTTTGGAGTCGACAGCACCAAGCACACCTACTGCAACTGTTGCCGCCACTTTTGCAGAAAATCGTAGCCGCGATTCAGTTCCCTTGAAGGATATGGACTTCCGCAGAACAACGGATGGAGCGGGTCGCGTGGTCGTGACTTTGCCCAATAACCAAGTGGGTGTTGACATTCGCCAACAGGGGCAAACGCTGGTGGTCGAATTCATGAAGTCGACGCTACCCGAAGGCCTGCGTCGCCGTCTGGACGTGGCTGACTTTGGTACGCCCGTCAAGTCGGTTACAACCACCCAGTCTGGGGACAGGGTACGAATGGTTATAGAGCCGACTGGTCAGTGGGAACACAGTGCTTATCAAAGCGATGAGCAATTCGTGGTGGAAGTCAAAGAGATAAAAACTGATCCGAAGAAATTGAGTCAGGGTGTCGGCTATACGGGTCAGAAATTGTCGCTAAACTTCCAGAATATCGAAGTCCGATCGTTGCTTCAAGTGATTGCCGACTTCACCAATTTCAATATCGTGACCTCGGATTCGGTTGCAGGCTCTGTCACACTTCGTTTACAGGATGTCCCCTGGGATCAGGCATTGGACATTATTTTGCAGGCGAAAAGCCTTGGTTATCGAAAGAGCGGCAATGTTCTTTGGGTTGCCCCCAAGGATGAAATCGCTGCCAAAGAAAAGCTCGAACTGGAATCCGCTGCGTCGACCCAGAATTTGGAACAAGTTAAAACACAGTTCTTCCAAATCAATTACGCCTTGGCGAAAGATCTGGCCACACAACTTGCCGCGGGTGGAGTCGTGGCTGCCGGAAGTGTATCTACACCTAACGCCCGTTTGTTAAGCGGTCGCGGCAGTGTGATAGCGATTGAACGCACAAACCAACTGTTCGTGACCGACATTCCCAGCAAGTTGGAACAGATTCAGGATTTGATCACCAAGGTGGACGTGCCAGTTCGACAAGTGATGATTGAGGCCCGCCTCGTTGAGGCATCGGACTCCTTCGGCAAGTCACTGGGCGTCAAACTGGGTGCAACTGACCTTCGCGCCCGGCAGGGAGGCGATGGCGGCTATCAGTTAGGAAATAACGGTGAGCGTGTTGCTTTTGGAACCAGCTACGCCAACGCCGTTGCCACCAGTGGCGCCAGTTCTGGTGTGGACACAGCGGGGCAGTTTGTTAATTTGCCTGCATTGGCGCTGGGGTCAAATTCGGCCGCTACTTTTGCCCTGTCGGTATTCAGTTCTACAGCCAACCGCTTCCTGAATTTGGAGATATCCGCTATGGAGGCAGACGGAAAGGGCAAAGTGGTTTCGAGCCCGAGAGTCGTCACAGCAGACAAGGTGCCGGCTGTGATAGAGCAAGGAGAGGAGTTGCCATATTCAACTATGGTATGTGCTGGGACTCCAGTGGTCTGTAACCCCGGGATTGCATTCAAAAAAATGAATTTGAAGCTGGAGGTCACACCGCAAATCACCCCCGATGGGGGCATCATTCTGAAGCTTGATATCAATAAGGATGTGGTGGGCAGGAGTACGCCTAGCGGCTTTGGCGTTAACACCAAGCACGTCCAGACTCAGGTTTTGGTCGATAACGGCGGAACAGTGGTTATCGGCGGAATCTTTGAGGAAACTGAGAACAACGATGAGTACAAAGTTCCATTCCTGGGTGATTTGCCAGGGCTTGGCTATTTGTTCAAGACCAAAACCAAGCAGGTCGTGAAGCGGGAACTGTTGGTGTTTGTAACGCCCAAGTTGATACCTGAACGCAGTTTTGCTGGTCGATAATTTAGACATTCGACGAACCCTAAGAGAGTACTTATGCGCCGCATATCCTATTTGATGACGTTTTTGATGGCTGTCCTGTTAGTTGCCTGTGGCGGCGGGGGCGGGTCGCCGGGTTTGAGTTCGGGGGCAACACCGGTCACAACGACTCCAGCCGCCATGTTTAGCACGGCTCCTTCATCTATAACGTTGTCGAGTGGAGGCTCTGTTAGCTATACCGTCAGTGGAGGCGTGGCACCGTATGTAGTAACAACGGATGCCATCGGTTTCGTCAGTGTTTCAATGACCGATTCAACGCTTTCGATTGTGGCGATCAAGGGTGGGTCGGCGGCGGTGGTTGTCACGGACAGCACCGGGGCCAAATTGACGGTTACGGTGAATGTTCCCCTGCCGGGCGCCCTCTTCACTACAGCGCCGCCTGCGCTGACGGTTGCTGTCAGTAACAATGCGGTCACTTACTCCATCAGCGGTGGCGTTCCACCCTATCTGGCGGTCAGCAATAATGTGCCTGTGTTGATCGCTAGCACATCAGGAACCTCAGGCCAATTCCTGGATCTCAGGGCTATTGCAAGCGGTTCTGCATCGGTAACGATAAGCGACGCCAAGGGCACCGTGGTAACGGTTGCAGTAACCGTTCCAGCGGCAGGCGCCCTCTTCACTACAGCGCCGTCGGCTGTGACCATAGCAGTGGGTGGCACCAACGATTACCTTGTGTCTGGCGGCTTGCCGTTTGCGGCTGGCGCAGCCCCTTACACAGCAACCAGCAGTAACACTGCAGTTGCAAATGCTTACGTTGCTGCAAACGGCAGACTCACAATCAACGGTTCCGGCGGTGGGCAAGCGAACGTCATCATTGCTGACGCAAACGGGAACAAATTGACGATTGCCGTGACCGTGGGTTCTTCTTCGGCGTTTATTGTGAATGCACCGGCTGCAGTGTCGGTTGCAGCGGGTCTGATAGTGCCGCCCGACTACCTCACAACCGGTGGCTATCTCATTGCAGGTGGTCTGGCGCCCTACACGGTATCGAGCAGCGATGCCCGCATCGCCAGCGCTACGGTTTCTGGCACCAGACTGGTCATCACCGGTGTATCCGCTGGCGTCGCCACGCTGACCGTGTTCGACTCTGTGGGCGCTACCAAGTCCATTGCCGTCACGGTGGACGGTGCCAGTGGGGCCTCTGGTGTCAGTACTATTGACATCTTTGCTTCCAACAATACGCTGGGGTCGGCACCTGGCTCCAGGGTAACGTTTACGGTCAACGTCAAAGACGCGTCCAACAATGCTATTCCCAAGCAGTCGGTGGTTTTTTCGTCCAATGGCGGAACGCTGTTTGGTGCCACACCGACGCCCGTGACCGATGCCAACGGGACCATCTCAACGGTTAGTTTGTCGCCCGGTGCGGACGCATCCAATCGCACCATTCGGGTAACCGCTACAGTGGGCGCGGGGGCTACCGCAAAGTCAAAGTTTTTTGATATTCCGGTGGTGGGGACAACATTGGCCATCTCGGGGGTGAATTCGGCGTTGGCTGGCAGTGCGGCAAGCTCGTTTACCCTGAAAGCACTTGATTCAGGCGGTAAGGCTATTTCTGGTGCACAACTTACTGTGGCCTTGGCCAATACCGGTGGGTCGTCGGCTCTGTCGGTGCCGCTTACCGATACCACCGGGACTTCCATAGTCACATTTACCCCCCTTGTGGCGGGCAAGAATACCTTGACCGCGTCGGGCTTGGGGGCCAGCATATCGACCGATGTGACGGTCAGCAATGAGGATTTTGCATTTACGGCACCTGTGGCTACTACCAACATGACGGTCAGCACGCCCTATGCGGTGACCGCCTGCTACAAAGTCGCAACGGTGGGTCAGGGTGGGCTAACGGTGGCTTTCAGCACGACCCGAGGCACACTGAGTGCGCCTACCGCCCTGACGGTCAGTACACCCGGCGTGGCGGCCACTGATGGCTGTGCCAACGTGACCGTGACCTCGACGACGGCCGGACCAGTGACTATTTCTGGCCAGTTGACGCTTCCGACCTCGACGCCTCGAAGTGGTGTCACGGCAGCTTTTGTTGCGGTCACTCCGACGGTTGTCGTGCTTCAGGCCAATCCGGCATCGGTGGCACCCAATGCAGCTGGCGCCACCACAAACTACAGTGATATGACTGCAACGGTGCGTGATGCAAGCGGCAACCCGGTGGCAGGCATTGTGGTCAACTTCACAGCGGTCTCGGACTTGAGCAACGGCTCCATATCACCGGGAACCGGGACGACCGATAGCAACGGAATCGCCACAGCGAAGTTCATTCCAGGAGGGCTCTCTACAGCCACCAATGGCGTCACTTTACGGGCATCGTTGCCCGCATACCCTGCCATTACCCCTGCGAATGCGCAGTTGACGGTGTCGGGTCAGGCGCTGTTTATCTCCATTGGCAGGGCGAGCGACCTTGGAATACTAGACAACGTTACTTACAAGAAAGACTTTTCTGTGTATGTGACGGATGCCAGTGGAGCGCCTGCGGCAAATCGGGCTGTTGCGTTATCAGTGATTCCAAAGGATGTATCGGGCGTGAAGGCCTATGCCAAGGGTGATCTGTTATACAACGTTGGTTTAAGTATTTGGGGATATCGGGTTAGTCCACCACAGTGGTGCGCGAATGAAGACGTGAATTCAAATGGAATTTTGGATGCGGGGGAAGACACCAATACCGATACTCGATTGACACCCGGTTTACCAGTGGTGGTCACGCCGGGTGCGGTCACCACCGACGCAAATGGCTATGCAAGCTTTAGCTTGCGCTATGGCAAGAATTTCGCATGGTGGATCAATGCGGAAATTACCGCCCGGGCTTCGGTGGGTGGCACTGAATCCAAGCAGTTGTCCTATTACTTGCTCGAGCTTGATGCAGCCACTGCGACTGCAACGTCCACTCCTCCCAATCAAACCAGTCCATTTGGTACCGTTGCCTCCTGTATTTCGCCCAACTAGAGACCTTGACCGTTGTCCTCGTAGGCCTCCCAGGCTCAGGCAAATCCACCGTCGGACGGCAACTCGCCCGACGGTTGCAACTTCCTTTCTTTGATTCGGATCACGTCATCGAACAGCGGTTGGGCTATTCCATCCGCGAAGCCTTTGAGCGCGATGGAGAAGCTTCTTTTCGTGATCTGGAAGAGGCGGTTCTGGATGAGTTGTCTCAAAATGCAAGTGCCGTTATTTCAACCGGTGGTGGTGCCGTATTGCGCCCTGGAACACGCCAGCGCTTGCATGACCGGGGGCAGGTTGTCTATCTCAACTCCATGCCTGAAGAGATATTTCGACGTCTACGCCATGACGTCAGTCGGCCCCTGCTGCAAGTCGCTGATCCCTTGAGCCGGCTGCGTGATCTGTACGCGGTGCGCGACCCGCTGTACCGCGAGACCGCGCACTTTGTGATCGAGACCGGTCGTCCTTCGGTGTCGACCTTGGTGAATATGATCGTTATGCAGCTCGAACTCGCTGGTGTTGCCCCAGGCGCTGCCCGTGTTGCGACACCATAGCCACCGAGTCCGCTGCTGAGGTAGTCTGGCTGACGGCGATCGAGCGCTATCCCCTAAACTAACGGGCTATGCAGGCACTCCACACTTCATCACGCGTCCATATCGACTTGGGCGACCGCAGTTACCCCATTTTGATCGCCCCGGCTTTGCTGGTCGACGCAGCCACTTTCGCGGATCTTCCCACCGGCGGCGCGGCGATGATCGTGAGCAACGTCACAGTCGCCCCGCTGTATGCACAGCGTTTGCGGGCCGCGCTAGCTGGACGTTTCAAGACCATTCATACCGTCACGCTGCCAGACGGCGAAGAATACAAGAATTGGCAAACCCTCAATTTGATCTTCGATGCCTTGCTTTCCCACGCTTGTGACCGCAAGACCGTTCTGTTCGCTCTGGGCGGTGGCGTGGTGGGCGATATGACGGGATTTGCGGCCGCGAGCTATATGCGTGGCATTGCGTTTGTGCAGGTTCCCACCACGCTCCTGTCCCAGGTCGATTCTTCGGTGGGCGGTAAGACGGGCATCAACCACCCGCAAGGCAAGAATATGATCGGCGCGTTTTACCAGCCGCTGCGCGTGGTGTGTGACTTGGACACCCTCAAAACCCTGCCTGACCGGGAATTGAGTGCCGGTCTGGCCGAGGTGATCAAGTACGGGCCGATTGCGGACCTTGCCTTTCTGGATTGGATCGAAGCCAACATGAACCGATTGCTGGCGCGAGAGGTTGGTGCATTGGCCCACGCCGTGCAGCGCAGCTGCGAAATCAAGGCCTGGGTTGTGGCCCAGGATGAGCGCGAATCTGGTTTGCGTGCGATTCTCAATTTTGGTCATACGTTTGGTCACGCCATTGAGGCGGGCATGGGCTACGGCAAATGGCTGCACGGTGAAGCAGTCGGCTGCGGCATGGTTATGGCAGCACAACTTTCATGCGAGCTGGGTTTGGTTGATGCGGCTTTTGTTCAGCGGCTGCGCACCATCATCCATCGGGCGGGCTTACCGGTCATCGGCCCCAGACTGAACCCAGACGACAACGGGGGCCGCTATCTGGAGCTGATGCGCGTGGACAAAAAGGCCGAAGCCGGTGAGATTCGTTTTGTGCTCATCGACGGGCCTTCGCGCGCAAGCATGCGGGGTGCACCTGATGCAGTTGTGCGAAGCGTGATCGACGCTTGTTGTGCTTAGATTGCTATGACTATGATAGCTGGTTGCGCATATTCCACGGGCTCTGTATGCCTTTTTTAGCTAAATGATGCTGGCCCCATACGCTTGCGACCCAGAACAGTCTCGTGGTCGGCAATTTACCGAGGTGGCAGCTCCAACGCGTACCGTATTTCAGCGGGATCGTGACCGCATCGTCCACTCCACTGCCTTTCGACGCCTGGTCTACAAGACGCAAGTCTTTTTGAACCATGAGGGCGACCTGTTTCGTACCCGACTGACCCATTCGCTTGAGGTGGCCCAACTCGGTCGTTCGGTTGCACGTTCTTTGAGCCTGAACGAAGATCTGGTGGAGGCTATCGCGCTGGCACATGATCTGGGCCACACCCCGTTTGGGCACGCCGGGCAGGACGCACTCAACGATTGCATGCGCGACCAGGGTGGTTTTGAGCACAACCTGCAAAGTCTGCGCGTGGTCGACCATCTGGAAGAAAGTTACCCACAATTCAATGGCATCAACCTCAGCTTTGAGACGCGCGAGGGCATCCTCAAGCACTGCAGTCGCGGCAACGCGCAAGCAATGGAGGCGCGTGAGCCGGGTGGCATAGGGCGACGCTTTCTGGACGGCACGCAACCCAGCCTGGAGGCACAGTTGTGCAACCTGGCCGATGAAATTGCCTACAACGCCCACGACATTGACGATGGCGTGCGCTCCGGCCTGATCACCATGGATCAACTGCAGGAAGTGGCACTGTTTGAGGACTTTCACTACCAGGTGCTGCAGGAGTTCCCGGATTTGGGTACAGCGCAGAACCAGCGGCGTCTGCTATTCGCGACCATTCGGCGCATGCTCAGTGCCCAGGTTTACGATCTGATTGCGGTCAGTCAGGCGGCGCTGGAAGCGGCGTCGCCACAAAGCCCGGATGCCGTGCGCCAACTGCCGCCCCTGCTGGCTTTTGGGGGCGAGATGCGCCGCCAGTCGGCCCAACTCAAGCAGTTCCTGTTTGGTAATCTGTACCGCCACCCGCAGGTGATGCAGACAACGGGCCTGGCCAAGCAAGTGGTGCGGGAGTTGTTCGATGCTTATATGGCTGCACCCCGCGAACTGCCTGCCAATTTTGGTGTCGGTATCGATGAGGCGAGGGGCCGGGAAGCACTGGTTGCGTCTCCCGCTCGCGTGGTTGCGGACTATATTGCCGGCATGACCGACCGGTTCGCCGCCCGTGAGCACGAACGACTAACCGGTCTGCGTTTGCTGGGGTGAGTGCACAATAGCCGCCCATGAATACTTACGTTGAACAAACTGATGCCGTTGTGATCGACGACACCCGGCGCTGGCTGCAGCGCGCTGTCATTGGTCTGAACCTGTGCCCGTTCGCCAAGTCGGTGGACGTAAAGGGACTGGTTCACTACGCCGTCACCCGTTCAGTTGGTTTTAAAGACTTGTTGGCGGACTTGAAGTTTGAGTTAAATGCCCTTGCAGCCCTTGAGGAAACTGCGCGGGACACTACACTTTTTATAGCGCCCGATGGTCTGCAGGATTTTTTGGAATACAACGACTTTCTGGCCCAGGCCAATCGCTTGCTGGCAAAAATGGGCTTTGATGGGGTATTTCAGATCGCCAGTTTGCATCCCCAGTACCAGTTCGCCGATGCACCGGTCGATGCCATTACCAACTTCACCAACCGTTCGCCCTATCCTACGCTGCACCTGATACGCGAGGCCAGCATAGACCGGGCCGTCAAAGCCTTTCCGCACGCAGAGACTATTTTCGAGACCAATATGCGCACCATGGAGCGCATCGGCCATGAGGGCTGGGCCGCGCTGGAAGTGGGCGCCAGCGCCGGGCGTGGCAAACTCCCCCCATGAAACAGCGCAAGCCGCGAGTAACCAGCGCCGTATCGCCAGCGGCGGGCAAGCCAGCAGCCGCACATCCCTTGGCAGACGAGGTGCGCCCGGGGCAGAGTGTGGAACTGCTCAAGGAACTTCACATCCTTACGCGGGAGGGCAAGCTGAACCAGGATTCCCGGCGCAAGCTCAAGCAGGTCTATCACCTGTACCAGTTCATCGAGAAACTGCTGCTGGAGTTGCCCGATGGCGGCAAGGGTGCCACGCTGGCTGACCACGGTGCGGGTAAGTCGTACCTGGGCTTCATCATTTACGACCTGTTTTTCAAGGCGCTAAAAAGCGGCCATATTTACGGTATCGAGACGCGCGCGGAGTTGGTGCAAAAGTCGCGCGAGCTGGCCGATCACCTCGGATTTGCCGGCATGTCGTTTTTGAATTTGAGCGCGGCGCAGTCGTCCGGGTCTGATGCCTTGCCCGACACCATTGATGTGGTGACCGCGCTGCACGCCTGCGACACGGCTACGGATGATGCCATCGCATTCGGGCTGAAGAAGCAAGCCCGTTATCTGGTGCTGGTGCCCTGTTGCCAGGCCGAGATTGCGCGCAGTCTGAACGCTGGCAAGGCCTTGTCGCTGAGCCGCACGCCCCTGGCCGAGTTGTGGCGCCATCCGCTGCACACCCGCGAGATGGGCAGCCAGATCACCAATGTGCTGCGCTGCCTGTATCTGGAGGCCAGCGGCTACCAGGTTACAGTGACTGAACTGGTGGGATGGGAACACAGCATGAAAAACGAGCTGATCATCGCCCGGCGCACCGGCAAGCCCAACCGGGCCGCGGCACAGCGCCTGCGTGCTCTATTGGAAGAGTTTGGCTTGACGGCCTTGCTGGCTACACGTTTTGTGTTACCTGCTGCTGTGTCCGCGCCGACGCTCGGAGAACCGGTGTCGGGTTAGGGCTCAGTCACCGCCACCACGCATCCTGTATGGCTCGACTTCCCCGTCTCACCCTGCCGGGTCACCCGCACCACGTGATCCAGCGTGGCAATAACCGGCAAGCGATTTTTGCATCC
>CANNRR010000048.1 GCA_947508055.1 Burkholderiales bacterium
AAATTCGAATATCGTTATCCGCAGGGCGATAGACAACCGAGTAAGGGAAAATCAATCGATTGCATCGGCAACATCGCTTTCCGCCCCTGGGTGAAGCGAAAAGCTCATTGATTAAGTCTGGCTCGAAGCCGCGCAACGGCTTGTTGACCGGGTACTGCCGCTACCAGCCCGGATTCAAGTTCCGACTCCCTTCGATCCGCCTCCAGTTCCCAGGCTTGCTGGACTGCGCTATCCGTGTCAATGCTTGCAATCAACCGCTCGAACAAGCGTGACCGATCGGCTGGGGTCAATTGAAGAACTTCGGCTTCCAGAACTTCCAGGTTAGTGCTCACTGTGACCTCCGGGCAGGGTAAATGCTTGATAGGTCACAGTTTGCCACAAACCTGCTGATGTGCACGGTTACGCGGATAAAGGCCTGTGTGCGCGAGATCGATACCGTGGCGCGCTTTGGGGGTGATGAGTTTGTGGTGCTGCTGGACGAACTGGCGCTGAGTCTTGAAGATTCGATGGTGCAGGCCGCCGTGGTTGCCGAGAAAATTCGGCTGGCTTTGGCGGCGCCCTACGTTCTTGGCCTGCAGCAGGGCGGGGCCGACGCGCTCGCAGTGGAGCACCGCTGCACGGCAAGCATTGGCGTCACGCTGTTTGTGTACGGCGAAGCCAGCCAGGACGACATTCTGGTGCGCGCCGACGCCGCCATGTACCAGGCCAAGGCGCAGGGGCGCAATCGGGTCTTGTTTTGTGTGGCCCCCACCTGAGCCGAAGGAAAGCCACCCAAAGACGCTCCTGATTTGGTGGCGTCTCACGCTTATCAGACGCCAACCGGCACCAAAAATTCGCTACTGATATGTGCACCCAGGTCGTTCACACGGTCCAAAAACTGCGTCAGGTAGGCATGCAGCCCGGTCGACAAAATTTCGTCGATGCGCCCGTACTTCAACTCGGCGCGCAATTTCCCGGCGCGGCGCAAGGTCTCGCTGGTGGTGTCATTCGTCACCAGTTCCAGATTGCTGACCACTTCGTTCAGGCTGGCGTGCATGGAGCGCGGCATGTCCGGGCGCAGGATCAACAGTTCGCCCACGCGCTCGGGCTTGATGACATCGCGGTACACCTTGCGATACACCTCAAAGCCCGACACGCTGCGCAAAATCGCGCTCCAGTGGTAGAAGTCGTACTCCTGGTCTTTCTCGCTGGCCGTTCCATAAAAATCACTTTGCAGTGCATGAAACTTCACGTCCACCAGGCGCGCAGTGTTGTCGGCACGTTCCAGAAACGTGCCCAGGCGCATGAAGTGCAGCGCCTCGTCAATCAACATCGTGCCCACCGTGACGCCGCGCGAGAGGTGCGAGCGAAACTTTACCCACTCAAAAAACTGTGACGGGTCGCGCTCAAACTCACCCGCCTTGAGCATGCGCTTGACCTCCAGCCAGGTCTGGTTTTGGGTCTCCCAGACCTCGGTGGTGAGTGTGCCGCGCACGGCGCGCGCGTTCTCGCGCGCGGCGCCCAGGCAGGACAGGATGGAGGACGGATTGCTCTCGTCCTTGACCATGAAGTCCATTACCTCGCGCGCCTGAATCGCGCCATAGCGCTCGGTGTAGGTTGACAGCAATTCGCTGATGGACAGCAAGCCTTGCCAGCCCACTTGGGCCACGGCGTCGGATTGCGGCAGCAAAGCGGTCTGGTAGTTCACATCCAGCATGCGTGCGGTGTTCTCGGCCCGCTCGGTGTAGCGGGACATCCAGAAAAGATGGTCTGCGGTGCGTGACAACATGCTATGCCTCCAAAATCCAGGTATCTTTGGTGCCGCCACCTTGCGACGAATTAACTACCAGCGAGCCGTCTTTCAACGCCACGCGGGTCAGACCGCCGGGCACCATTTGCACGGTTTTCCCACTGAGCACATAGGGCCGCAAATCAATGTGGCGTGGCGCAATGCCACTCTCCACAAACGTGGGGCAGCTCGACAGGCTAAGCGTAGGCTGAGCGATGTAGCCACTGGGGTTGGCCAGAATGGCCTTGCGGAAATCTTCAATCTCGGCAGTGGTGGACGCTGGCCCGACCAGCATGCCGTAGCCACCCGCCCCGTGTACTTCTTTCACGACCAGGTCTTTCAAATTCGCCAGGGTGTACGCCAAGTCGTCTTTCTTGCGGCACATATAGGTGGGCACGTTGTTCAGGATGGGCTTTTCGCCCAGATAGAACTCGATCATCTGGGGCACGTAAGGGTAGATGGACTTGTCGTCTGCCACACCGGTACCCACACCATTGCAGATGGTCACATGGCCGGCGCGGTAGGCATTGAGCAATCCGGCGCAGCCCAGTGTGGAGTTAGACCGAAACGCTGTGGGGTCCAGAAAATCGTCGTCTACCCGGCGGTAGATCACATCGACCCGGCGCGGCCCGCGTGTGGTGCGCATGTACACAAAGTTGTCCTTGACGAAAAGGTCCTGGCCTTCGACCAGCTCCACGCCCATTTGTTGGGCCAGGAAGGCGTGCTCAAAGTAGGCACTGTTGTACATGCCGGGTGTGAGCACCACCACCGTCGGCTCGGCGGTGGTCTCGGGGCTGCTGGCACGCAGCGTCTCCAGCAACAAGTCAGGATAGTGTGCTACGGGCGCCACCCGGTGGGCGTTGAACAGCTCAGGGAACAGCCGCATCATCATCTTGCGGTCTTCGAGCATGTAGCTCACACCGCTGGGTACGCGCAGGTTGTCTTCCAGCACGTAGTACTCGCCGTTGCCATTGGCATCTGGCGCGCGCACGATGTCGATGCCCGAGATTTGCGAATAAATGTTGTTGGTCACATTCACGCCCATCATTTCGGGGCGGAACTGGGCGTTGTTCTCGATCTGCTCACGCGGCACGATGCCGGCCTTGATGATCTCCTGCTCGTGGTACACGTCGTAGATAAAGCGGTTCAGAGCGGTCACGCGCTGCACCAAGCCTTTTTCCATGCTGGACCACTCGTGCGCAGGGATGATGCGGGGAATCAGGTCAAATGGTATGAGGCGTTCGGTGCCAGCGCCGTCTTCGTCTTTCTCGCCATACACCGCAAAGGTGATGCCGACGCGGCGAAAAATCATTTCAGCTTCTTCGCGCCGCTTGGCCATCATGTCGCCGGGCTGGCGGGCCAGCCATTCGTCGTAAATCTTGTAATGGTCCCTGACCTGCTCGCCCTTGCTAAAAAACGCATAGGGCAATTGGGTGTACATCTCGTCAAACTTCTGCATAACCTCTCTCCTGTAACCTTTCTGGGTAGACCGTGTCGCGGCTTTGCACACCAACACAACTTAGCAAGGATCGCGCCACAAGCCGCGTCTACCGTCGGCACCAATGATGACATGCCAGGCACCACTATGGCACATGATGGTGCCAGTAGCGGACGCTTTGCAAGCGCATACATGCACCATCTTGGGGTTGCCATGACTGCCAGGTGTATGCACCACAATGAGGCGAATCGACGACCTGGACCTGCAGCTCCTGGAAGCGCGCCAAAACAAGCGGGGCCGGGTGTCCAAATCGGTTTCGGTAACCGCACTGCACGATAGCGACCTTGGGAGCCACCGCATCGAGGAATGCCGCACTGCTGCTGGTCTTGCTGCCGTGGTGTGGCACCAGGAGCACGTCGGATTTGAGCCCGGCGCCTGCAGTTGCGACCAACAAAGCCTCCTGCGGTCGCTCAATATCGCCCACCAGCAAGGCCGCCCGCACCCCGTTGGAGACGCGCAATACGCAGGACATCGCGTTGGACTTGACCGGCGCGTCATAGTCAGCAGCCTGCGGGTGCAACACGTCGAACTGCACACCGTCCCACTCCCAGTGCTGGCCGGCCACACAAGGCTGCGCCGCACTCCGGCTCTGCAGCAGGTTGCCCGTCTCAATGGAACTGCGCAATTCGGCCAGTGGTTGCATGGTCAGTACGGCGCTGGCGCCGCCGACATGGTCCATGTCGCGGTGGCTTAACACGACCATGTCCAGCCGGGTGTGCAGCGCCTGCAACAGCGGCACCAGCACGCGGTGTCCGGCATCACTCTCGAGACTGAAACGCGGACCGGCGTCGTATAGCAGCGCGTGGTTAGCGGTGCGTACCAGTACGGCATTGCCCTGGCCAATGTCAGCCGCCAGCAACTCGAATTGGCCGTACCCAGGCAACGGGGCACGCCACAACAAAACGGGCAATAGCAGCGGCACGCCCAGCACCCGCAACGTCCACGACCACGGAAGAAGCAGTACAACGCCGCCCAGCACACCCGCCGCGCCCACCCACCAGGGTGGCACCGCGACCGAAATCGCCGCCCATGGCCAGGATGCCAACCACTGCAGATAGGCAAACAGCCAGCCAATGGTGCCGGCGGCAGCATCCCATAAGGGCGGCAGCAGCACGCCGAGCATGGCCAACGGCGTGACCACGAGCGTGATCCACGGAATGGCCAGCGCATTGGCCGCAAACCCGACGACAGACACTTGCCCAAAAAGCAGCAAAGTCAAAGGCGTCAACGCCACGGTGATCACCCATTGCTCTCGTAGCCCGGAAAAAATATGGTCTTTTATGCCTCTAGGCCCCGTAGAATATGCGTGACCAGCTCCTGAATCAGTAGCAAATAACACACCCACGGCGACAAAGCTCAGCCAAAAACCTGGCTGCAACAGCGCCCAGGGGTCCACCGCCACCACCACTGCGCAGGCCAGCATCCAGACATGCGACCACGGCCAGCGTGCGCCGCTGAGCCGCAGCAGGGCCACCGTCGCCAGCATCAGGCAGGTGCGCTGCGCCGGCACCCCCCATCCCGAAAAAACGGCATAGGCCGTGGCCAGCAGCACACCCCCCATCAGCGCTGCGCTGGGCGCCGGTAATGCAATGCACAATGCGCCCGAGCGCCGCCACGCCCAACCAACGGCCAAAGCCGCGCCCCAGGCAAACATGGTGATGTGCAAGCCAGAAATCGATACCAGATGGGCCACGCCGGTCGCCCGGAACACGTCCCAGTCCGCCCGGTCAATGGCCGCTTGGTCGCCCACCACCAGTGCGGCAATCATCCCGGCAAACTGGCGCTGCGACACTTGCTTGAAGATTTGCTCACGCACCGTCTGGCGTGCCAGCACCACCGGGTGCCGCCAGGTTTGTGCCAGCCGCACGGGCACCGGGTCTCGGGAAGAAGCACGCACATAGCCGGTGGCCTGCACACCCTGCTCCCACAGCCAGAGTTCGTAGTCAAACCCATGCGGGTTGCGGCTGCCATGCGGTGCCTTGAAGCGCAGGGTCATTTCCCAGCGCTCGCCGGCCTTCACGTCGCCGGGCTGGCGGTTCAGCACGGTCACCGGGACGTCCGCTTCACCCGCTATGGTGCTATCAACATCGCCCAACACGGCAGGTCCCGACGAAAACGCACCACCATACCAACCCACGTCCATCAGCGGCGGCACGGGTGTGGGCTGGCCATTCAGTGTTGCGGATTCAACTTCCAGCCTGAAGCGCAAACCGCTCTCGTTGCGCTGCGGCAAATTGGCCACCACGCCAGTCACCCGCAAATCGCGCCCCTCCAGTGCAGGGGCCAGCGTGTCGGCCAGGTACACCGTGGCGCGCAAACCCGTGGCGCCAAATCCAAGCAATCCCAGGGCCAGTAATGCAAACACCAGCCGCCCAAGAATCGCTATTCTTTTAGTAGCTGCCAGCGCATATAGTACGGGGGCTAGAAGCACAATTACCACATAGACTTGTATCGCCCACAGCGCTGGCTGCAGCAACTGCAACAACGAACCCAGCACGCAACCCAGCAACGCCGCAAACAGGGTTCGGGCGTGGCCGTTGGACGCAAAAGGCGCGCTGTACATGCAGCCATGCTAAGCCCAAGCCGGGTGGCCCGGGAATTGCTTGCTACTATGCAAACAGGGCTGCATTGTCCTGCCCTGCTAATTTCTGCGATTCCACGAGAACCACCATGTCGATCCACGCCGCGCTCAACCACGTTACCCACTACACCTACGACCGTTTGGTCGCGCTGGGGCCGCAGACGGTGCGCCTGCGCCCTGCCCCGCATTGCCGCAGCAAGATCATTTCTTACTCGCTGAAAGTCGAGCCCGCCGAGGGCCACTTCATGAACTGGCAGCAGGACCCGTTTTCCAACTACCAAGCCAGGTTGGTATTCCCCAACAAGACGCGCGAATTCAAGGTCACCGTCGATGTGGTGGTCGAAATGGCGGTGTACAACCCGTTTGACTTCTTCCTGGAGCCCGAGGCCGAAGAATTCCCCTTCAAATACGCGCCCCAGTTGCAGGAAGAGCTATTGCCTTACCTGATGGCGGATGAACGCACGCAGCCGATCAACGACTACCTGGCCAGCATCGACTACACCAAGCGCCGCACGGTGATTTTTCTGGTCGACCTGAACACCCTGGTGCACAACGCCATCAAGTACACCATTCGCATGGAGCCGGGTGTGCAAACGCCCGAAGAAACGCTGACCAAGGGGTCTGGTTCGTGCCGCGACTCGGCCTGGCTGATGGTGCAACTGCTGCGCCACTGCGGGCTGGCTGCACGCTTTGTGTCGGGCTACCTGATTCAGTTGAAGTCGGATGTGAAGGCGCTGGACGGGCCCAGTGGCACCGAAGTCGACTTCACCGACCTGCACGCCTGGTGTGAGGTCTATTTGCCCGGCGCCGGCTGGATCGGGCTGGACGCCACCTCGGGTCTGCTCGCTGGTGAAGGCCACATCCCGCTGGCCTGCACACCCCAGCCGTCGGGCGCAGCACCCATTGAGGGCGGCGTGGACGAGAGCGAGGTCGAATTTGCCCACCACATGCAGGTCACCCGCATTTACGAGTCCCCCCGCGTCACCCTGCCCTACAGTGACGCGCAATGGGATGCCGTGATGAAGCTGGGTGCCGACGTCGATAAGGAATTGCTCAAGGGCGACGTGCGCCTGACCATGGGCGGCGAGCCGACCTTTGTGGCCGTGAGCGACCGCGACGCCGCCGAGTGGAACACCGACGCCCTGGGCCCGACCAAGCGCGGCTTTGCCACCGCGCTGGTACACAAGCTGCGCAACGAATATGGCAAGGGCGGCTTCCTGCATTTTGGCCAGGGCAAGTGGTACCCCGGCGAACAACTGCCACGCTGGGCGCTCAACATCTACTGGCGCGCCGACCAGCAGCCGGTGTGGTCCGACCCTGCGCTGTTCACCGACGAACGCGACCCCACGCACTACACCAGCTTGGATGCCAAACGCTTCACCGAAGCGCTGGCCAGCCGTCTGTCGCTGACGGATAAATACATCCAGAGCGCTTTCGAGGACAGCTGGTACTACCTGTGGCGCGAGCGCCGCCTGCCTGTCAATGTGGACCCGTTCAATTCCAAACTGGACGACGAAATGGAGCGCATGAGGCTGCGCCGTGTGTTCGAGCAAAAACTCGACACGCCCGTTGGCTATGTGCTGCCCATCAAGTCTGCCGATCCGCTGGCAAAGAGCAGCGCCCGCTGGACCACCGGCCCCTGGTTCTTCCGCGACGAGCGCATGTACCTGATGCCCGGCGACTCGCCCATGGGCCTGCGCCTGCCGCTGGACTCGCTACCCTGGGTCAGCAAGAGCGACTTCCCCTACATGATCGAGCGCGACCCCACGGAAGACCGTGGCAACCTGTCTGCCCACAGCGCCTTTGCCGCACGCTATTCCCCCGACCCAGCAGCGCCGTCGATTGAGAACACGGCCACGGCCACCGCCATCCCGACCCGGCGCAGCGACGTGCCCATTCTGGCGGGTAGCGGCCGTGCACGCGAAGCTGCGCGCAAGTTCCAAAGCGCCATGAAGAGCAGGAGCGACCGAGCATCCACACAGGCGGCCGCTGCACAACCAGCAGTTACTGTTTTGCATGCAGGAAATGGCGTACAGCCAAAAATCGTCTTTGGGCAAAGCCCTGCTCTAGAACCGGCTCAAATCGAACCTGCAGACTTTGTACGCGCGCCCAACAAACAGGAATCAGCCCATTGGATCACCCGCACCGCCCTGTGCGTAGAGGTGCGTGACCCGCGCCGCGCCAGCGGACCCAAGGCCGAGGCGATCGGTGAAAAGTCCGGTGTGCTCTACATCTTCATGCCACCGCTGGAGCGCCTGGAAGACTACCTGGACCTGCTGAGCGCCATCGAGGCCACTGCAAAGACGCTGGCCATGAAGCTGGTACTGGAAGGCTACCCGCCCCCGCGCGACCCACGCCTCAAACTCCTGCAAGTCACACCGGACCCCGGCGTGATCGAAGTGAACATCCACCCGGTGAACAACTGGAAGGACCTGGTCGCCAACACCGAGTTTCTGTACAACGCGGCATTCGAGTCGCGCCTGTCGGCCGAGAAGTTCATGACCGATGGCCGCCACACCGGCACCGGCGGCGGCAATCACTTTGTAATGGGCGGCGCAACGCCAGCCGACAGCCCCTTCCTGCGCAAGCCGGAGCTGCTGGCCAGCCTGCTGCTGTACTGGCACAACCACCCGTCACTGAGCTATTTGTTCAGCGGCATGTTTGTCGGCCCCACCAGCCAGGCGCCACGCGTGGACGAGGCGCGCAACGACCAGCTGTACGAGTTGGAAATTGCGATTGAACAAATCTACGCCAACCGCGAAATCTACGGCCAGTCCATGCCGCCGTGGATCGTGGACCGCACGCTGCGCAACATCCTGATCGACGCCACCGGCAACACCCACCGCAGCGAGTTTTCCATCGACAAGATGTACTCGCCTGACTCAGCGACCGGCCGTCTGGGCCTGCTGGAACTGCGCGCGTTCGAGATGCCACCGCACCCGCGCATGAGCATCGTGCAACAGCTGCTGCTGCGCGCACTCGTCGCGCGCTTCTGGAAGGCGCCCTACAAGGCACCAGTGACCCGCTGGGGAACCGAGTTGCATGACCGCTTCATGCTGCCAACCTTCATCAAAATGGACTTTGACGACGTGGTGGAAGACATGCGTGCGGCGGGCTATCCGTTCGATGCGAGCTGGTTTGCGCCACACGTCGAGTTCCGTTTCCCTCTGGTCGGCTCGGTGCAGTCCGCCGGCATAGAACTCACCCTGCGTTGCGCGCTGGAGCCGTGGCATGTGATGGGCGAAGAAGGCGCACCCGGCGGCACCGCCCGCTATGTGGATTCGTCACTGGAGCGCATGGAGGTGCACGTCAAAGGCATGAATGAGAGCCGCTACGTCATCACCTGCAACGGCCGCGCCCTGCCCATGCAAAGCACCGGCACGGTGGGCGAATACGTGGCCGGTGTGCGCTTCAAGGCCTGGAACCCGCCGAGCAGCCTGCACCCCACCATTGGCGTGCACGCACCGCTGACCTTCGACATTGTGGACACCTGGATGAAGCGCTCGCTGGGTGGCTGCCAGTACCACGTGGCCCACCCAGGCGGGCTGAGTTACGAGAGTTTCCCGGTCAACTCCTTTGAAGCCGAGAGCCGCCGCCTGACCCGCTTCACCAACACCGGCCATACGCCGGGCGTCATGAACGTGCCGCCCGCCACGATCAACGTGCCGGGTAGCAAGGAGTTTGCGTTTACACGGGATTTGCGCCGGAGTTGAGATGGTTGGGGGTTGCAGCGCTTTTGAAGGCAGGAAACTGGGCACAGCACCCAAACCGACGTCTCTCGCTATCGGCTCTGCTGTGGGGCAGCTTGGAAGATCTGCTCTGCGGCGCAGGTCTAAACCGCGCCGAGGCTGACCTTGAGCGGCATAATCCCAACATGCACTCAACCATCACCGACATGCTTGGCCCACATGGTCCCGTTGTGTCGGCGGTTCGCTCACGTTTTCCCAACGCCATGGCCATCTACGCTTTTGGCAGCCAGGTGCAAGGCATAGCTGGGCCGCAGAGTGACTTGGACCTGGCAGTTTTGGTGGCAGGCTATGCGGACCCCCTGGTTCTTTGGGATATGGCAGGACACTTGGCCGATGTGGTGGGTTGCGCGGTAGACCTGCTGGACCTGCGCGCCGCATCCACGGTGATGCAATACCAGGTCATCACCACCGGCCAGCGTCTGTGGTCGGTTGGCATCGCTGCAGGTTTATTTGAGACTTTTGTGCTGAGTGAAAAAACGGCCTTGGACGAGGCCCGCGCACCCCTGATGGCGGATATTCAACGCACCGGGAAGATCCATGGCAGATGACGTTCTGATCAACAAGTCCGCAACCGTTGAGCGCTGTGTGGCCCGCGCCCGAGAGGAGTATGCGCGTGACCCGACAAGCTTTGCATCAGACTTCACCCGCCAGGATGCAGCTACCCTGAATGTGCAGCGGGCCTGCGAGGCGGTACTGGACATGGGCCAGCACATCGTGCGCCGTGAAGGCCTAGGCGTGCCCCAAAGCGCGCGTGACGTTTTTGACTTGATGGCACGCGCCCAATGGATAGATGCCGCACTGGCCGAGGCGCTCAAACGCATGGTCGCGTTTCGCAACATCGCGGTCCATGATTACCAGAACCTACTGTTGCCCATTCTGGTCAATGTGATTACCGGTCACCTGGATGAGTTTTTGGTTTTCACACGCATCGTATTGCAGCGCGGTTGACGCATACGGCGGCCTGCGCTATGAGACCTTCCCGGTCAAGTCGATTGAATCCGAGAGCCGCCACTGAATTCGCCTTGCCCCGATCCGTTTCAGCCACCATTCGTACTGGAAACCTTCATGATCAAAAATTTGCGCATAACCCTGAGACATGTCACAGAATCCGACTTACCAATTTTGGCCGCGGTATCCGGGGACACCGCCGCACGTGGCGAGTTCAATCCATCCAAAATTGCCAGCCCACATGCCATTAAGAAGCGGTTCCAGGACACCGGCTTTTCATCCGAAGAGCATGAGTTGTTTTTGATCTGCAACGAATTTGGGGCTGTCATCGGGGATGTGGTTCACTTTAAGGCCAAGCGTTACTCCACTGCGCGTGAAATCGGGTGGGCCATTCACGATCCGGATAATCGCAACCGAGGCTACGCCACAGAGGCCGTCACGGCACTTATTGACTACCTATTCAATAGTTTTCCGATCAACCGTATCGAGTGCAGTACCGCGACGAAAAACCACGCGTCGATCCGCCTCGCCGAAAAGTGTGGACTCATCCACGAAGGGGTTCTGCGTGGCCTTATTTTCGTTGGGGGCATCTATATGGATGACATGGTGCTCTCGATTCTGCGGTCCGAATGGGAGCAAAGGCAAGGAAAGCCAGGAACGTCTGCACAGTCCTTCGCATCGAGCGACAGTCAATCGGACAGTTGACCGTCAATGCTGTGTTGGTTGAAAGTGGGATGATTGCGCGTGGATAACATTTTGAACACCACCCCTTTGGCACCAGCGCTGTTTGGCGTGGCTGGGCGAGGTCTACGAAGCCGCTGCCGCGGCCTACCTGATGGGTGATACGCCGTTCCTGCTGATGCAATGGACGCATGCTGCGCAGAGGACCGTCGTTGCAGAAAGACTTGCGCAACTGATCGCCGGCAATATCGATCATCCCCACCGTGAATTGATGTGGGGTGCTCCGGGCACGTTGCTGGCGGCACTCTTTTTGCACCAGAGCAGCGGCGAACCCCGCTGGATGGACCTGTTTGTGCAAACGGCTGCCAAGTTGTGGTCCCAACTGGTGTGGTCTGACGAATTCCAATGCTATTACTGGACGCAGGACATGTACGGAAAGCAGAGCACATACCTCGATGGCGTGCACGGGTTTGTGGCCACGGCCTTTGTGTTGATCAAGGGAAGGCATTTACTGGACCAGCAGGATTGGCAGCAATGGGAGCAGCGCATCGTTCAAACCATGGAGCGCACGGCATCGCAGGACGGTGATTTTGCCAATTGGAGGGCGCACCTCATCACCCCACAGGGCGAGATGCCGCGCATGCTTATGCAGTTTTGCCATGGGGCGCCGGGATTCGTGATTTGCCTGGCTGAACTTCCCGATGGGGCACTGGACAGCGTGCTGTTGCGTGCTTTTTCGGGTCGCCAAGCACCGCGCCCCCTTTTTAAATATGGATGATTATTGATGCGCCGTTTCATTGGTTTTTTGCTTTCTTGTTGGGTTTCGCTGGCTGCTGCTTCGGTTGACGACAGCCTGCCCTTGCGACTGCCAGTGGGCGTTGCACCAACTGCGTACAAGCTGGACTTGACGGTCGATCCCAACCTTCCAACGCACAGTGGCGAAGTGGCAATTTCAGTTGATATCACGCAAACCGGCAAGGTGATTCGCTTACATGCGGCGCAAATCACGGTGGCGTCCGCCGCGTTAGAAGTGGGTGGGGAGAAGTTCGTCGCGATGGCACAGCAACGCAATTCCGATTTGATGGATCTGCACTTTGACCGTCCCTTCCCGATTGGCAAGGGGGAGCTGAAAATCACCTTTACCGGCGTGATTGAGGACAAGGACAGCCAGGGCTTGTTCCGGCAACAAGAAGGTGGTGAGTGGTATGCCTTTACCCAATTTGAGTCGATCGGCGCACGCAGAGCGTTCCCTGGTTTCGATGAGCCGGGTTGGAAGGTGCCCTTCAATTTGTCATTGACGATTCCCAAAACCATGACCGCCGTAGCCAACTCGCCGATGTCGAGCGAGATGATGTTGGACAACGGACTGAAGCGTGTCGAGTTCAAGACCACCAAGCCGCTACCAACTTACCTGCTGGCCTTTGGCATCGGGCCCTTTGACATGCTGGATGGCGGCATGGCCGGCAACACTCCCGTGCGTTTCATCACACCCCGTGGGCGGGCCAAGCAGGCTACTTTTGCGGCGAGCGTCACGCCCAGTATTCTGGCCAAGTTGGAAGCCTACTTTGGCATGCCTTACCCTTATGAAAAACTCGATGTGATGGCCTTGCCCATCGCCCTGAGCTTTGGCGCCATGGAAAACCCCGGTCTGGTGACTTTTTCGTCATTGCTTCTGCTGTCCCAACCAGGCGAAGAAAGCATTGGCTTCAAGCGCTATCTGGTCGGCACCCAGGCCCATGAACTGGCCCATATGTGGTTTGGCGACCTGGTCACCATGGCCTGGTGGGATGACCTCTGGCTGAATGAATCCTTCGCCTCCTGGATGGCCGACAAAATCACCAGTCAGATGCCGGCCGAATACCATGACGAAAGTGGCGCCCAGAACGCGCGCGCCTGGGCCATGCAGACCGATCGCCTGCTCTCGACCTCGCAAATTTACCAACCGGTGAGCAAAACCTTCTCGCAAGGCGACCCTTTGGGCGGACAAAGCGCTGCCATCGTGTATGGCAAGGGCCAAGCAACTCTTTCCATGTTTGAAACCTGGATGGGAGAGGCCAAATTTCAGGCTGGAGTGCGCCGCTATATGGCCAAGCATGCCTGGAAGAATGCCACCGGCGAAGACTTTGTCGCCGCCTTGGCGCAGGGAAATTCAGAGTTGACAGCAGCGTTTCACAGTTTCACCCACCAACCCGGAATTCCGCGCGTTACGGTGGCATTGGACTGCACGAGCAAGCCCCTGTTGACGCTGACACAGTCACGCTTTTTACCCAAAGGGGTTGATGCGCCTCAGGACTCTTTGTGGGCCGTTCCGGTGTCAGTTCGTACCCCTGCTGGCAGCGCCCAAATCTTGTTGACGGAAAAGACCGGCCAGTTGGCCCTGCCCGACAGTGCATGCCCGGCATGGGTACAAGCCAATGCCAGCGGATCGGGCTATTACCGTGCTGTCTATGCGCCGGGACAAATGACCCGACTGATGACAACCGCCGCTTTGAGCCTGACAGAACTGCTGGCCAATTTAGACGATGCCCAGGCCCTCACCGAATCCGGCGACATGCCGGTTGCGCAGGCCTTGGCACTGGCGGCCAGGTTTGCGGGCCACGGCAAGCGTGAAGTCTCCGAAGCTGCATTGAGTCTGATTGCACGCATGGAGACTTTTCTAGAACCAGAAGAGCGCGTAGCGTATGCCGCGCTGTGGCAACACGCCTACGGGAACCGCGCCCGTCAACTTGGTTTGCTGGAAAAGGCAGCTGATGCACCGGACGACCGTTCGAGCCGCGCCACCTGGGTGGGGCGTTTTGCTGAACTGGGTCGGGACGCGGACTTACAGGCGCAGGCCAAACAATTGGCCCAGGCCTGGCTCAGGGACAGGAATAGCCTGCCAATCCCAAGTCGCGGTCTGGTGTTGCGCACGGCCGCATTGACGGGTGATCGAGCCTATTTCGATGCCTTGATCGCCGCAGTCAAAGGCAACCCGGACCGACGCGAGCGTGCCGATTTGTATGGTGCGTTAAGCGGTTTCCGTGCTCCAGAATTGGCACAAGCGGTGCTCGAGCTGTGGCTGTCACCCGAGCACGATATTCGGGAAATCATGGCGGCGACTCGCACGCGCGGACGTAGCGAGGCACTGCGTGAAGGGCTGTTCAATTTCATCACGAACAATTTCTCTCTGCTGGAGAAAAAGTTGCCCAAAGACGCGCCAGCCCGGTTCCCGCAAATGTTTGCCGGCGCGTGCACCGTTCAGCAGGCGCAGCAGATCGAATCCTTTTTCACGCCCCTGGTTTCAAAATTTGATGGCATGGCGAAGTCACTGGAGCAGTCCTTGGAGGTGGTGCGTCTGTGCGCCCATTACCGCGAAGCTCAACACGCGAGCCTGCAAAGCTACCTAAAACTTTATTGAGGGAGCGCCGCTAGGCTTGTGCGTTTGATCGGCCTATGGCCTGATTTCAACTAATCTCGTGCTTGACTTCAATGACCTGGCTGGCGCGACGGAATTTCAGCACCCGGGTCGCAATCAGGGTTTCGGCCAGGAAACACATCAAAGCCAGCAAGAAGCACGTCACCCCGGTGAGGAACAACACTGTGGCCAGGCGAAAAATCTGGATCTCGGTGGTCTCGCCGAGAAACAAGGCCATGATGGTCAGGCCAATCAAAATGGCGCAAAAGGTCAGCAGGGCAATGCAGGCGTTAACCAGGCGGCCACGGGTGCGCAGGTGGCCCAGTTCAGCAAATTCCGCCACCATCGGATTCTCATCCGGGCTGGCGTCAATGCGCATTTCGAGTACCCTGGCCCGGTCAATGATGCGGGCCAACCGACCCGCCACGCTGCCAATCATGGCCGCCACAGCGGTCATCAGAAACACCGGAGCCACGGCCAATTGGATACCGTGGGTGACGGTGTCAAGGTCGCTTGCAAAAAACATGGTGTTCTCCAGAGGTGCAGCAGGCACTTACGGTTAGGCATTACAGCGACATGAGCCATAGTATGCGCTCTCGGAACAGCTATCAGACCACGTAAAAACTTTCACGCTCCTTGGGCGGCAAATTGCTCATAGACAGCAATCTCGGTGGTACGCGAGACCCCCAGATCGGGCGCTAGCCGCTAGTGAAGCGCAACCGGTCGCCAGTGCCGGCGGCTCGATGTCCAACTGGTTCACCAAAAATCTCCGGAAGTGGGTCTTACCAATGTGCCAATAGGATGGAACAATCAGGTCACATTGCTTCAATCTGGATCCACACCCATGTACAACCCTGCACATTTCGTCATCACCGAGCCCGAGTCACTACATCGAATCATTCGGAATAATCCCCTTGGCATCCTTATCACGCCAACCACCAGTGGCCTGGACGCAAACCACATTCCTTTCGAGTTTGATCCTGCGGTGGGGACGTTCGGCATGCTTACCGGACATGTGGCACGCGCCAATCCGGTTTGGCAGCAGCCCTTGGACGAAGCCGAGGTACTGGTCATCTTCCGAGGCAACGAAGGTTACATTTCGCCTAATTGGTACCCAAGCAAACACGAAACTCACCAACTGGTTCCTACCTGGAACTATGAGGTCGTGCACGCGCATTGCAGACTCACCGTCCGTGACGACGAAAAGTTCACGCGCGGTGTGGTCGCCCGTCTGACGCGCAGGCATGAGGCGCAAGAATCGAAGCCGTGGAAGATGGGCGATTCAACACCGGAATTCATCGACGGCATGATGAAGGCAATTGTTGGCATCGAACTCTCGATCAACCGTTTGGAGGGCAAGGCGAAGCTGAGCCAGAACCGCGATCCACGCGATCTGCAGGGTGCTGTCGATGAACTTCGCAAACGGGGGCATGGGCCACTGGCCGGGGCCATGGAAAGGCATTCGACTTTGTGAGGGGCTGCGGCATGGCAGTTTGATAGCGGGTTTGCGGCATACTCTCCAGAGTGAAAAATGCCCAAATCAACTCTTCTGCTTTGCCTGCTGAACCACTGACAGTGCTGGATCAAGCCTGGCAGTCGCTGGCGGCGGTACCGGGGCACTTTGACGAGTTACGCGGGCGCATCGCCACGGATGCCATCGCCACGTCCAACACTACACAATTAGGAGCATCAGACGCACAGATGACGGGGGCTTGGAGCCAGTTCTTTGAAAGCTGTTCATCCGACGGTCTGGGTCCGCTGGCACAGCGTTCGACCAACCTGGCGCGCCAGATTCGCGACAACGGCGTCACGTACAACGTATATGCCGATGAAGACGGACCGCAACGGCCCTGGTCACTGGGCCTGTTTCCCCTGATTATTTCGGCACAAAGCTGGCAGCAAATTGAAGCCGGCGTAACCCAGCGGGTGCGCTTGCTGGACCAACTGATGGCCGATGTCTACGGGCCCCAGCAGCTGCTGGCGCAAGGTCTGCTGCCACCGGCACTGGTGCAAGGGCACCCCGGCTATCTACGTGCCATGCACGGCGTGCAACCGGTGGGTGGCACACACTTGCACATCGCCGCCTTTGACTTAGCACGTGGGCCGGATGGGAATTGGTGGGTGGTGTCGCAGCGCACCCAGGCGCCTTCCGGGCTGGGCTATTTGCTGGAGAACCGGCTGGCAGTGTCACGCCTGTTCCCGCAGGCATTTGAAGAGTTGCAGGTGCAGCGACTGGCGGGCACCTACCGCGCGCTGATCGACAGCATGAAGTCCATGAGCGCGGCCGGGCAGGACGCCCACATCGTCCTGCTGACACCGGGGCCATACAACGAAACCTATTTCGAGCACGCCTACCTGGCGCGCTACTTGGGGTTGACACTGGTGGAGGGCAACGATTTGATTGTGCGCGACCAGCACCTCTATCTCAAAACACTGCGCGGGTTGGTGCCCGTGCACGGTTTACTCAAGCGACTGGACGACCAGTTTCTGGACCCGCTGGAATTACGTGCCGACTCCACGTTGGGCGTGCCCGGGTTGCTACAGGTCATCCGCGCGGGCAACGTACTGGTGGCAAATGCGCCGGGCTCGGCGTTTCTGGAGTCGCCCGCCCTACTGGGCTTTTTGCCGGCCCTGTCCAAGCACCTGCTGGACGAAGAACTGCTGATGCCCGCTCTACCGACCTGGTGGTGTGGCGAGCGCTCGGCCCTGGAAGAGGTGCTGCCGCGCTTGCAGGAATACGCCATCAAGCCAACCTATCCGGGCTCCGCCATGCACGGTAATTTTGATTCCGTGCTGGGGCGCAACCTGACGCCACGCGAGCGCGACGAGTGGGCAGGCCGCATCCTGCGCCAAAGTGACGAGCACACCATTCAGGCTTACATGCCGTTGTCGCAAATGCCGACCTGGCAGGCCGACACGGCTGGCGTAGTGCCACGCTCGGTCATGCTGCGGGTGTTTGCCGTGTCGCAAGGCGTCCAGTCCTGGAAGGTGCTGCCCGGTGGCTTGGCTCGGGTGGCTGGCGACAGTACCGAAGTGGCTTCCATGCAGCACGGGGGTAGCAGTGCCGATGTGTGGGCCATCACCACCGGCGATGTGGACAAGACTACGCTGCTGCAACCCGCGCTCACTGCCTCCACGCTGGCCCACCGCAAGCGGCTGGTCACCAGCCGGGCAGCTGAGAACCTGTTCTGGCTGGGTCGCTACACCGAGCGCGCTGAGAACTCGGTGCAACTGGCACGACTGGTTCTGGATTGTCTAAGTGGCGAAGACCAATCGTCACAACCCCTTTTGACCTGGCTGGGCCGGATGGCGTTGAACAACACGCTGGTACTGCCCGGTGTGCCCGCCCTCACCCCCGTAGTGCAAGCGCGCCGGGTATTTGAACGGTCCCTCATTGCCAGCCTGGGCAGCAGCAATCAGGCCACCAGCGTGGGCTACAACCTGCGCGCGGTTCGGTTGGCCGGTGCTTCCGTGCGTGAACGCCTGTCACAGGAGCACTGGAGCTTGATGCAGCGCGCCGAAGACCGTTTCTTTGCAAGCTGCGCCCTGCACATGCAGAGCGCCGACTATTCATCAGTGCAAGCGCTGGCAACGCTCAAAACCGCCGGCGACCATTTGTCTGCGATAACCGGCTTGCAAACAGACCGAATGACCCGCGACGACGGCTGGAGGTTGCTCAGCATAGGCCGCCATATCGAGCGACTGGGCTTTCTGGCGGGCGCCCTGCGCATGGGCTTTGAGACCGGCAGCGTGCACCAGACCGGCGGCTTTGAGGCCATGGTCAGCCTGTTTGACAGCACCATCACCTTTCACGCCCAGTACCAACAGAGCCGCGATATTGCCGCGCTGGTGGACCTGCTGGTGCAGGACCGGGACAACCCCCGCTCGCTGGCCTGGGTGGCGCATACGCTGCGCGGACGACTGGCCAAGCTGGCGGGCAGCGAGCCGGACCAGCTCAGCCTGCTGTCGTTCAGCGTGCCCGACCCCGGCCAGTGGCGCCTGGAAGACCTGTGCGCGGCAGACGGCGAGGGCCACTACACCCAGTTGATCCAGCTGCTGCTGGACTGCAGCCAGGCGGCGTTCCATGTCTCGGAAGAAATTGGCGCCACCTATTTCACCCACTCCGGCGAGTCCGGGCAAAGCCTGGGCGCCTGAGCGCAGCCGATCATGCAACTGCGCGTCACCCATGAAACCTGCTACGACTATGTGCCACCGGTGGACATTGCCCAGCACGTGGCCTACTTGCAGCCGCTGAACACGACCAACCAGCAGTTGCTCAGCCACAGCCTGCACATCACGCCCACACCCGCGCAGCAGGTGGCCACGCTGGACGTGTATGGCAACACGCGCCAGTTTTTCTCGCTGCAGACGGCCCACACGCGGCTCCTGGTGATTGCGCGCAGCCTGGTGTCGACCCGGGTTGCTGCGATGCCAGACAGCACCATACCCTGGGAGCAGGTACGCGAGCTTTTTCGCTACTGCGCCAACAAACCGTTTGACTCGGCTGGCGAGTTTGTATTTGCCTCGGCCTATGCGCCACGCCACGCTGACTTTGCCGCCTACGCCAGCTTAAGCTTTGCGCCCGGTATACCGCTGGTACTGGCTGCGCGCGACCTGATGCAGCGCATCCACCGCGACTTCACCTACGAGAGCCAAAGCACCCAGGTCAACACCCCCGCACTGGAGGCTCTGGCGCAACGCAAAGGTGTCTGTCAGGACTTTGCCCACATCATGATCGCCTGCCTGCGCGCCTACGGCCTGCCCGCGCGCTACGTCAGCGGCTATCTGCTGACGCAGCCCGCCCCCGGCCAGCAGCGCCTGGTGGGCAGCGATGCCTCGCACGCCTGGGTCTCGGTCTACCTACCGGACTTGCCTGAACTGACGGACGCAGCGGGTGTGTCCACCGGCTCACGATGGTGCGACTTTGATCCCACCAATGACCGAGACGGCTGGGGTACGCCGGGCGAGGATTACGTCACCCTGGCACTAGGGCGCGACTATGCCGATGTGTCGCCCATTCGCGGTGTCATCCACGGTGGCGCCAACCATATGCTCGGCGTAAGCGTCACGGTGGAACCGTATGAGGCCGACGCCTGGACCAGTTTCGCCACAAGTCAAGGTCAGAATCAGTCACAATCTCAAGCCACATCGCAGTCGCAGTCGCAGTCGCAGTCCCAGTCCCAATCCATGGGCACTATTATTTAACCAACCATCCACCTGGAAGTGACCATGAATATCTATGAAACCCTCGCCACCCTGGGCATCGACCTGCCACCCGTTTCGGTGCCTGCTGCGGCCTATGTGCCCTTTATGCAAACCGGCAATCTGGTGTTTCTGAGTGGCCACATTGCCAAGAAGGACGGCAAACCCTGGGTCGGACAGCTGGGCAAGAACATGGCCACCGAAGAGGGCAAGGCTGCCGCGCGCGCCATCGCCATCGACCTGATGGGCACCTTGCACGCGGCCACTGGCGACCTCAACCGCATCAAGCGCATCGTCAAGCTCATGTCGCTGGTCAACTCGACCGGCGACTTCACCGAGCAGCACCTGGTGACCAATGGCGCCAGCGAACTCTTCGGTCAAATCTTCGGCGACAAGGGCGCACACGCGCGCAGCGCCTTTGGAGTGGCGCAAATTCCTATGGGGGCCTGTGTCGAAATTGAGTTGATTGCCGAACTCGACTGACAGCGCGACGTAAGCGCCTGTCAGGTCGAGTGGTGCGGCGCCACGCGGAACACCGCCACCGCTTCCTTCATGCGGTCGGCCTGCTCGCGCAGGCTTTCCGCGGCGGCCGCGCTTTCCTCCACCAGAGCCGCATTTTGTTGCGTCATCTGGTCCAGATTGCCAATCGCCTCGTTCACACCGGCAATGCCGCTGCTTTGCTCGGTCGCCGCAGACGTAATCTCACCGATCACGTCGGCCACGCGGCGAACCGACTGCACGATCTCTTCCATCGTTGCACCGGCATCGGTCACCAGGCGAGTACCAGACTCCACTTTGCCGACCGATGTATCGATCAAACCCTTGATCTCCTTGGCCGCCTCGGCACTGCGTTGCGCCAAGCTGCGCACTTCACTGGCCACCACCGCAAACCCGCGGCCCTGCTCGCCTGCCCGAGCGGCTTCCACGGCCGCATTAAGCGCCAGGATATTGGTCTGAAACGCAATGCCGTCAATCACCCCAATAATGTCAGCGATCTTCTTGCTGCTGGCATCAATTTCCTGCATGGTGGTGACAACCTGCGTGACCACCGAGCCACCGCGCTGCGCAACCGTCGAAGCGCTTGCAGCCAACGCACTGGCCTGGCGGGAGTTGTCCGTGCTGTGTTGCACCGTAGCAGTCAGCGCATCCATACTCGAAGCTGTCGACTGAAGATTGCTGGAGGTTTGCTCGGTCCTCTGTGCCAGGTCGTTATTACCCTGGGCGATTTCGGCACTGGCCGTAGCAATGTTGTCCGTGCTCAGCCGCACCTGCGCGACCATACGCCCCAGAGAATCGTTCATGGTGGCCAGCGAGCGCAACAAGGTGCCAAATTCGTCTTCGCGGCTGGTGCTGATACTGGAGCTCAAGTCGCCCTCTGCGATGCGCGCTGCCAGTTCATTGGCCTGGTCCAGCGGGTCACGGATCGAATGCACCAACCAAAAGGTCCCTAGTGAAATCATCGCAACAACAATTAGCAACCCCGCCACAATGCCGTAGCTGTTGTTCTGGCGACGGCTCTCAGTGTCGGCCTGGACATCGATCACGTGTTGCTCCTGCATTTTGACCAACTCCTTTTGTCCAGCGATATAGGCCGCCATAGCCGGCAGGTACTGGGTATTGAGAATTTGCAACGCTTCGTCGACCTTGCCGTCTGTTCTGGCCGCCCGCGCTTTTTCGCGCAAGGCAATAACGTTCTTGCGGAACTCCGCTATTTTCGCCAGTTGCGCCTTGTCTGCGTCTGTCAGCGGCAACGCTTCGATCTGCTTTTGCATCTCGGTAATTTCATTGCTGGTCGCAGTGATTGCGTCCTTGAACGCGGTAGAAATTACCGGCTCGCTGCTGATGATGATGGCGTGGTTGCGGGTGGCATTGGTCTCCGTCAGACCACTCCAACGCGTAGCAGTCTGCACCATTTTGTAGGCCATTTGCTGCTGCGCCCGACCCTCGGCGAGAATGCCCCCGCTGCGCAGCAGTCCTATACCCGCGATGGCTGTCAATAGCGTCAGAATAATCACAATAAACAACCACAATTTGGTGGCAATTTTCAGACGGTCGATGCCCATGGCGCTATGCTCCTATAAAGGTCTAAATACCTCAACTGTTCTATGCAGCCAGAATAGCACTACTGCGACTGCGAGGCCAGCAGGTTCTCCATCGCACTTGACAGTTGAAGGGTCAAATTGCGGGCACTTTCGGCCATTAATGCGGTGGCCACCGTGCCATGCTCCACCGCCAATGCATCCAGGGCCGCACGCGGCAACACGTAGAGCTCGGCGTCGGTGACGGCAACGGCCTCCAGAGAAGGGGAGTCGCACTGCAAAAACCCGTTGCTGCACAGCACGCTGCCGGGGCCAAGTTGTGCCAACTCAAAGCCGTCCTTTTTGTGTGGCGATGTCGTCACCTGCACCAAGCCGCTGCGAATCAGGTAAAGAGCGTCATCGCCCCCACCCGGCTTGAAGATCTTCTTGCCGGTACGCACGGTGCGAATGTGGGACAGTGCCTGCAGAGCGTCTATGTCCAGTGCGCTGGCCTGAGACAGCAGTGGCATGGCCGACAAATCGACTGTCACCGCCGCCATGGGCTGCAGCTCCGGGTGCTGCGGAAGTTCACGGGCTTCCACCCACTTCAATGCGTCTTCGAGCTGGCGAAAGGCAAATGCCTTATTGGTTGGCCGCACGACGCCGGTGTCCTTGAGAAAGCGCTTCATCTTCAGGCCACTGGGTAGGTCTTTGGGGATGTCACAAAAAACCAGATAACCATCGTTTTTTTCCAGCTGGTCCTTGATTTGCTCCAACACGTGGGTTGCCGTGACGTCGAGCGACTGCACGCGTCGCATGCTCAAAATGACATACTTGTGCGACGCAGTTTCAGGCTCCAAGGCAGCGTGCAACTGACTGGCAGTGCCAAAAAACAGACTACCCTGCAACTCAAAAACCACCGAGTCGTGCGCTTTGGAGTCAGCCCATGCCGACGGACTGGCCCCGCTGTGGCGCCGGGCAAAAATGGCAGAACCTTCAGTACGCTTGCGCACCACGGAACTGCGTGTCTGCTCCCGTATAAACAACAGGATGGCCAAAGCCACGCCAACACCTGAGGCCGCAATCAGGTTGCCAAAAATCGCCACCAGAATCACCGACAGAATCACCACAAAATCGAGCCGGGTTGCTGGCGTGTAAAAAAAGGCGAGGCTTTGCCGGTCAATCATGCGATACCCGGTAACGATCAAAATGCCCGCCAATGCAGCCACCGGAACCCAGGCAATCAGCGGCGCCAAAAACACCAAAGCAAGCAATGACGCCACTCCCGTCACAAAGCCGGAAGTACGGGTGGTGCCGCCACTGGAAATATTAATGAGTGACGCCCCCATGGTGCCCGCGCCCGGAATGCCGCCTGCCAGTGACGAGGCCATGTTGCCCACACCCTGACCTATGAGCTCGCGGTTGGCGTCATGGCTGGTGTTGGTCAGAGCATCAATCACCAGACAGGTCTTGAGCGTGTCGATCGACAACAGCACCGCCAGCGTCAGGGCCGGCACAGCCACCTGCAGCAACGTGGGCAATGACAACAACTCCATACC
>CANNRR010000049.1 GCA_947508055.1 Burkholderiales bacterium
CGCGACAGAACCACGTCGCCACGGGCCACGTCTTCACCCGCGCGGCGAATGTTCTGCCCGGTTAAGGGCCAGGCGTTGATCTGGACCTGCGGCAACTCGGCGGCGCCCTCGACCAGTGCCACTGCCTGGCAGTCCTCCTGCATCACTACGGCGTCGGCACCGACCGGCACCGGCGCACCCGTAAAAATGCGAGCAACTGTGCCGCCCTGTAGGGGCAATGCGCTGGAACCTGCGGCTATGCGCTGCGAAACTGGCATTTGAATGCCCGGCGCTGAAACGTCGGCACAACGCAGGGCGTAGCCGTCCATGGAACTGTTGTCGTGTGGCGGCACATGCAACACAGACACCACGTCTTGCGCCAGAACGCGGCCGTCGGCGTCGCCCACCGGAACCGACTCGGTACTCAGCGCAGGCGTGGCAAAGGCAAGTAGTCTGGCCAGAGCCTCATCGAGTGGCAACAAGGGGGGGCGCTTTGGGGCGGTCATAGTCGAGTGCTTCTATTCGCGGCATTCGTGGGCAATCAGCGCTTTGATCGCGTCCAGATCGGCATCCATGACTCGAACCCGCTTGGGCAAGGCCTCAATACCAATGAACTTGGCTGGCCGGTCCGGCGCGCGACCCAGGGCTTCGACAATGGTCTCGGCGAACTTGATCGGTAAGGCCGTTTCCAGCACCAGCATGGGCACCCCAGACTGCATGTGCTCCATAGCCACCTTGACGCCATCTGCGGTATGGGTGTCGATCATCACACCATGGCGCTGCCAGGTGTCTCGTATCGTGGCCAGACGGTCAGCATGGGTGCTCTTGCCGCTGACGAAACCGTAGCGCTGGGCACAGTCTGCAAATGCGGGGTCTGCGCTCAGGTCAAACCGGCCGGATTTTGCCAGTTGTGCGCCAAAAAGGTCGGCGGTGCGCCCACCATCGCGTCGCAGCAGGTCAAACACAAAGCGTTCAAAGTTCGACGCCTTGGAAATGTCCATGGACGGGCTGGATGTCTCGTGCGTGTCCGCACTGCTGCGCACGCGGTAGACACCAGTGCGGAAAAACTCGTCCAACACATCGTTTTCGTTGGTAGCGACCACCAGTTGTTCAATCGGCAGGCCCATCATGCGTGCCACGTGGCCGGCGCAGACGTTGCCGAAATTGCCGCTGGGTACGGTAAAGCTGATCTTCTGGCTATTTGCTTCCGTCGCTTGGATGTACCCGGCAAAGTAATACACGACCTGGGCCAGCAGACGTGCCCAGTTGATGGAGTTGACCGTGCCAATTTTGTACCTGCGCTTGAACTCCAGATCGTTCGACACGGCCTTGACCATGTCCTGACAATCGTCAAAAACGCCCTTGACGGCGATGTTGTAGATGTTGGCATCCATCAGGCTGAACATTTGCGCCTGCTGGAAGGCGCTCATGCGCCCAAACGGACTGGTCATGAAGACGCGCACGCCCTTCTTGCCGCGCATGGCGTACTCAGCGGCGCTGCCGGTGTCGCCGCTGGTGGCGCCCAAGATATTGAGTTCTTCGCCACGGCGTGCCAGCTCAAACTCGAACAGGTTGCCCAGCAACTGCATGGCCATGTCCTTGAAGGCCAGCGTGGGCCCGTTTGACAGGCCTTCCAGCCATAGGCCGTCTTCCAGATGGCGCAAAGGCACGATCTCGCCGGTGCCAAAGACGTCGGCGGTGTAGGTTTTCTCGCAGATGGCGCGCAGGTCGGCGCCTGGAATATCGTCGATGTAGAGCGACAAAATCTCAAAGGCCAAGGCCGCGTAACCCTGGGTGTGGTAGACGGTGCGCCACTGACTCAGAGTGGCATCGCTGACTTGCGGATAGCTCTCGGGCAGGTACAAACCGCCATCAGGCGCCAGGCCTTCCAGGAGGATCTCGCAAAAGCGCTTGCGCTCGGGGTTTCCGCGTGTTGAGAGGTATTGCATCAGGCCAACTCTTCCTTGCGGATGCGCACAATGGGCTGCAACACGGTCGGCAGCGACTGCATCAGCGCCATGGCGTGGTTCATGTGGGCTTCCTGGCAGTCATGCGTAAGGATGATGACATCGGTTTGCGGCATGCCACGCGTGCCCTCTGGCACTTCGCCCTCGCCGCCCACCTCATCGGCTTCGCGTTGCAGTACCGCATCAATGCTGATGTCGGCACTGGCCAGAATGCCGGTGACCTTGGCCAGCACACCGGCTTCGTCAGCCACACGTAAACGCAGGTAGTAGCTGGTTATCACTTCGCCCATGGGTAACACGGGCAAGTTGCTCATTGCGCCAGGCTGGAATGCCAGATGCGGCACGCGATAGAGCGGATCAGCGGTGTGCAAACGGGTGATGTCAACCAGGTCGGCAATGACCGCGCTGGCGGTTGGCTCGGAGCCTGCGCCCTTGCCGTAATACAAGGTATTGCCAACGGCATCGCCATTGACGACGACAGCGTTCATGGCGCCTTCCACATTCGCAATCAGCCGTTTGGACGGGATCAGGCTGGGGTGCACCCGCAGTTCTATTCCCGCAGAGTAGCCCTTGGTAACATTGACCTCGCGGCGCTTGGTAATGCCCAGCAACTTGATCCGATAGCCCAATTGTTCGGCATATTTGATGTCGGCTGCACCCAGCTTGGCAATGCCCTCTACATAGGCCTTGTCAAACTGCACCGGAATGCCAAACGCGATGGCCGACATCAGCGTGACCTTGTGCGCGGCGTCCACGCCCTCGATATCGAAAGTGGGATCAGCCTCTGCGTAGCCCAGGCGCTGCGCCTCCTTGAGAACCACGGCAAAGTCCAAGCCCTTGTCGCGCATTTCGCTGAGGATAAAGTTGGTGGTGCCGTTGATGATGCCGGCAATCCACTGTATGCGGTTGGCGGTCAGTCCTTCGCGAAGCGCCTTGATGATGGGGATGCCACCGGCCACAGCCGCTTCAAAGGCCACCATCACACCCTTGTTTGAGGCCGCGGCAAAAATCTCCGTGCCATGCACGGCCAAGAGTGCCTTGTTGGCGGTGACCACATGCTTACCCGCAGCAATGGCTTCGAGCACCAGGGTCTTGGCAATGCCGTACCCGCCAATGAGTTCAATGACGATGTCGATATCTGGGTTGGCAATGACGGCGCGGGCATCATTCACCACCTGAACGCCGCTACCGACTATCGATTGGGCACGGGCTACATCCAGATCAGCCACCATGGTGATCTCGATACCGCGCCCGGCGCGCCGCTGGATTTCTTCCTGATTGCGTTTGAGCACGTTAAATGTGCCGGCTCCCACGACGCCAATTCCCAACAGGCCAACTTGTATCGGTTTCATAAATTCTCTAGGTAAATAAGGGCTCGAGCCCCCGTAAATCAAGCGCGAGCAGCTACCAATTTAATAGCAGAAGCCGGTGTCTTGGCGTCTTGTGTGCCGTGGCTCTTGCGATAGCCTTCCAGAAACTTGGCAATGCGTGAAATAGCCTCGCGCAAATCGTCTTCGTGGGGCAAAAACACAATACGAAAATGATCAGACTGTTTCCAGTTGAAGCCCGTGCCCTGGACCAACATGACACGGGTTGCCTTGAGCAGCTCCAGGAAAAACTGCCGGTCATCGTTGATCGGATAGACCTTGGGGTCGAGCTTGGGAAACATATACAACGCCGCACTGGGCTTGACACAGGTGACACCAGGAATCGCGGTAATCAACTCATAGGCCAAATCACGCTGGCGGCGCAGACGTCCACCCTCGCAAACCAGGTCATTGATGCTCTGGTAGCCGCCCAACGCAGTCTGAATCGCCCACTGTCCGGGCACGTTAGAGCACAGCTTCATGTTCGAGAGCATGTTCAAGCCCTCGATGTAGTCGGTTGCGGACTTTTTGTTACCCGACACCACCATCCAGCCCGCGCGGTAACCGCAGGAACGGTAGCTCTTGCTCAGAGAGTTGAAGGTGAGCGTCAGTACGTCGGCAGACAGTGAAGCCATAGCAGTGTGTTTGACACCGTCATACAAGACCTTGTCGTAGACCTCGTCGGCCATGATCACCAATCCGTGCTCGCGGGCAATCTCCACAATGGTTTTCAATAAAGCGTCGGAATACAGCACACCCGTGGGATTGTTCGGGTTGATGACCACGATGCCTTTGGTGCGGGGCGTGATCTTGGCGCGAATGTCGTCCAGATTGGGCATCCAGCCGTTCGCTTCATTGCACAGATAGTGCACAGGGGTGCCGCCCGATAGACTGGTGGCAGCAGTCCACAACGGGTAATCGGGCATGGGCAACAGCAGTTCGTCGCCATTGTCCAGCAGCGCATTGGTGGCCATGGTGATCAGTTCGCTAGCCCCATTGCCCAAATAGATGTCGTCCAACGTTACGCCGGCAATACCCTGCTTCTGGGTCTCGTGCATCACCGCCTTGCGCGCGGCAAAAATGCCTTTGCTGTCAGAATAACCGGACGAATTGGGCAGATTGCGGATCATGTCCTGTTGAATTTCTTCGGGCGCATCAAAACCGAAAACCGCGAGGTTGCCGAGGTTCAATTTGATGATCTTCTGGCCTTCGTCCTCCATCTGGCGCGCCGCATCCATGATGGGGCCGCGAATGTCGTAGAGCACGTTTGCCAGCTTGGCAGATTTTTGAATGGTTCTCAATGGGCCTCCGAAAATCGGGATCACAGGGCGAAACCTATAATTTGACCACAGTTCCGCAGGCAAATAGTGCGGTGCAGCATTCAAATTTCACCGAGGGTCCGCCATGAAACTTCACCCAGACGCCACTCAAGGCCCTACTGTTACCGGTTACGGGCCCGGATGGGTGGCTATCAACGGCGAAAGATTTACTGCCAGTCTGGTGTTAAGCGCTACAGGACAGCGTTTCGATTGGAACTGCGCGCAGTTTGATGATCTAACGCGCAGCCATTTTGACCGACTGTCCGAAATGGATGCAGATCTGGTCATTTTCGGAAGCGGGGAACGCCTGCTCTTCCCAAAAGCTGAACTGCTACAGGCGCTCTATGCGCGTCAAATCGGCGTCGAAACCATGGACACGCAAGCTGCCTGCAGAACCTACAACTTTCTTGCCAGCGAAGGTCGTAAGGTGGTTGCCGCCCTTTTGTTGTAGGCGCATACCTACAGGACTATGGGCTGGGGCTTTTCAGAGTAAAATCATGGGTTGCAGTCCAGAGTGGATAAACGCTGTCACGTTTGGATACCTTAACTTTGACTGACACCTAAGAACGCGAGACTAAAAATACCCTATGGCGATCATTGTCAACAAGCCCCTACCCGAATTTGAAGCCAATGCGACCAGCGGCATCAAAGTCAGTAATACTACCCATGTCGGAAAAACCATGGTGTTGTATTTTTACCCCAAGGACAATACACCTGGCTGCACCACCGAAGCCATGCAGTTTCGGGACAAATACAAAGATTTTGTGAAAGCTGGCGCGACGGTTTTCGGTGTTTCCCGCGACAACATGAAGTCGCATGACGAATTCAAGTCCAAACTTGAGCTTCCGTTTGAGCTGATTGCCGATACCGAAGAAAAAATGTGCCATATGTTTGGCGTGGTCAAGAACAAGATCATGTATGGCAAAAAGGTCAAGGGCATTGAGCGCAGCACCTTCCTCGTGGGTGCCGACGGGATGCTGAAAGAAGAATGGCGCGGTCTCAAGGTCCCCGGGCATGTGGACGATGTCCTCAAAGCAGTCAAGGCACTTAAAAAAGCTGCTTGATACGATAACGTTGTTTTGGCACACTGCAGGATGGTGGTGTCACATGGCTCATGCATAATGATCCAATGCCGTTGAACATCGCAACCGCGTTCCAACAAAAAGCCGCCTTGGCTCAGGGCGGCTTTTTTGCATTTGCAATGCACGGTCATACCCCTATCCCTTTCGTGAGCCATACCCCATGCCCCTGCCCCCCGCCCCAACCAAACCTGCTGACCGACTGCCTTCCAAGGCTTTTATAGCAACCGCACGCAGTGCCAATCGTCCGTCACCTCAACCTGAAACAGTTCAGGTAGCAAGACCTGAACTCAACGAGCCTGCGGCCAACATGAGGCCAGTCAAAGAGGCACAACGCAGGACGCCAGTCGCTTTACTGACGCCGGCGCCAATCCTCCCGGTCGTCGCCGCCACTATTGCTGAGCCAATCGTCACTCGTGCACCAACCCGTGCCCGCAAAGCTGCACGAGGTGGCCCCACCAAGCTGTTTGTGCTGGACACGAACGTGCTGTTGCACGACCCGATGTCGTTGTTTCGCTTTGAAGAACACGATATCTATCTGCCCATGATCGTTCTGGAAGAACTGGACGGCCATAAAAAAGGAATGACTGAAGTTGCCCGCAACGCACGGCAAACCAGTCGTACTCTGGATGCTTTGGCGGGCGCGCCCGGCGCAGATATCACAGCAGGTTTCCAGCTTGCCAGTACCGGGCACCGTGATGCGCAGGGCAAGTTGTTGTTCCAGACACAGCCCCTGAACTACGCGCTGCCAACCAGCCTGCCCCAGGGCAAGGCCGACAACCAGATACTGGGAGTAGTGGAGGCCTTGCGCCAGGTCATGGCACCACGCGAAGTGGTGCTCGTTTCCAAGGACATCAATATGCGGGTCAAGGCCCGCGCCCTGGGCCTGGCAACTGACGATTATCAGAATGACAAGACGCTGGAAGACGGCGATCTGTTGTACGCCGGCTCACTCGCTTTGCCTTCCGATTTCTGGGCCACCCATGGACAAACGGTCGAAAGCTGGCAGCAAGGGCAGCACACGTTTTATAAAGTCAGCGGCCCGATTGTGCCGAGCATGCTGATCAACCAATTTGTGTATTTTGAATCTCCTGGTGAACCCAGCCTGTATGCACGTGTGACCGAGATTCGAGGTAGCACGGCGGTGATCAAGACGCTGCGCGATTTCACCCACCTTAAGAATGCAGTTTGGGGTGTTGCATCGCGTAATCGGGAACAAAATTTTGCCTTGAACCTGCTGATGGACCCGGAGATTGATTTTGTGACACTCACCGGTACTGCCGGCACAGGCAAGACCCTGATGGCGCTGGCGGCGGGGCTTACCCAGGTGCTCGATGACCGGCGTTACACCGAGATCATCGTCACCCGCGCCACCGTCAGTGTGGGTGAGGACATCGGTTTTCTACCCGGCACCGAAGAGGAAAAAATGGGTCCCTGGATGGGCGCATTGGACGACAACCTCGAGGCTCTCGGCAAGACCGAAACCAGTGCCGGCGAATGGGGTCGCGCTGCGACCAATGAGCTGATTCGAAGTCGCATCAAGATCAAAAGCATGAACTTCATGCGCGGGCGCACCTTCATGAACAAGTACGTCATCATCGATGAAGCACAAAACCTGACGCCCAAGCAAATGAAGACGCTGATTACTCGCGCCGGGCCGGGCACCAAGATCATCTGTATGGGCAATCTGGCCCAGATCGACACGCCCTACCTGACCGAAGGGTCTTCCGGATTGACCTTCGCCGTGGACCGCTTCAAGGGCTGGCCACATGGCGGTCACATCACACTGGCGCGCGGCGAGCGCTCGCGCTTGGCGGACTTTGCGAGTGAAGTACTCTAATGTTTGTGGGTCAGACCACTCGCGTAGCGATGTGCTCTGACCCCAACTGATTAATAGTCCCCGCCACCACCCGAAGCCAGACTCTCAAACTTGGTAATAGGTTTCAAGAAGGCCAGTTTCACAGTTCCCGTGGGGCCATTGCGTTGTTTGGCAATGATGACCTCGGCCACACCCGGCTCCTTGCAGGCGTCTTTGGTGTAGTACTCATCACGGTAGATGAACATGATGATATCGGCATCCTGCTCGATCGCGCCCGACTCCCGCAGGTCACTCATCATGGGGCGTTTGTCGGGTCGCTGCTCCACACTTCGGTTCAACTGAGAAAGGGCAATCACCGGACACTTCAGTTCCCGTGCGAGCATTTTCAGGCCCCGTGAAATTTCACCGAGTTCGGTCGCCCGGTTTTCGCCATCGCTGCTTGAGCCACTCATCAGTTGTAAATAGTCAACCACGATCAAGCCAAGCTGACCACATTGGCGCGCCAGACGACGCGCATTGGCCCTCAGCTCACTGGAGGTTAAACCCGCGCTCTCATCAATGTGCAGTGAAATGGTGCGTAGCTTTTCAATAGCCTCTGTGAGACGCGGCCACTCGTCATCGGTCAGTTTTCCGGTACGCAAGTGGCCCTGATCGATGCGTCCAATCGAGCCCACAATGCGCACCGCAAGCTGTGCGGCCCCCATTTCCATGGAGAACACGGCGACCGGCAGGCCTTCGTTCAACGCAACATGCTCGGCAATGTTGATTGCCAGTGCCGTTTTACCCATGGAGGGGCGTGCTGCCAGCACAATCAGGTCGCCGGCCTGCAAGCCCGCCGTCATGCGATCCAAATCGTAAAAACCCGTGGGCACACCTGTCACGTCGTTCGGGTTGTCGGCCATCTCCTGCACGCGGTCCAGTAACTTGACTACCAGCGAGTCCATAGCCTGAAAGCCCTGGTTGTTTCGCTTGCCCTGCTCACCAATGTTGAAGATTTTTTGTTCCGACTCGTCCACGATGTCGGCGACCGGACGGCCCTTTGGGTTGAAAGCGTTGGTGGCAATCTCGTCGCTAGCGCTGACCAGTTTGCGCAGCAGCGAGCGGTCGCGAACGATCTCAGCGTACCGGCGGATATTGCTGGCGCTTGGCACATACTGCGCCAACGAATTGAGATAGGGCAAACCGCCAATTTCATCGGCACGTCCCTGGTTCTGCATGTGCTCAAAGACGGTGATCACATCGGCCGGTTTACTGGCATTGACCAGCGCGCCAATGGCTGCATAGATCAACCTGTGTTCGTAGCGGTAGAAATCACCGTCCATCAAAATATCACCTACCCGGTCCCATGCACTATTGTCCAGCAGCAGGCCACCTAGCACGCTGGACTCACCCTCAATGGAATGCGGCGGCACACGCAGTTGGGCAATCTGGCGGTCTTGACCGTATTCATCTACGGCAGAAAGTACGGCGGACATGATGAACTTGGTTTGGATGAATGAATGGATGCGGCGCTGAATTTCGAAACCATGGCTTGCAAGGCCCGATTACTTTCGATGCTACGCTGCTGACGTGCAGGTGTCGAGTGAATGCCTGGGCATAAGTCAGGAAAATCGTGTGCGCAAACTGTGGAAATCAGTGGATAACTGAATCTCGCACAAATGGAAAAGCCGCAAAGGTTTCCCCAGGCGGCTTATGGCATCACGCTCCAGAAACCTGCAATCAGGCGCCGGAGCAAACGCTTGCTTTAGGCGGTTTCGCCGTACACCGACACGTTGATTTCAACTACCACGTCGGTGTGCAAGGCAACCGCAACGGCGCAGTCGCTTACGGTCTTGATCGGACCATTTGGCATACGGATCTGCGACTTGACCACCTTGTAGCCGCTCTTGACCAGTTCTTCCGCGATGTCAGAATTGGTCACAGAACCAAACAAACGGCCATCCACGCCAGCTTTTTGGGTCAGTTTGATGGTCGTTCCAGCAAGCTTTTCACCCAGCGCCTGGCATTCGGCAAGTTTGGCCGCAGCCGATTTTTCCAACTCAACGCGTTTGGTTTCAAACAAGGCCTTGGCTGCCTCGGTGGCGCGACGTGCGCGACCCGAAGGAATCAAGAAATTGCGTGCATAGCCATCTTTTACTTTGACGATATCGCCGAGGTTACCCAGGTTCACGACCTTGTCGAGCAGAATAATTTGCATGTTCGTACTCCTTAGATCTTGTGCTGGTCGCTATACGGCAGCATGGCGAGGAATCGCGCACGCTTGATAGCGGTATTCAGTTGGCGCTGGAAAATCGCGCGGGTACCGGTCAGGCGTGCCGGGATAATTTTGCCGTTTTCGGCAATGAAATCACGCAAGGTGTCGATGTCCTTGTAGTCAATTTCTTCAACGCCGGTGACTGTGAAGCGGCAAAAACGCTTGCGTTTGAAAAGCAGATTCTGTGCGGGGCGCTTGGGGCGCTTATCTTTGTTGAATTTTTTGAACGTGGCCATGTGGGCCTCCTAAAAAACTAATCTTGCGAAAATTCTTGAATATGAAAAACGATACTTTTTCCGTGACGGCTATTACCTAAAAAACCGTGGAATTTCCAGACACTGCCAATGGACTGCTTTACAAGCCGTTCTGCCAATGCTCCGAAAGCCACTGCCTTTACTACCACCTTGATTTGCCTGGCAAGACCTGCTTCCTGTGTTTCGGACTCGTGCTCGAGTCGCAAGTTCAGGGCAGGTATTCCAGCTGGCGTGTACCGCAGTGCGTCCAGCTCTGCAATGCATGCGCTCAAAACAAGTGAATTGGCAGGCACTCTCCGTCAACAAAGTAATCGTTAAGCGTTGTATTCAGCCTGTTGGGTCTTGCGCGTTTCTTCGCGCTCAACGGTCTTCATCATGGACGAAGGACCAGTGTCAGCCTTTTTCTTCAACACGGTCAGGTGACGCAATACGGCATCGTTGAACTTGAACGCATGTTCGAGTTCAGACATGACAGCCTGATCGGCTTCAATGTTGACACACAGGTAGTGGGCTTTAGCAAGCTTGTTGATCATGTAGACCAACTGGCGACGACCCCAGTCCTCTACGCGGTGGATTTTTCCGCCGCCGGCAGTAATCATGCCTTTGTAACGCTCCAGCATGGCTGGAACTTGTTCGCTCTGATCCGGATGGATCATGAGAATGATTTCATAGTGACGCATTGATACTCCTTTTGGATATCCCCCTCAGGGGTAAGAAAAGCTACCCTCAGCGTCTAATTGAGGTGCAGCAAGGCGAAGCCTATAATTATAGCCCAGCCAGCAAACGTCAAACGACTGCGTCCACCCCTTCGGACTCAGGTCGTGTCAAAAGGCTTCCCAGTACGGCGATGGCGAGACCTGCCGCGACGCCAAAAACGCCAGCGGACACTGGCTGAATCCCCCACCAAAGCCCGTCACCCACCAATCCAAACGCTGACCGCACCGCCGGCAAATTGATCGCCATGTAGTAGACGGTGACACCCAAACCTGCCAGCATGCCACCCACAGCACCGGCACGGGTGGCCCCTTTCCAGAATATACCCAACACCATGACCGGTACAAAAGCCGCTCCGGCCAATGAAAACGAGGCCGACACCAGATACAAAATGCCTGCCGGGCGCTGTGCCGCCGCATACGCCGCAATCAGTGCTACCACCAACAAGGCAAATTTCGACCACATCACCCGGCGCATGGCCTGGGCTTTGTCACCATCACCCGCAAAGTAAACGTCATGCGCCACAGCATTGCCTATCGTCAATAGGAGCCCGTCGGCTGTGCTGAGAGCCGCAGCCAGTCCGCCGGCCGCCACCAACACCGAAACGACATACGGCAACCCGCCAATTTCCGGCGTTGCCAACATAACCAGATCGGCGCCAATTTTCAACTCTGCGAATTGCAGGATGTGATCACCATTGACGTCGGCAACAGTCAATAGACTGGGATCACGTGCCCATTGCGCCACCCAGGCTGGCAGGCTGTCAAATGGTTGACCGACCAGATGCGCCATGACTTCGTATTTGACCAGCATCGCCAAAGCGGGGGCCGATAGGTACAGCAATGCAATGAAAAACAGCGACCAGGCGACCGAGCTGCGCGCCTCAGCGACGGTTGGAGTTGTATAGAAACGTGTCAACAAATGCGGCAGACCAGCAGTGCCCACCATTAAGCAGAACATCAACGCCAGGAAATTCAACCGCGAAGTCTGAAACTCCTCTTTTTGCTCTGCAGAACCGGACGGGTCGCCAGCAAACGGTGTCGAATGCGTTGGCATGCCACCCAACGGCTTGGCGCGGGACCAGTTTTCCGCCATGGAACGGGTCCACAGTTCACGGGCAGAGTTAACGTCTTTGGGTACTGCGACCAGTTCACGGCGCAGTGCAATTGCGCGTTCGTCATCGGCTTTCAAATCTCCCATTGCATGCAATTTCCGCCGCAGGTCCTGGCGCTCTGCCTGAAGCGATCCCTCCACATCCTTCAGCCTGCTTTCATAGGCCCTTGCCCGCCGGGCATACTCCTCGATCACTTGCTTTTCGGCCGGGGAATCCCGTAGCGTAAGCTCCATGGCTGTGATCTTTTGCAACTGTTGGCCGTAGGCCAGCGGTGCCAGAGGATTGCCGACCTGCTTGTAGGACAACCACGACACCGGGATCAAAAATGCCAAAATGATGATCACGTACTGCGCCACTTGAGTCCAGGTCACCGCCCGCATACCCCCCAAAAAAGAACACACCAGCACGCCACCAAGCCCCAGCAGGATGCCGATTTCGAAATGTACGCCGGTGAGTCGCGATGTAATCAAACCCACGCCATAGATCTGCGCTACCACATAAGTAAAAGAGCACAAAACCGCAGCCAGCGCAGCGATCATGCGAGGCCAACGCCCACCAAAGCGGACCGAAAAATAGTCTGGAACGGTGTAAAGATTCATGCGCCGCAAATACGGTGCGACCAGCAGCGCGACCAGACAAAAGCCCCCGGTCCAGCCAAGGACATAGGCCAGCCCACCAACCTGGCCGCTTGTCCCGGAGAAACCCTGCAAGTAGAGCCCCCCGGCCAAGCTGATAAACGACGCGGCGCTCATCCAGTCTGCGGCCGTAGCCATGCCGTTGTAGACCGCAGGAATACGCCGCCCGGCGACGTAGTATTCGGACGCCTCTGCCGTTCGCCCGAATACACCAATCACCGCGTACAAAACCAGGGTTGCCGAGAGAAAAATGGCGGCGACCCAGACTTTGGACATACCCATACGCTCGGAAAATGCCAATGCCAACAAGAAACCAAGCAGGCAAACCACGTACCACGCAAAGCGACGATGCAACTTGCGCGTGTAGACAGCGTACGCCACTCGATCGAAGCCAGGCTCAGGGGCCTCGCGCCGATTGACCACCCACGCAAAGATAACAACAATAGCGATAAAAATCAGAACCGACCCCTGCGCTGCAAACCAAAACCCCAGTGGCCAGTTGAGCACCACAAATTGGAGGTCATTAGCAAAAAAAACCACCACAAACGACGCCACAAACCAAAGCGCCAATAAACCTGCGTGCAGGCTCCAGCGGCGCTTAGTCAGGGTCTGGGTCATTGTGCGGCGAGGGTCTGCCAGGTAGAAATAACCGAGTCCGGGTTGAGCGAAATGGATGAAATACCTTCGTCCACCAGCCACTGCGCAAAGTCGGGATGGTCGCTGGGGCCTTGTCCGCAAATCCCGATGTATTTACCCTGTCGCTTGCAGGCCGCAATGGCGAGGCTGATCAAAGACTTAACCGCGGGGTCTCGCTCATCGAAGTCAGCAGCCAGCAACTCAAGTCCGGAATCACGGTCCAGACCCAGTGTGAGCTGAGTCAGGTCGTTGGAGCCAATCGAGAAGCCATCAAAATGCTCCAGAAACTGGTCGGCCAGAATGGCATTACTGGGGATCTCACACATCATGATCAGCTTGAGCGCATTCTCACCACGGCGCAGGCCATGGCGACCCAAAAGTTCAGTCACCTTCTTGGCCTGGCCCAGAGTCCGCACAAACGGCACCATGACTTGCACATTGTTCAAACCCATGTCGTTGCGCACCCGTTTCAAGGCTTCACACTCCATCGCAAACGCTTCACCAAACTCATCACTCACATAGCGCGCAGCACCACGAAAACCCAACATCGGATTTTCTTCTTCCGGCTCGTAGCGACTGCCGCCAATGAGCTTGCGGTATTCATTGCTTTTGAAATCTGACAGGCGCACGATGACCGGCTTGGGCCAGAAAGCCGCGGCAATGGTGGCAACGCCTTCAGCAACGCGGTCAACATAGAACGCTCGGGGCGACGCGTGTCCACGCGCCACCGACTCGACCGCCTTCTTCAGGTCTGCATCTACATTGGGATAGTCCAAAATGGCCTTCGGGTGCACGCCAATGTTGTTGTTGATGATGAACTCCAGGCGCGCCAAGCCTACGCCTTCGTTGGGTAATTGACAGAAGTCAAAGGCCAGTTGCGGATTGCCCACGTTCATCATGATCTTGACCGGGCTCTGGGGCATGGTGCCGCGCTGCACTTCGGTGACTTCGGTTTCCAGCAAGCCGTCGTAGATGAAGCCGGTATCACCCTGCGCGCAACTGACGGTGACCAGCATGCCCTCCTTCAATGCCTCTGTTGCGTGGCCACAGCCGACCACAGCAGGAATTCCCAGTTCACGCGCAATGATGGCTGCGTGGCAAGTCCGTCCGCCGCGGTTAGTAACGATGGCCGAGGCCCGCTTCATCACAGGTTCCCAATTAGGATCGGTCATGTCAGTTACCAATACGTCACCGGCCTGTACCTTATCCATTTCGCTGATGTTGTGCACGATACGCACCGGGCCGGTTCCGATCTTTTGGCCAATAGCACGACCCTCAACCAGGACGGTGCCAGAACCCTTAAGCTTGTAACGGTATTCCGCCTGGTTGCCGGCCTGACTTTTCACGGTTTCAGGGCGGGCTTGAAGAATGTATAGCTCGCCATCGATTCCATCCTTGCCCCATTCGATGTCCATGGGCCTGCCGTAATGTTCCTCAATCACCAGCGCATATCGCGCCAGTCGCTCCACGTCAGCATCGGTCAGCGAATAACGGTTGCGCAATTCGGTGGGCACATCGGTGGTTTTAACCAACTTACCGCCCTGAGCCTTTTCCTGCGCGCTAGTGAACTGCATCTGGATCAGTTTGGAGCCCAGGCTGCGCCGGATGACGGCCCTGTTGCCGGCCCGGAGCATCGGCTTGTGGATGTAAAACTCATCCGGATTGACAGCACCCTGCACCACGGTTTCTCCAAGGCCGTAGCTGGAGGTAATAAAGACTACGTCCGAGAAGCCAGACTCGGTATCGATGGTAAACATCACACCGGCGGCGCCGATGTCCGAGCGCACCATACGCTGAATACCAGCGCTCAAGGCCACATGCTCATGGGCAAAACCCTTGTGCACGCGGTAGCTAATGGCACGGTCGTTATACAGCGAAGCAAAAACCTCGCGGATTTTGTGCAAGATGTCCTCAATGCCATGCACATTCAGGAAAGTCTCCTGCTGACCGGCAAAGGATGCATCGGGCAAATCTTCGGCCGTAGCAGATGAGCGAACTGCAAAGGTCGCGTCGGCGTTGCCAGCGCTCAAGGTTTTGAACGCATCGCGAATGCCCTGCTCCAGTGCGGGCGGAAACGGCTGCACTTCGACGAGTGCACGTATCTCAGCACCCACTTGTGCCAACGCACGAACATCTTCCGTGTCAAGCTTCAGCAGTCGGGCATTGATCTTGTCGGTCAAGCCATCAAACTTCAGAAACTCGCGAAACGCATGGGCCGTGGTGGCGAACCCGGTGGGCACCTTCACGCCTGTCGGCAGATGAGAAATCATCTCCCCAAGACTGGCGTTCTTGCCGCCGACCGACTCGACGTCGGTCATGCGCAGATTCTCAAAAGGTACGACCAGATCGGACTGGCTGAATAATGTAGACATGGTAAAGCTCCGGAAGTTAAAAACCGATTTGTTGCTCCCGGCACTGGCACACACCCGCCGAGTTAGCAGCGATCATTCAACTTAAAGCCCAATGTTGTTGCTATTGGGGGGCCCTGGGGAATGAGAAAATGCATCAATTGAAGCGATTGTAGGGGCCGCACACCAAAATCTGTGGTGGGCGTTACGGCTGCGCGCTTGCAAAACACTGACAACACGGCAAACCAACACCATGACGCACCGCACCGTATTTTTTGTCTCCGACGGCACCGGCATTACTGCTGAAACCTTTGGCAACGCCATCCTGGCCCAGTTTGAAGCCAGGGCGCGCCATGTGCGCCTGCCGTTTTGTGACACGGTGGACAAAGCGCACCAGGCAGTGCGCCAAATTAACCACTCGGCACTGGTTGATGGCCATCGGCCCATCGTTTTCACCACGCTGGTCAACATGGACGTGCTGCAAGTCATTCAAGACAATTGTCAGGGCATGCTGCTCGACATGTTTGGCATGTTTGTACACCCGCTTGAGCAGGAACTCAAACTCAAGTCCAACCACCGCATTGGCCGCTTCAGCGATGCCAGCAAGAGCAAGGAATACCAGAGCCGCATAGAGGCCATTAACTTCTCGCTGGCCCATGACGACGGTCAAAGCCACCGCGACCTGGAGCACTCCGATGTGATTCTGGTGGGCGTAAGCCGCAGTGGCAAAACGCCCACCTCGCTGTACCTGGCCATGCAGTATGGACTGAAGGCTTCGAACTACCCGCTGATTCCTGAGGATTTCGAGAGGCGCCAACTGCCTCCGGCCCTCTTGCACCACAAGTCCAAAATCTTCGGCTTGACCATTCTGCCCGAGCGTCTGAGTGAAATCCGTAACGAACGCCGCCCCAACTCAAAATACGCCTCACTGGAAAACTGCCGCATGGAAATCAGCGAAGCCGAGGCTATGATGCGGCGCGCCGGCATACGCTGGCTGTCCACAACGACCAAGTCGATCGAGGAAATCTCCACCACCATACTGCAGGAAATCCACCCGGAACGGCTGGAGTATTAGCCCCCATGGGCCACCGCCAAGCGGTCGTTAACCGTTCAACTGCGCCCAGGCCTTGTCCAGCCGCTTCACGCTCACCGGCTGCGGTGTGCGCAGTTCTTGCGCAAAGAAGCTCACGCGCAGTTCTTCCACCAGCCAGCGAAATTCGGCCATGCGCTCGTCCACCACGCCCTTGCGCTCGGCCACCAGACGCCAGTAGCGCTGCTCCATCGGCCGCAGTTCGGCCAGACGAGCGGCGTCACGCGCCGGGTCGGCACGGTATTTCTCCAGGCGCTGGGTAATGGCTTTCAGGTAGCGCGCCAGGTGCTGCAGGCGCAGCCACGGCGCAGCCTGCAAGAAGCGCTTGGGCACCAGGCGCTGCAGTTGCTGGGCACAATCGGCCACGGCGTCGGGCGCGTTCTTGGTGTCCTTGACCTTGCGGGAGGCCGTGGCGTGCTCCAGCAGGATGGTGCCTGCCATGCGCGCCACTTCGGTGGCGATCAGGGTCAGGCGGCCACGCCCCTCCTCCACCCTGCGTTTGAAGGCGAATTCGTCGGTGGGCAGCGGGTCGCGCAAGAAGGCACGGTCCAGCGCGACGGCAATGATCTGGTCGCGCAGTTCTTCCAGCGTGCCTCCACCCGTTCCGTTCTCCGCCTTACCGACCTGCATATAGACAACGGCCATCTTTTGCAGGTCGGGAATGTTCTTTTCCAGGTACTTGAGTGCGTCCTTGATTTGAAGCGCAAACAGTCGGCGCAGGCCAGCACGGTGCTTTGTCGCTGACACGTCGGGCTCGTCAAACACCTCAATGGTGACGGCATCACCCTGGTCAATCAGTGCCGGAAAGCCAATCAACGTCTGGCCGCCCTTTCGGATTTCGAGCAATTCTGGCAACTCACCAAACGTCCAGGCGGTGTGGCGTAGCTCGGTTGCAGCGGGATTGGCCGTTGCAGCATTCACCCGAACTGCTCCTGATTTAATAGCTGCCTGCGCAGGTTTTGCGGGGGCTATAGCCTCATTTTGCTTAAGCAAATGCCCGGAAACGGCGCCTGCCGCCGACGCTGCGCCCACCTGCGCCAGCTTGAGCCCGGCCAACGCCTGAAATGCGCCCCGAGCCTGCGCACCGAGCTCGGCCTTCAGTGCAGCCAGATTGCGCCCGTGCCCCAGTTGGCGACCATGCTCATCCACCACGCGGATGTTCATGAAGAAATGGGGTGTCAGCATGTCGGCTTTGATGTCGGCCCGCGCCACGTCCAGTGACGTGGCCTCGCGCACCAGCTTAAGCACGGCGTCGATCAGCGCACCATGGCCAAAGCGCTCGGGCGCGTTCAGCACCTCGGCAAACCTGCTGGCGGTGTCGGGCAGTGGCACCAGGCGCGAGCGGGGGCGCTGGTGCAGTGTCTTGAGGAGCGCCTGTACCTTCTCCTTCAACATGCCGGGAACCAGCCATTCGCAGCGTTCGTCGTTCACCTGGTTGAGTACAAACAGCGGCACGGTCACGGTCAGGCCGTCGCGCGGGTCACCGGGTTCGTGCAGGTAGGTCGCGGCACAATCCACGCCGCCCAGACGAATAGTCTTGGGGAAGGACGCGGTGGTAATTCCCGCCGCTTCGTGGCGCATCAGCTCTTCGCGGGTCAGCAGCAAAAGCTTGGGCTGCTTTTTCAACTCTTCCCGGTACCAGCGCTCAAAGCTGTAGCCGCTGCACACGTCGGCGGGCAACTGCTGGTCGTAATAGGCGTAGATCAACTCATCGTCCACCAGCACGTCCTGTCTGCGCGCCTTGTGCTCGAGTTCCTCCACTTGGCGCACCATCTTCTGGTTCGCCGCCAGAAATGGCAGCGGAGTTTCCCACTCGCCGTCCACCAACGCTTGGCGGATGAAAATCTCGCGGGCACCGGCCATATCGATCCGGCTGTAGTTGGTGCGCCTGCCGTTGTAGATGACGATACCGTACAGCGTGGCCCGCTCCAGCGCCACCACTTCAGCGGCTTTTTTCTCCCAATGCGGGTCCAGTAGCTGCTTCTTTAACAGGTGCCCGCCCACCTGCTCCAGCCATTGCGGTTCGATGTTGGCAATGCCCCGGCCAAACAGACGGGTCGTTTCCACCAGTTCGGAGGCGATGATCCAGCGGCTGGGCTTCTTGGAGAGGTGTGCTCCCGGATGGGCAAAGAATTTGATGCCACGGGCACCCAGATATTCGCCCTGCGGGCCTTCGGTCTCGGCCTTGTAGCCAATATTGCCCAAAAGCCCGGCCAGCATCGACAGGTGCAACTGCTCATAGGTCGCGGGCGTTGAATTCAAATGCCATTTGTGCTCGGCCACCACGGTGTGGAGTTGACTGTAGATATCTTTCCATTCGCGCACGCGGCGTATGTTGACGAAGTTCTGACGCAGGAGTTGTTCGTATTGGCGGTTGGTCAGTTTGTGCGTTGTCGTATGCGCTGTGAGTTGGGGTAGCCGGGCGTTCTGCTTCGTGTCCCCCGCCCGCTGCGCGGGCTCCTCCTTGACCTGCGCAGAACGCCCAGCTCCCCCAACTCCCGGTTCCGAGGGACTCGACCCGCCGCGCGCATCGTGAATCCACTTCCACAGCCTGAGGTACCCCACAAACTCACTCTTCTCGTCATCAAACTTCTGGTGGGCCTGATCCGCCTGCTGCTGCGCCTCCATGGGGCGGTCCCGCACATCCTGCACGCTCAAGGCGGATGCAATTACCAGCACCTCGTCCAGTGACTGGCGGGTTCGGGCTTCGAGAATCATGCGGCCCACGCGGGGGTCCAGCGGCAGTTTGGCCAACTCCTGACCAGTAGGGGTCAGTTCATTGGCGTCATCCACCGCGCCCAGTTCATTGAGCAATTGGTAGCCATCGGCAATGGCGCGTCCGGTTGGCCGCTCCAGAAACGGAAAGTCTTCGACTTGCCCCAAGTGCAGCGACTTCATGCGCAGAATCACACCGGCCAATGAAGATCGCAAAATTTCGGGGTCGGTAAAACGCTCGCGCCCGGCGAAATCTTTCTCGTCATACAGACGAATACAAATGCCGTTGGCCACGCGCCCGCAGCGCCCGGAGCGCTGGTTGGCGGCGGCCTGGCTGATGGGCTCGACCAGCAACTGCTCCACCTTGCTCCTGAAACTGTAGCGCTTCACGCGCGCCGTACCTGCGTCAATGACGTAACGGATGCCTGGAACGGTGAGCGATGTTTCAGCCACGTTGGTCGCCAGCACCACGCGCCGCCCGGTGTGGCCATCAAAAATGCGGTCCTGCTCGGCCGGACTCAGGCGGGCAAACAGCGGCAGCACTTCGGCGCTGCGAAAGATCGGTTGGTGGCTCAGGTGCTTGCGAAGGTGGTCAGCGGCTTCGCGGATCTCGCGCTCGCCCGGCAAGAAGACAAGGATGTCGCCGCCGTTGTGCGGATCACGCCAAAGCTCGTCTACACCATCAGCTATCGCGTTGTTCAGGTCATATTCGCGTGACTCTTCAAACGGGCGGTAGCGGTGTTCCACTGGAAACATGCGCCCGGAGACCATGATGACCGGCGCCGGAGTCAAAAGCCCCCACGCTCCACCGCTTCCCGGATCGCTGCCCCCCGCGGGGGCGTCGCCCGGCTTGGGGCGGCCCAGCGCCGGTCGGCTCGCAAAGTGGTCTGCAAAGCGCTGGGCGTCAATCGTGGCGGACGTGACAACGATTTTCAGATCAGGCCGACGCGGCAATATCTGGCGCAGGTAGCCCAGCAAAAAATCGATGTTCAGGCTGCGCTCGTGCGCCTCGTCGATGATGATGGTGTCGTAAGCGCTCAGCAGCGGGTCGGTCTGCGTTTCGGCAAGCAAGATCCCGTCTGTCATCAACTTCACGGACGCATCGCGGCTCAATCGGTCCTGGAAACGCACCTTGAAGCCCACAACCTCGCCCAGCGGCGTTTTCAGTTCTTCCGCAATGCGCTTGGCCACGCTACTGGCGGCTATGCGCCGCGGCTGGGTGTGGCCAATGAGTTTGGGGCGTTGTCCCGCCGGGTAATTGAGCTTGCCACGTCCCATGGCCAGCGCGATTTTGGGGAGCTGCGTGGTCTTGCCAGAGCCGGTTTCACCACAGACGATGATGACCTGATGGGCCGCCATAGCGGTCATGATCTCTTCGCGTTTGCCGGAGACCGGGAGCGATTCGGGGAATTCGATTTGCAGGGAGCTGGAGGTCAAGGTACAAACTTCGTAGAGAATCGCAGATTATCCCAGCCCCGCCATTTGTTTGCCCCATATACCTGCGTGCCATGACCACCGTTTTCAACTTCACCTTTGTGCCCTGGTTCCGCTCGGTCGCGCCCTACATCCACAAATTTCGCAACCAGACGTTTGTGGTGGGCATTGCCGGTGAAGCGATTGCAGCAGGCAAGCTGCCCCACTTGGCGCAAGATCTTGCCATGATCCAAAGCATGGGTGTCAAGATCGTACTGGTGCACGGGTTCAGACCCCAGGTCAACGAACAGCTACAGGCAAAGGGCCACGCCGCCCGATACTCGCACGGTATGCGCATCACGGATGAGGTGGCGCTGGACTGTGCGCAGGAGGCTGCCGGTCAGCTGCGCTATGAAATCGAAGCTGCCTTCAGCCAGGGCCTGCCAAACACACCCATGGCCGACTCCACGGTGCGGGTCATCTCGGGTAACTTCATCACTGCCCGGCCGGTTGGCATTGTGGATGGCGTGGACTTTCAGCACTCCGGCCTGGTACGCAAGGTCGACACAGCCGCCATCACCCGCGTGCTGGACATGGGTGCCCTGTTGCTTGTCTCGCCTTTTGGCTTTTCACCGACCGGCGAGGCCTTTAACCTGACCATGGAAGAAGTCGCCACTTCGGTGGCCACCGCGCTACAGGCAGACAAACTGATTTTTGTGACCGAAGTGCCCGGCGTTCGCATGCGCCCGATGGAGGACGCATCCGAAGACAACCCCATCGATACCGAACTGCCGCTGGCAGCGGCAGAGAAACTGCTGGTCGAACTACCCGCGGCCAATCAACCAACGGACACGGCTTTTTACCTGCAGCATTGTGTCAAGGCCTGCAAGAACGGCGTGGAGCGCAGCCACATCATCCCGTTTGCGGTCGATGGCTCCATTCTGCTAGAGGTTTATGTGCACGATGGCATTGGCACCATGGTGGTGGACGAGAAGCTCGAGAGCCTGCGCGAGGCCACGGTGGACGATGTGGGCGGCATCCTGCAACTGATCGAGCCATTCGAGAAAGACGGCACCCTGGTCAAGCGCAGCCGCACCGAAATCGAGCGCGACGTGGGCAACTACACGGTGATCGAACATGACGGGGTGATCTTTGCCTGCGCAGCCCTTTACCCTTACCCCGAGAGCCGCACGGCCGAAATGGCGGCTCTGACAGTGTCACCCGATGTGCAAGGCCAAGGAGACGGTGAGCGTGTTCTAAAGCGTGTCGAGCAACGTGCCAAGTCGGCCGGTCTGGACAGCATCTTTGTACTGACCACGCGCACCACGCACTGGTTCCTCAAACGCGGATTCGCTCTGGTTGATCCCGATTGGCTGCCAGAAGCCCGCAAGCGCAAATACAACTGGGACCGCAAGAGTCAAGTTCTGGTGAAGCGACTCTCGTAGTTCATTGCGGGTCAGACCACTCGCGTGCGCGATGTGCTCTGACCCCAACCGTTATTAGGTGCGCGCACGCCGCCACCCCAGCAGCGCACCAACCAAGGCCATGCCGCAGAACCACAGGAACGACCAATTGGCGATGGAGCCGCCCAGAAACGTCCAATCCACCTTGGTGCAGTCACCACCGCCCTTGAAAATCATGGGAATGGCGCGCTGCAGGGGGAAGGTTTCTATCATTCCGTAGAGGTCGCGTCCACAGGACACCACTTCGGGCGGATACCACTGTAGCCAGCTCTGACGAGCCGCCACATAGGCACCCGAAAGGGCCAGCATGGTCATCAGCACGCTGCCAGAAATATGCAAGCATTTTCGGCCGCTAGCCCCCGTACAACCTGCGCATACAGCTACCAAAATGAGAGCGTACCGTTGCACGATGCACATCGGACAGGGGTCCAGCCCCACCTCCTGCTGCAGGTACAAGCCAAAGGCCAGCAAGCCCAGGCATGCGGCACAGATGGTCGCTAAAACAAGCCGGGGCGCGGCATCCAATTGAGACAATACGAAGTTCAAAGTCCAGGTTCCTGTCATAAAGTAACGCCACCGATTGGCGTCAGGCGGTGGTTGGGCCGCATTTTGCCGCCGAAGTTCCCCATCATGCCCTGTGGGTTTGCCACCAAAGGACAGCAAACCGAATAAGATTCAGC
>CANNRR010000050.1 GCA_947508055.1 Burkholderiales bacterium
TACCCTGGCCAGCCCCCGACCCCAATCCTTTGGCCTGGCCGGCATGCGCGAACGCGCGTTGGCGCTGGGCGGCGTGCTCGATATTGCCAGCGCGCCCAAGCAGGGCACCACGCTCACGGTAAGCATCCCGATCGTTGCCTCTATGATCAAGGACCTGCCATGATCCGACTGCTGATTGCCGATGACCATGCCATCATGCGCAGCGGTTTGAGGCAGATTTTTGCACTAATGCCAGAAATTGATGTGGTGGGCGAAGCTGTCAACGGTGCTGAAGTGCTACAGCGTCTGCGCCAGGACCCGTTTGATCTGCTGCTGGATCTGAACATGCCCGGCATCAGCGGCGTCGATCTGATTGGGCGGGTCAAGGCGCATCGGCCCGATTTGCCAATTTTGGTGCTCAGCATGCACAACGATCCGCACCTGGCCGCGCAGGTGCTCAAGGCCGGGGCCGACGGCTACATCACCAAAGACTGCGAGCCGGCAGTTTTACTGGCGGCCATCCGCAAGGTGGCAGCGCACGGCAAATACGTGGCACCCGACATCGCCGAAAAAATGGTGCTCGATGCCACCGTGCTCAGCGACCGCGCGCCCCACCAACTGCTGTCGGTGCGCGAGTTCGAAGTGCTGCGCCTGCTGATCGCTGGTCAAAGCGTGAATGCGATTGCCGCCCAATTTTCCATCAGCAACAAAACCGTCAGCACGCACAAGCTGCGCTTGATGGAAAAAATGAATCTCGCCAGCATGGCCGACCTCATGCGCTATGCCATGCAGCACAAGCTGCTGGGTTAAGGGCATGAATTGCCGCCTCGTAGCCTCTTAGAATAAGGGGTTCTGGCCTTCAAATAGGGCCCAATTTGACTCCACTCGCTCCTACCTCCATGTCTGACCCACAAGCCCCCGTTTCCGCCGCTGTACCCGCCCCCGCTCCCCAGGATGAAAACCAGCTGATTCTCGAACGCCGGGAGAAACTCAAGGCCATTCGCCAGCGACAGACCGAGGGCCATGGCGTGGCCTTCCCCAACGACTTCAAGCCGACCCACAAAGCCGAAGGCTTGTTTGCAGAATACGACTCACATTCCACCGAAATTCTGGCATCCATGGGCGCGACTGCCAAAGTCGCAGGACGCATGATGCTCAAGCGCGTCATGGGCAAGGCCAGCTTCTGTACCCTGCAGGACGCCTCCTTTGGCCCCAGCGGTGGCCGTATCCAGATTTACGTCAAGGGTGACGATGTAGGCGCCGAGTTGTACGCAGCCTTCAAACACTGGGACCTGGGCGACATCGTCGCGGCTGAGGGCACGGTGTTCAAAACCAAGACCGGCGAGTTGTCTCTCCACGCGACCAGCATCCGCCTGCTCACCAAGAGCCTGCGCCCCATGCCGGACAAGTTCCATGGCATCCACGATCAGGAAGTGAAGTACCGCCAGCGTTACATCGACCTGATGATGGACGAGACCACGCGCAAACGCTTTGTGGCGCGCAGCAAGGCCGTCAGCGGCCTGCGTGAGTTCATGGTGCAGCACGGTTTTCTGGAAGTGGAAACCCCGATGTTGCACCCCATCCCCGGTGGCGCCAACGCCAAGCCGTTTACCACCCACCACAACGCGCTGGACCAGCAGATGTTCCTGCGCATTGCGCCCGAGTTGTACCTCAAGCGCCTGATCGTCGGCGGGTTCGATCGTGTGTTCGAGATCAACCGCAACTTCCGCAACGAAGGGATCTCGGTACGCCACAACCCCGAATTCACCATGATGGAGTTCTACGCAGCCTACTGGAACTACCAGGACCTGATGTCCTTCACCGAAGCCCTGGTGCGCGATGCCGCCATCAAGGCTGGCGACAGTCTGCACCTCACCTACGGTGGCAAACCGGTGGACCTGGAGGCACCGTTTGAGCGTCTGACCATCGTCGAGGCGATTGCCAAGTACACCGATGCCGGTGACGGCGTGAACGACCCCACCTGGCTGATCAACGCTCTGCGCAAGCTGGGCATGACCGAGGCAAAACACCACCTGTCGACCCGCAGCCTGGCCAGCCTGCAGGTGCTGTACTTCGAGGAAACCGTCGAAGAGAAGCTCTGGATGCCCACCTTCATCTGCGAGCATCCGGTAGAGATTTCGCCGCTGGCGCGCGCCAGCGACAGCAACCCCGAAGTGACCGAGCGCTTTGAGCTCTACATCACCGGCCGCGAGTTCGGCAATGGCTTCAGCGAGTTGAATGATGCCGAAGACCAGGCCGCGCGCTTCAAGGCCCAGGTGGACGCCAAGGACAGCGGCGACGACGAAGCCATGCACTACGACCACGACTTTGTGCGTGCTCTGGAGCACGGCATGCCTCCCACGGGAGGATGCGGCATCGGCATTGACCGCCTGATGATGCTGCTAACCGACAGCCCCAGCATCCGCGACATCATCCTGTTCCCGGCCCTGCGCCGCGAAGTTTAAGAAGAATCTGCTGCTAGCCCCCGTAGATATTGCGTAAGCCGCTATGAATAATGTAGCGCCTATAGCATTGAAATTCTTGCATGGCTATCCGCAAGAGACACTTGCACAGGTACAACAGATGCTCGAAGGTGGGCGCATTGGCCCCTGGCTGCAAAATAGATACCCGGCTGCCCATGCCGTGCGCACCGACCGTGCTCTGTATGACTACGTGCAGGCGCTCAAGACCGAACACCTGCGCGGTGCCGAACCCCTGAGCAAGGTGGCCTTCGACAGCAAACTGCAGATCGTGCAGCACGCGCTTGGCACGCACACCACGGTATCACGCGTACAGGGCAGCAAGCTGAAATCCAAGCGCGAAATCCGCATTGCCGCGCTGTTCAAGGACGGCCCGCCGGAGTTCCTGCGCATGATCGTGGTCCACGAACTGGCCCATCTGCGCGAGCGCGCCCACGACAAAGCCTTCTACCAGTTGTGCGCCTACATGGAACCCGGCTACCACCAGCTCGAATTTGAGCTGCGTATGTACCTGACCCATCTGGAGGGCGGCGGTGTGCGATTGTGGGAGGCTTTGGCCGCGCCATAGGGCTGCAATCGCTATTCTTTTGATAGCTCGCCACGCACATTCTGCGTGGGCTATGTGCCACAATCGCTGCAAGCTTTTGTTCTGCTAGGATTTCGCCATGTCCCGTCCCGCCATTTGGGCTACCAAGGTCGTTACCCTGATCCAGGGCGGGAACACGCAGGCTGCTCTGTCGCAGATCAAGGTGGCGCCCTCGGTGAAGGATGTGGAGCAACTGCGCACCTTGCTGGAAAATGCCGGTCTGCTCAAGCGGCACCCTGTCATTGACAGCGCCGCGCAGGACCAGATTACGGCACTCAAAGGCTCGCGCCTACACCGTGCACCCTGATGCCCCAAAAAGGGCTGTCACCTTTTGCATAGAGAGCTACTTTTGTTGAAAACAATCCGTCTCCTGCTGGTGGCACTAGCATCTGTTTGCGCACTGCTGGCGTGCGCAAAGAGCACTCCGGAGTGGTCAGCCAACGTGCCGCCACCGCCCAACGTGGCCGATATGGTCGAAAAAGCGGCCGGCCCCTCCGGCCTGGCGACCCTGCGGGTGATTGTCCAATTCAACCAGCCGGTGGCGGTGAAAGACCCAGCATTCTTGAAGACACTGCAGGACCAGGCTCAGGCGCGCGTGCGCTACATCGCCGCCGTATCGGGGGACTCCCATGTTTACAGCTTGCAGTTGCCAGCCGACCAAAATGCAGCACCCGTGTTGCAACGGTTGGCCGCCCTGCCCTCCGTGACCCGGGTCGAACTGGACCTGAGCGCAAAGCCACACTAGCGCTTCCGATACATGCCAACGGCACACCTATCTACGAAGAGACGCCCCAGGCCCGCAAGCCGAACCCTGTTTGTGCTGGCGTCCGCCAGCGTGGTGCTCGCGTCTTCCTACCTCGCTTTGGCGCAGCCGGTGGCGCAGCGTGATTTCAAATCTTCCGTTCACGCACAGCAAATGGCTTTGCGGCCAGACTCAGCGGTGCGCATGAACCGCCTCATCGTCAAGTTCCGCAATGAGGGGGGTGACGCGGCATTTGCGCTGGCTGGCACACCGGCCCAGGAACGCGTGCATGCGCTCAACGCTCATGTGGCCTCCAGCACCGCAACGGGTACAGGCACCACGCTGAGCTACTTGAAATCAGTCTCTAGACACACCCATGTTGCGCTGACCAGCCGCCCTATGGGGCACGCCGACTTGAACGCACTGGCGCAGGCTGTGGCGCAAGACCCCCGCGTCGAATACGCCGAGGTGGACGAGCGTGTCTACCCCCACTTTGTGCCCAACGACAGCCTGTACGCCGCCCAGCAGGGAAATTTAAAGTCCCCGGCAGTCGTGGCGGGTGGCGCCAACCTGCCCAACGCCTGGGGCCGCACGGTGGCCGGCGTGCCCGTCAGCGGCGCTGGTGTGACCGTGGCGGTGCTGGATACCGGCTACCTCCGACATGCCGATCTGGCGGCCAATGTGGTGGATGGTTACGACTTCATCAGCGCGGATGGCTTCAACGATTTCTTCACCGCCAACGATGGCAGCGGGCGCGATGACAGCGCTCTGGACCCAGGCGACTGGAACACAAAGGCCAGCCAGTGCACCGTTGAAGACTCCTCCTGGCACGGAACCCATGTGACCGGCATCATCAGCGCCGTGGGCAACAATAATGTTGGGGTCATTGGCGTGGCCTACCGTGCCCAAATTTTGCCGGTACGGGTGCTCGGTGTGTGTGGCGGCTACACGTCAGACACAGCCGCCGCCCTGCAGTGGGCTGCTGGTTTGACCGTACCGGGTGTGCCCGTCAACCCCACCGTGGCGAAGGTCATCAACATGAGCTTTGGGCGCAGCGGAAGCTGCTCTCCAACATACCAGGCGGCCATCACGGCGGCCCGCAACACGGGTGCCGTGATTGTGGTGTCCACCGGCAATGAATCTTCTCGCTCCACCATCACCCAGCCGGCCAATTGTTCCGGCGTGATTGCGGTCACGGCCCACACCAGCACCGGAGCCCTGGCCGACTACGCCAACACCGGCGCTGGCACCACCATCAGCGCGCCGGGCAACAGCATCTACACCACCAGCAACACCGGCCTCACGGCACCCGTTGCCGATAGTTATAGCGCACTCTCGGGCACCAGTTTCTCCGCCCCACAGGTGGCCGGCGTGGCCGCCTTGCTGATACAAATGAAGCCCGGCATCAGTCCCGCTGAAGTGCAAAAACATCTGGTGGGTTCGGCGCGGGCATTTCCCAGCGGCACTTACTGCGCAACCCGCACCGATTGCGGAGCCGGTCTGCTGGACGCTTTCACGGCCGTCAACGCGCTGCTCGTGTCGCAGGGTATTGCCAATGCGGCACCGGTGCTCAAGGCCCTGCCCACGCAATACGTGCTGCCCGCAGGCAGCCTCCAATTCACCGCCACAGCGACGGACGCCGAGGGTGACCAAGTGACCTTCAACGGCTCGGGGTTGCCAAGCGGTGCCACCTTCAACGCGGTCACCGGCGTCTTCAGTTGGCCCAAGGCGCAACCCGCAGGCGACTACACGTTTGTGATTCAGCCCACTGACGGCGTTTCTCTGGGCGCCAGCGTGTCGGTCAAGATTTCAGTGACTACGGCTATTCCGGTCGAGCCGGTGGTTCCGATTACGCCCGTCACACCCGTTAGCCCCGTTACGCCAGCAGCGATCGGCAGCAGCGGCGGCGGTGGCGCGCTTGGCTGGATCGAGTTGCTGGGTAGCCTGCTACTGCTGCTATCGACCCGCTATCTGGCCTTACCACGGAGCACTGCGGCGATTTCCGATATCAATCTATCCAGTCCAACGCCTGCATGTACGCGCCCTGCACCATGAGCGCATCCCATTCCAAAGCGGGGGTCCGGGGCAACAGTGCACGGCGGCGTACTTCGCTGGCATCGCGGGCCTGCCACTGGCCTTTGAGCTCGGCTTCGGTCAAGCCGGCAATCAATTCATCGACGGCGCTGCCACCACCCTCGCTGTTGGCGGTGGACTGGTTGCACAACAACACCATGTCGCATCCGGCGGCCAACGCCACCACAGCGCCGTGGGTGTAGCTGACCGGTTGCCCGTCAATCACCCGTGCACCGGCCATGGACAGGTCATCGCTGAAAATGGCGCCGCCAAAGCCGAGTTGACCGCGCAGGATGTCGTTGAGCCAGGTGCTGGAGAAGCCCGCCGGGCGCGCATCGACCTTGGGGTAGATCACATGGGCCGGCATCACGCTGGTGGTCACGGTGTTGAGCCAGCGGTAGGGCGCTGCATCGTCTGCCAGGATAGCTTTAAGGCTGCGTTTGTCCACGGGAATAGCAATGTGCGAATCGGCTTTAACAAAGCCGTGGCCGGGAAAGTGCTTGCCGCAGTTGGCCATGCCGCTTTGCAGCAAGCCGTGCATCAGGCTCTTGGCCAACAGGCTCACCACGCGCGGGTCGCGGGCGAAGGCGCGGCTACCGATGACGCTGCTACGGGAAGCGCCGGGCCGCCCCAAGCTTGCCGCACCCCCTGGGGGGGCAGACAGCGCTTGCGCTTTCGTGGGGGCATCTTCCTGGTAATCAAGATCCAGCACCGGGGTGAAGCTCAGGTCCACACCACAGGCCCGCAGTTCGGCGCCCAACACGTAACCGCACGCGGTGGCCGCATTGGTGGCGTCAAGCGGCCCGGCGTGGGCGTTGGCCTTGGGCGGGGCCATCCACATATCCCCCAACGCACGCATGGGCGGCAGGTGGGTGAAGCCATCGGTCTTGAAGCGCTGCACGCGACCGCCCTCATGGTCCACACAAATCAGCAGGTCGGAGCGGACCCGCTTGATGTCGCGGCACAGCGCCGTCAGTTGCGCACGGTCCTGCCAGTTGCGTGCAAACAGGATCAAACCGCCCACCAGCGGGTGCTTGAGGCGCCGGCGGTCCACCTTGGTCAAGGCGAGACCCGCAATATCAATGATGAGGGGCGCGTGAAAGGTCATGGGAAATCGTCCAAAAATATTTACGCTACAAATTCAATAGCTGCATACGCATATTGTACGGGGGCTAGTGACCGGTTTCGGTCGTGTTAAGTAGAACGACCGGCTCCAATATGGACAGTTGCGGGCTGATTCAACTAGCAAAAATAGGGGAACAGTTTGTGCTCTTGCATGGCCACTGCACAATCGTGCAAGGACCCGACACGCGAATGGACGGCCGTCTGCAAAACCTGTGATGCATATTGCGGATCGGTATGCAGTTGTGCACCGTCAATCCAACGCCCCTGCCCGGCAAACAACCATTTCAGATCAACTTCTGCGATGAGTTGAGCCCGCTCCTGATCACCAAGGTCGGCCTCCACGGTATAGTTGATGCGTGCGTCCGAGCAGCGGGTAGACATGGCGATTCCTCGAATTCGTTCGTTGTGAACTTGTTTCAAGTATGGACACCATGATCCGCACGCATGCATTCATCAGCGAGGCAATTGCCCCGCTTATACGGGTATTGCCCCAAAGCGCCAGTAAAGTAAACACTGAAGAGGAGATGCTATGCCCATGTACGAATACGCCTGCGAAGAATGCAGCCATAAGTTTGAAACCCTGGTTCGCTCCGGCTCTACCCCGGAATGTCCAAATTGCCATTCGACCCAGCTTGAAAAACTGCTGTCGGTATTTGCAACCACGGGTGACTCAGCCAAGGCACAACCGGTGATGGCAGGACCCTGTGGTTCCTGTGGGAACCCGAATGGTCCGGGTGCCTGCGGTTTTCAATGAGGATTATTCCTTGAACTCGACGACGCAAAAGCTGGCCGCGTAGTCGGTCTCGTCGGTCACACTGACGTGCACGCTGAGCTTGCGCGCGTCAAACCAGTCTTTCAGACCACCATGCAGCACGATGCGAGGCGCGCCACTGGGCAGTTTGGCCACTTCGCACAATCGCCAGGTCATGGGCATGCGCATGCCCAGGCCTATGGCCTTGCTGAAGGCTTCCTTGGCCGAGAAACGTGTCGCCAGATAGCGCACACCGCGTTCGGGCCACCGTTGGCTGCGGGCCTTCCATGCGGAAAACTCCCCATCGCTCAGAATCTTGGCGGCAAAACGGTCGCCATGGCGCTCCAGACTCGCACGGATGCGACGCACGTCGCAGATGTCGGTGCCGATGCCGTAGATCATGAGAATATGGCCCCGGCGGCGCTCACGGTGCATTCTCCAAACATTGCAGGTAAGCCCGAATCGTAGCCGCATAGCCCAGTTCCAGCGCGTCCGATATCAGCGCGTGGCCAATGGACACCTCCTGCACGCCCGGCACCGTTTGCACAAAGGCGCCCAGATTGTCACGGTTCAGGTCGTGACCGGCATTCACGCCCAACCCGGCGTCCAGTGCGGCTTGAGCGGCACGGGCGAAGCGCTGCAACTGCGCATTTTGGTCGGGTGTACCCCAGGCGGCGGCATAGGGCTCGGTGTACAACTCCACGCGGTCGGCGCCCACGGTCTTGGCGGCCGACATCGCATTAGGGTCAGCGTCCATGAACAGGCTCACGCGCAGACCCAGGGCATGCGCCTGGTCAATCAGCGGCGTGAGGCGAACAGCATCCTGCGGGAAGGTCCAGCCATGATCGCTGGTGAACTGGCCTTCGGAGTCCGGCACAAAGGTGACCTGGTGCACCGGTAACTTGCGTGCCACCAGGTCGGCCACGCAGTCCATCAGGTTGTGAAAGGGGTTGCCTTCGACGTTGAACTCCCGGTCGGGCCAGGCCTGCAAAAGTTGGGCCAGTTCAACCACATCATCGGGGCGTATATGGCGCGCGTCCGGGCGCGGATGCACCGTAATGCCTGCCGCCCCGGCCTGCAGGCACAGCGTGGCCGCACAGGTAACGCTGGGTATGCCCAGATGGCGCGTATTGCGCACCAGGGCGACCTTGTTGAGATTAACGGAGAGTTTAGGTGCCATAGTTACAGGGTTTGAATATCCATCATCATCTGACGGGTGCGCAGCGTTCTGACGCCGCAATGGTAGTGCAGCAGGGCCCGCAACTGTGGTTTGAGTTCACTGGTGACCGCAGCGCAGGCGCGCAGCGTGGTGGTAAACGGTGCGCCGCCTGCCAGCGCCGCCTGCAAACTGCCCCACTGCGATCCGCTCAAACTTGCGCGATCATCCGCGTGCGCCAGACGCAAGCCGCCTTCAGGCACCAGGCAGTAGCGCGCATCGGCGACCAGATCACCGAGGGTCATGGTTTGGACGTCGAGTTGTGGCAAAAGTCCGATTTCTCGCAGCAGCAGCAGCTCGTAGGTTCGCAACGCCGCCTGCAAAACTTCGCCATGCTCGCTGGCCAGCACCTGGACCACGTTTACATACACGTCGAACAACGTCGGGTGCGGGTCATCTCGTGCCAGCAGGGTCAGCAGCAGTTCGTTCAGGTAGTAACCCGACAAGAGCGCATCGCCCGTGGGCATGACGTGCCCGCCCTGCCACTCGGCACTCTTGAGGGTACGGATTTCTGCATCGCCACCAAAAGCGACGTGCAGCATCTGCAGTGGCAACAGCACTGGGCGAAAACTGGAACTGGGGCGTTTGGCGCCCTTCGCCACCAAGGCGATACGGCCGTGGTGGCGGGTAAGCACTTCCAGAATCAGGCTGGACTCGCTCCAGTCGTAGCGGTGCAGCACATACGCAGGCTCATCGGAGATGCGCTTACTCGTAACCAAAGCTGCGCACCCGCGCCTCGTCATCGGCCCAACCGGAACGCACCTTGACCCATAGTTCAATAAACACCTTCGCATCGGCCAGCTTTTCCAGCTCGACACGGGTTTCCATACCGATACGCTTGATACGTTCGCCCTTGTCTCCAATGACCATGGCCTTGTGGGTGTCGCGCTCCACCACGATGGTGGCCGCAATGCGCAGCAGGCGCTTCTGACCCTTGCGTTGCGGTGGCTCTTCTTCGAACTTGTCGATGACCACGGTAGAGGTGTACGGCAACTCATCACCCGTCAGGCGGAACAGTTTTTCACGCACCAGTTCGCTCGCCAAAAACTTTTCGCTGCGATCGGTGAGCTCGTCGTCGGCATACCACCAAGCCTGTTCGGGCAGGTATTTTTCGCAGATTCCCAGCAGACGCTCGGTGTCTTTGGCGCTTTTGGCCGACATGGGTACAAACTCTGCGAACTTGTGCTTGTCCTGCATGGTCTGCAGCCAGGGCGCAATATCGCCACGGCGGTGGATATTGTCGAGCTTGTTGGCAATCAGAAGCGTAGGAATGTTCTTACCCAGCAGGGCTAGCACACGCGCGTCCGCCGGCGTGAAGCTACCCGCCTCCACCACAAACAAAATCAGATCGACGTCGGCCACAGCGCCCTGCACCGTCTTGTTGAGCGATTTGTTCAGTGCGTTGGTGTGCAGGGTCTGAAAGCCCGGGGTGTCGACAAATACAAACTGGGTCGCGCCGCGCGTGTGCATGCCGGTGATGCGGTGGCGCGTGGTCTGCGCCTTGCGCGAGGTGATACTGATCTTCTGGCCCACCAAAGCGTTCAGGAGTGTGGACTTGCCCACGTTGGGCTTGCCTACGATAGCAACCAGCCCGCAGCGTTGTCCTTCAGACACGGTACCGGGTTGCGCCACTTTGAGAGTGTTTTTGAGCAGGCCTTCGAGCATGCTGTTGAGGTCGGGTTGTTGATCATTTTGACCAGCAGCAGGCGTCGAATCAGCGCCAGCAGCTATCTTTTTTGTAGCATTCATGAACGAGTTTTTGCCTTGATTGTTTGCAGCATCGCGCTCGCTGCGGCCTGTTCGCCGGATCGGCGGGAACCACCAATACCGCGCTCGGTGAGACGCAACTCAGGAATCTCGCACTCCACGTCGAAGGTTTGTTTATGGGAGGCCCCAATGGTGGCAACCACCTTGTACTGGGGCAGTTGCATTTTGCGGCCCTGCAGCCACTCTTGCAATTCTGTTTTAGGATCCTTGCCGATCGCTTCCATGGTGGGATTGATCTCAACCGCCACGAACAGACGGCGAACCAGTGCCTGAGCGACGGTAAAGCCAGCGTCCAGGTAGACCGCCCCAATGATGGCTTCCAGCGTATCAGCCAGGATAGAGGGCCGTTTTTGACCACCGGATCGAACCTCGCCCTCGCCCAAGCGCATAACGTCGGGCAAGCCCAGGCCGATTGCGAGTTGATGCAGGGTTTCTTGCTTGACCAGATTTGCACGTACCCGAGACAGGTCGCCTTCAGGCAAACTGCCCAAGCGGGCATACAGCAGATCCGAGACCGCCAGATTCAGGACCGAGTCACCCAGAAACTCGAGCCGTTCGTAATGATCGCTGGAGAAGCTGCGATGCGTCAGCGCCTGGGTCAACAAAGAGGCATTTGAAAATTCATGCTGCAACCGACGCTGCAACTCCAGCAGACCAGGTACCACGCTATTTGGATCGGCCAGCGTACTTAAGCGTCAGCCAAGCTGGGCCAAACAGGTGAATCTCGCGCGCGTAGGCAAACCGCACGACGACTTTGTCACCCTCTTTGGTTACTTCCAGATCCTTGCCTGAAATCGAACTGATGGCATCAATCTGAGTAGCTTTATCGAAAATCATTCGAACTTCTGCGACAGAATTTCCCTCTTGCGCCTTAGTAACGGCTTTGGTGACCATCTGGTACTCCAGATAGGTGGGAAAAACCTGCGCAGCAATCAGACCGGAAATACCGACCACGGCCCCCACAAAAACCAAACCAATAAACGTGACGCCGCGTTGCTTGGACCTGCATTGGACTGTCATGTATCAACTCCCGTTTCAGTCAAACGCACCAATGCGTTTGGGATTTCCAAAATTCATCCAGACAAAGAAGGCTCGGCCGACAATATTCTTCTCGGGCACAAAACCCCAATACCTTGAATCAAGCGAATTATCGCGATTGTCGCCCATCATGAAATAGTGGCCTTGCGGTACCTTGCAAGTGACGCCCTCTACCGAATACAGGCACCCATCACGTCCAGCGAAATTGTCTGCGCCCGGCACGAAAGCTGGACGCTCATCGTCGTTAAGCAACTTGTGCTTCTTGTCACCTAGCACTTCTTCAAACTGCTTGAAATAGCGCATAACGTCATCGTCAAAAAACTCTGGCAGCGTAGCTGTTGGAACGGGCTGGCCGTTGATGGTCAGGCGCTTGTTGATATAGGCTACGGTGTCACCGGGCAACCCCACCACACGCTTGATGTAATCCAGGCTGGGCTTGGGTGGGTAACGGAACACCATGACGTCGCCGCGCTGCGGCGGTGTACCTTCGGTAATCTTGGCGTTGAGCACCGGCAGGCGCAAACCGTAGGTAAATTTATTGACCAAAATCAGGTCGCCCACCAAAAGTGTGGGGATCATTGAGCCGGAAGGAATCTTGAACGGCTCCACCAGAAACGAGCGCAAGAAAAAGACTGAGATGATGACGGGGAACAGCCCGGCAGTCCAGTCCAACCACCAGGGTTGCATCAGGATGCGGTTCCTTGCCTCGGCCATGTTGCCGTCCACTTGGTTGATTCCCATCTTGCCAAGATCTTCGCGGCGCTTGATGTCAGAGGCTTCAAGCAAAGCCGCGGTATTTTGCCGCTGTGGCAGAAAATAAAAACGCTCGGCCAACCAATAGGCCCCGGTTACAACGGTGGCGAGAAAAAGCAATAAGGCGAAGTTGCCTTCCACAAGACCGAGGTACCAAGAACCCGCATAAAACGCGAACGCCGCCAACACGGCCGAGGTCAGCGCTTGCATCAGTCTTCCACCTGCAAAATAGCCAGGAACGCTTCCTGGGGAACTTCAACGGATCCAATTTGCTTCATGCGCTTCTTGCCTGCTTTCTGTTTCTCAAGGAGTTTGCGTTTGCGTGAAATGTCGCCACCATAGCACTTGGCCAGAACGTTCTTGCGTAGTGCCTTGATTGTCTCACGCGCAATGATGTTGGCGCCAATGGCCGCCTGGATCGCCACGTCATACATCTGGCGAGAAATGATCTCTCGCATCTTGGCCACCACAGCGCGTCCACGGTAGATGCTTTGGCTACGGTGCAGCATGATAGATAGTGCGTCGACCTTTTCAGAGTTCAACAAAATGTCCACCTTGACCACATCGGCCGCGCGGTATTCTTTGAACTCGTAATCCATCGACGCATAGCCACGCGACACCGATTTAAGTTTGTCAAAAAAGTCAAGCACGATTTCAGCCAACGGCATTTCGTAGGTGAGTACCACTTGACGACCTTTGTAGGCCATATTCATCTGTACGCCGCGCTTCTGATTGGCCAGAGTCATGACCACGCCCACATATTCCTGCGGCATATAAAGGTGCACGGTGACGATGGGTTCGCGGATCTCGGCGGTCTTGCCGATCTCCGGCATCTTCGACGGGTTCTCCACCATGACCACTTCGCCGTCGTTCTTGACCACCTGGTAGACCACACTGGGGGCCGTTGTGATCAGGTCCTGGTCGAACTCGCGCTCCAGACGCTCCTGCACAATTTCCATGTGCAGCAGGCCCAAAAAGCCGCAGCGAAACCCAAAGCCCAGGGCTTGTGACACTTCGGGTTCATAGTGCAACGATGCATCATTGAGCTTGAGTTTCTCCAGCGCATCGCGTAGCGAGTCGTACTCGCTGGCTTCAGAAGGATACAGACCGGCAAACACCTGCGGCTGAATTTCCTTGAAACCGGGCAAGGCTTCAGTGGCCGTGAAAGCGGCACCGCCGGTACCTGGTTTGATCAGCGTCACCGTGTCGCCCACCTTGGCTGCCTGCAATTCCTTGATGCCGGCGATGATGTAACCCACTTCACCCGCTTGCAGCGATTCGCGCGGCTGATTGGCCGGCGTGAATACGCCGAGATTGTCGGCGTTGTACATGGCGCCCGAGGCCATCATCTTGATGCGCTCACCTTTGGCCAATCGCCCGTCCACTACGCGTACCAGCATCACCACGCCGACATAGCTGTCAAACCAGCTGTCGATGATCATGGCGCGCAACGGGCCATCCGGATTCCCCTTGGGTGCCGGAATCTTGGCAACGATGGCTTCCAGAATATCGTCGATGCCGAGACCGGTTTTGGCAGAGCACACGATTGCATCCGAAGCGTCAATGCCAATCACATCTTCGATTTCGCTTCGGGCGTTTTCCGGATCAGCGTTGGGTAAGTCAATCTTGTTGAGCACCGGTAACACTTCGACATGCAACTCAAGTGCGGTGTAGCAGTTAGCCACCGTTTGCGCTTCAACGCCCTGGCTTGCGTCGACAACCAGCAGAGCTCCTTCACACGCAGACAGCGAACGACTCACTTCATACGAGAAGTCAACATGCCCCGGCGTGTCGATCAGGTTCAGGTTGTAGACCTGTCCATCTTTGGCCTGGTATTGAAGCGCAGCGGTCTGCGCCTTGATAGTTATCCCACGCTCTTTCTCGATATCCATCGAGTCCAGCACCTGTGCTTCCATCTCACGCGCTTCGAGTCCTCCGCAACGCTGAATCAAACGATCTGCTAATGTGGATTTGCCATGATCAATGTGCGCAATGATCGAAAAATTTCTGATGTGATGCATCAACGAAAACGCTTAAGTGATTGAATTAATTTGAGATGCACAAGAAAAAAGGGCGCGTCGGATATTGACGCGCCCTGAACCAACAATCATTGGCAACTGCGAAGGTTGGAGCTTCATTGTAGGCAAAAAGTTGTGAAAGCAAAGCGCGAAAAGCAGCATGTTGGGGTCGTTGCGACTCCGCAACAGTTATTTTATACACAGGTTATTAACAATTTAAAGGATAAGGCTCTGTACAACTTGTGGGTGATCTGTGGATCAGCTGTGGGGGGCCGACCGCGATCCCATATGATGGATTTTTGGCAATCCATATTCCCAAAAAGTCTCTCGAACGGTCGCCATTCTAACCAACTCCGAGAAATCCTTATAAGTTAGCAAGTGCACACATATATTAATTGAAGGCCAAAAGAATATAAAAATATCTTCGATCGACCTCAAACAACCCATAAACCCTGCGGGCTTGCGGGTCGTTTAAACGTCCGTGCGCTATCGGGCGGGCTTGATCAAGACCCACTGCACCAAATCCGCACGACGAACCAACACGGCTAACGTCCTGGTTTTATCGTGCTTGGCAAGCGCCGCTTCAAACTCTTTGACGGAAGAAACCTCTGCATTTCCCAATGACAAAATGACATCGCCTTCCCGCAGACCGGCACGCGCTGCGGCTTCCACAGCGCTGTCGACTCGCACACCTCCTTTGATTTTCAATTCCTTCTTCTGGGCATCCGGCACCTCGCTCACTGCAAGACCCACCGCTTGACCCGCGGTGGATATCTTGGGCTTCTCGTCTCGGGCTGATGCCTTGGCCATGGGCTTGTCGGCTTCCACTTCAGCGATGGTGATACTCAGATCCTTGTGTGCACCACGCCTGAACACCGTAATTGTGCTTTTAGTGCCGGGTTTGGTGCCGCCAATCATGCGCGGTAAGTCACTCGACTTCTCAATCGCCTTTCCATCAAACCGCGTGATGATGTCTCCGGCTTCAACCCCCGCCCTGTCCGCAGGCAAACCTGGTTCTACCGCGCGCACCATTGCACCTGCTGGCTTGCCCAGCCCCAACGACTCCGCAATATCTTTGCTGACCTGCTCGATCTGCACGCCAATGCGTCCCCGAGACACACGCCCGGAACTGCGCAATTGATCGCTCACACGAATCGCCTCGTCCATGGGAATGGCAAACGAGATACCCATAAAACCGCCAGAGCGTGAATAGATTTGACTGTTGATACCTACCACTTCACCACGCATATTGATGAGTGGGCCACCCGAGTTGCCGGGGTTGATGGCCACATCTGTCTGAATAAAAGGAAGGTAGTCACCAGTATCTCGCTGCTTGGCACTCACAATGCCAGCTGTCACGGAGTTTTCCAGTCCAAACGGCGAGCCGATGGCCATGACCCACTCGCCAACACGCAATCGGCCCACATCGCCCACTTTCACTGCAGGCAAACCGGTGGCCTCGATTTTGACCACGGCGACGTCGCTACGCTTGTCTGCACCAATGATCTTGGCCTTGAACTCGCGCTTGTCGGTCAACGTTACTAATACCTCATCTGCCCCGTCAACGACATGGGCATTGGTCATGATGAAGCCGTCCGACGTAAGCATGAAACCCGACCCTACGCCGCGGGGTTGCTCCTCTTCCTGCTGTGGACGATTTTGACGGGGGGCTTGCCGGGGATTACCAGGCATGTTGGGCGTCGGCAACCCAAAACGTCTGAAGAACTCCAACATGTCTTCTTCTGCCTGGCCACCTTGCGCCGTGCGCTGGCTAATTTTTTCCATGGTTCGGATATTCACCACGGATGGCCCCACCTGATCCACCAGGTCGGTGAAATCAGGTAAAGCACGTGCTTGTGCCATGGCAGGCTGCAAGGGCGAAACTGCAATGAAGGCAGTTGTGACCATGGTTAGCGCCACAAAAATAGTGCGCATAGATTTGAGCATCAGAGGTTTCATCATATTTCTTCCATTCGAACAATCAGTCTGGTCATTGATCAGAATTCACCGGCAGGGTTCCACCTGAGGCCTTATTTCTTGTGTTCAAGGGCATAGGCAAACGCGTTCAGGGTAGCAGGCGGCACCTCGCCAACCACAGTGACCCACCAGTCATTGATGCGCCGGGTCTGGGTGTGCGTCGCCCCCCCCATGTCAGTTGCACCTTCACGGCCATGGCGCTGTTGGTCATAGGCCTCCACAAAAAGTGAAACAGTGGCCACCCCATCAGAAAACATCCATTGCATCGTACTTTGACCATTGCCGGCCAGACCCGCATTCGTGCTGACAACCATGCGTTGATAGCAGGCCATGGGCTTGAATCCATCAATTTCTTTGTGCAATGCCCAGCCCTGAGCGTCCGCCGTTGTCTTCTGCATGTCCGGGCGCAAGACTCGGTAGCCATCGGTATTACCCGCTTTGGACAACTTGCCCACGTTCACTGCGGCATCCAACTGCAATTCCGAGAATGCAGCCTGCTCCAGAACCTTGCCATCGACATCCAGAGTTTGCAGCCGAACAATCAGGCCGGTTCTCTTCTCACTCCAAACACGGTATCCATAGCGCAAACGGTCATTCGGTGCGAGATGAAATACGTCAGCATCAAAGCCGGCAATGCGCTCATTGCCAAGCGCCTTCAACCGATAAAAATCTCCAATCGACGAGTCGCTGGATTTGAGCAGACTGGGAAACAGCCCTAGCGACTCGCGAACTTCGGCAATCGCAATTCTGGACTGCGGAAAAAATGTCACTACCTGGTCATTGCGCCTGAAGATCGCCCTAGGTGTCCCGCTCAAAGACTCCACTCGCTCCAATTGTTGACTGCCGTCGCAAACATGCCAGATGCGGGCGCTTGCCATATTTCCTCCGGCAGAGACAACGAAAGTGCCGGTATAGACACTTTGCCTGGCCGCTTGGTGCACACGCATTAACCAGGCGTTCAAAGGCACTTCAACGGCAACAGGTTGTGCCCACGCGGCACTCAGCACAAGGCTCAGATACGATGCCATGGAAAAAAGCAACCATTTACCCAGCATACGCATCACCGACTCGCGCCTTCGTAGGTGGCGTTGCGCAAGAAGCCGGTTGGCAGTTGCAAGGCCGAATGCCCCCCCAACTGGCGGTGTGCTGCCATCAACTCATCAAGGTGGGGATCGCGCAACATGGGTCCAGCAGACGTTTCCGTCGCAACCACCACTGGGGCTGCAGACGAAGTTGGGTTGACGGCAGCCATTTCCCCTCCGCCGTGAAGCTTGGTTTGATTCCACAAACCAGTCCCCATCACAACTACCAAAGCCGAGCAAGCGACGCCGGCCAATAACTTCCAGCGAAACAAAGGGGCGTTGGCGACGGGCTTGCTGGTATCAACGACACCCGCCCTGCCACCGTCGACCATTGCAGACAGATCGGGGCCCGTCTCGGAAGAAGGTTTTTCAGGCTCTTGGGATAGGCGCAGCTCAAGCCTCTCCCAGAACGCCCGATCACCTCGCGTTGGCGCCAACTCGGGGCTACGCAACACGTCGCCCACCACTTGATAGACGTGCCAGGTTTCGATCGACTGCTTATCCGTCAACAGTCCGCCCAAGACGAGCGCGCACTCGTCTGCTTGCAAGACACCATCCATCAGAGCGGATATGCGTTCATTGGAAATTGAATTCAGGTCACCCATATGCAAACCTCACCACCGTTTACCAGTTTGTTTATCCAGCAACGGCCGCACCCGCTGCGAAATAGCTTCCCGCGCACGAAAGATGCGTGAACGCACCGTTCCAACGGGGCAATCCATAGCAATGGCGATCTCTTCGTAGCTCATGCCTTCAATTTCCCGCAAGACAACAGCCTGACGCAGATCAATTGGCAATGCGTCCATTGCTGAGTTAACCACAGCGGCTATTTCCTTAGCCGCCAGAATAGACTCGGGCCCTTCATCGGTGGTTGGTTCACTTCTTTTCCAGGAAGTTTCATCGTCATCGTCATTTGGACGGAAATTCTCGGAAATGATCGGGTCGTGCTTAAGTTCCAGCAGAAACTTCTTGGCGGTATTGACCGCAATACGGTAGAGCCAGGTATAGAACTGTGCATCACCGCGAAACTGGTGCAGCGCGCGGTACGCGCGTACAAACGTTTCTTGGGCAATGTCTTCGACCAAATCCACATCACGCACCATACGGCCAATCAGACGTTGAATTCGTCGCTGGTACTTCAGAACCAACAAGCCATAGGCTTTTTGATCACCGGCCACCGTGCGCTGCACCAACACGGTATCGCTGTCCTGTTCAGTGGTGGCTCCAGGCGGACTCATTCGACCTCCCCGCGGGGCGTGGCGGCCCGTACGTCATCGTCCTCGGAAAAACCACTTTGACTGGAAATTACGGCGCGGCGGAATGCACGCCAGTTTGCGGGATCGGCCGCAGCGTCAAGCCACAACCAATGCGCTAGTTTGTCTCGGCGTTGCAGAGATACTAGTAAAACCCTTTGCAAGTCCATACGCAGGGATACTACGCAAGCCGACTGATCGGCATAACCGGACCAATGCCAATGCTGGCCATTCCAGCGCAAAGAACCCCGCGGAGATTGGTACCAGCCAAACAATGCCACCAGTGCAGCAGCCAGAAAAGTGCACGCAACAATAACGATTTGCCAACCCGATTGTGGTTGCCCCAGCGCATATGCCCCAAAGGTCAGCACTGCGCTGAAGAACAGAACCAGGATGCACCACAAATGCCAATGGGACCTGGCAACTGAGAAACTGACCGCCGGGGCCCTATGCATATTCCGTAACGGGTAACCGGCGTCACTCAGACGCGCTTGAATACCAGAGAGCCGTTAGTACCACCAAAACCAAAGTTGTTTTTGAGGGCCACATCAATGCGCATGTCACGGGCGACGTTGGCACAGTAGTCCAGGTCGCACTCGGGATCTTGGTTGAAGATATTGATGGTTGGTGGACTTTTCTGGTGATGTAAAGCCAGAATCGTAAAGACAGACTCGATACCACCGGCGCCGCCGAGCAAATGCCCGGTCATCGACTTGGTGGAATTGACGACGACTTTCCTGGCGTGATCGCCCAAAGCAGCCTTGATCGCATTGGTTTCATTCAAGTCGCCCAGCGGCGTCGAGGTGCCGTGTGCATTCAGGTAATCCACCTGATCCGCGTTGATACCTGCATTGCGCATGGCACCCAGCATGGCCCGCCGAGGGCCATCCATATTGGGGGCGGTCATGTGACCAGCGTCGGCGCTCATGCCAAAACCCGCCAATTCGGCGTAGATTTTGGCGCCACGTGCCACCGCATGCTCGTATTCTTCCAGCACCACCACACCGGCACCCTCACCCAGCACAAACCCGTCTCGGTCCTTGTCCCACGGACGGGAGGCGGTGGTGGGGTCGTCATTTCGAGTACTGAGCGCCCGCATGGCAGCAAATCCCCCAATCCCCAGCGGAGAAACGGTCGCCTCGGACCCACCTGCAACCATGACATCGGCATCACCGTACTCAATCATGCGACCGGCTTCGCCAATGCAGTGCAAACCGGTTGTACAGGCCGTAACGATGGCAATATTGGGACCTTTAAACCCAAACCGCATCGACACATGGCCGGCAATCATATTGATGATCGTAGAAGGAACAAAAAAAGGTGAAATACGGCGTGGCCCACGGTTGGTATATTCAACATGCATGCCCTCAATCATGGGCAGACCGCCTATGCCAGAGCCAATCACACAACCAATGCGCGTGGCCGCTTCTTCACCCAATGCATCGCCATTCGGCAGTCCCGAATCGACAACCGCCTGCACAGCCGCAGCGATACCGTAATGGATGAACGTATCCATGGTGCGCGCTTCTTTGGACGTCATGTACGCATCCAAATTGAAATCACGAACTTCACCAGCAATCTGGCATGAAAATGCTGTTGCATCAAACCGGGAAATTTTTCCGATACCGGACTTACCCGCGAGAACGTTAGACCACGCTTCGTCCACCGTGTTTCCAACAGGACTCACACACCCCAAACCAGTAACAACAACGCGACGACGGGCCATAGCAATCAGACTTCAGATTTGGTCAAAAAAAAGCCGTCTGCAACGGCCCTGTTTCGGATCAGGGAACCGGTGCACCATCTCGGGTGCACCAGCCCCGATCCACATGGCACCATGGTGCCACGCAAGCCGAATCAGGCTTTCTTGTGTGTGCTGGCGTAATCGACAGCGTTTTGCACCGTGGTGATTTTTTCTGCGTCTTCGTCCGGAATTTCAATTCCAAACTCGTCTTCCAGCGCCATCACCAATTCGACGGTGTCCAGAGAATCAGCACCCAGATCGGCTACAAAGGCTTTTTCGTTGGTGACTTGCGACTCTTCAACACCGAGTTGTTCGGCAATAATTTTTTTGACGCGGGCTTCGATATCACTCATGGCTTCCCTCTAAGGGTTGTAAAAGAATCCGTCATTTTACCCGGGCTTGGAGCCGCAACTCTAACCAGGTGGCCGAACGGACAAATCGGCTGAATCTACTAGCTTACATGTACATGCCACCATTGACATGCAATTCTTGCCCCGTGACGTAACTTGCGCCCGGGGACGCCAAGTATGCAACAGCGTGCGCGATATCAGTCGGCTTGCCCAGATGTCCCAGCGGAATCTGGCCCAAAAGTGCCTTTTGCTGTTCTTCGCTCAGACCTGCGGTCATATCGGTTTCGATAAAACCAGGGGCAACGCAATTGACCGTGATGTTACGCGACCCCAGTTCACGCGCCAAGGCACGCGTCATGCCGGCTACGCCGGCTTTGGCTGCCGCGTAGTTGGCTTGGCCGGGGTTACCCGATGTCCCTACCACCGAGGTAATGTTGATGATGCGACCAAAGCGCTGTTTCATCATGGTACGCATCACAGCGCGACTCATACGGAACACTCCCTTGAGATTGGCGTCCATCACGGCATCCCACTCGTCATCCTTCATGCGCATGGCCAGGTTGTCGCGCGTGATGCCAGCATTGTTGACCAGCACCTGCAGTCCGCCGTATTCCTTCACAATGGCGTCCACCAGCGCCTCGCCCGTTCCACTTTGCGTCACGTCCAGTGTTCGGCCGCTGCAACCGGGATAGGCCGACAGTGCCTCGGTTATCTTGGCGGCGCCAACATCGGTCGTGGCCGTTCCCACAACTTTCAGGCCCTTGCGTGCCAGTTCCAGCGCGATAGCAGCGCCAATTCCGCGGGAAGCCCCAGTTACCAGGGCCACCTGACCTTCAAATTTCATTTCACTCATACCAAAGCACCTTGAATGTCTTGTAACGTGGCGGGATCAAACAGCGCAAAGCCCGTCAATTCTGGGTCGATGCGTTTGACCAAACCGGCCAGCACCTTGCCTGGACCACACTCCACCAGTGTAGTCAAACCCCGTGCCTTGATAGCCTGCACACACTCTACCCAGCGCACTGGACCAAAAGCCTGGCGGTACAAGGCATCGCGAATGCGGCGGGTATCCGATTCAACGGCTACATCAATATTGTTAATCAAGGCAATCTGCGGTGCTGCAAACTCCAACGTCAGCAGACGCTCCCTGAGTTTCTCTGCGGCGGGTTGCATCAGACGCGAATGGAAGGGGGCCGATACCGGCAGGTGCAAGGCCCGCTTGGCGCCATTGGCCTTGAGCACTTCGCATGCCTTTTCCACTGCCGCCTTGCTGCCGGCAATAACAGTCTGCGCCGGGTCATTGAAGTTAACAGCTTCCACAGCTTCTAGCGAACCGACACCAAACGACTGCGTTACTTCCAGGCAACCAGCGGTCACTTTTGCAGAGTCCATACCCAAAATGGCGGCCATCGCACCCACGCCAACGGGCACCGCTTCCTGCATGGCTTGCGCACGCAGGCGAACCAGGGGCGCAGCCTGCAGCAAGGTAAGAGTACCCGATGCGACCAAAGCCGAATACTCACCCAGCGAGTGTCCGGCCACTACAGTCGGAGCCACACCCACCTCAGTCATCCAGACCCGATAGGCAGCCACACCCGCCACCAGCATCACGGGCTGGGTATTGGTCGTCAAGGCCAGTGCTTCCTTGGAACCCTCATGAATCAATTTGGCAACATCCTGGCCTAACGAGTCTGAGGCTTCCTGCAATGTCTGTGCAACGACGGGGTGCGTTCCCCAAGCGTCAAGCATACCGACTGACTGCGACCCCTGACCGGGAAATACAAAAGCAAACGGTTTCATA
>CANNRR010000051.1 GCA_947508055.1 Burkholderiales bacterium
CCAGCGCATCAAGGGTTTGTCAGATGTGGAGTGGACGCAGTATCTGGATGCAGCGGGCTATCCGCAAAAGTCCGCACTGCCCGCTGCCTACAAGTACCCGGCCCCAACTCCGCTGGTATCAGTGCAAAAGGCTCCGACCACCAAGGCGGAAGAAAAGCCAGCGGCGACTGCCACTGAGCCGGCCTACCAGCCACCACCTCCCAACCCCTCCAACCCGGCCGGTATCACTTTCTAGCAGGACCGCTGACTACTCAAAACGTCAGGGTTTTGACGCCGCTGGCCGTACCCAAAAGACACACCTGGGCCGGTTGAAACGCGAACACACCGACTGTCACGACGCCAGGCCACTGGCTAACCTCGGCCTCGAACGCCAGCGGGTCGCTGATTTGCAAGCCGGTGACATCCAGAAGGTATTGTCCGTTGTCAGTCACCAGGGGCTTGCCGTCTTTGAAACGAATTTTGGCGTTTCCACCTTTGGCTGCAAATTGGGCAATGATCCGCTGGACAGCCATGGGAATCACTTCAACCGGGAGAGGAAAGGACCCCAGTGCTTTAACGAGCTTGGACTCATCTGCAATGCAGACAAAACGGTCCGACTGCGCGGCCACGATCTTTTCACGCGTCAGCGCTGCGCCACCGCCTTTGACCATGCAGCCATGGCCATCAATTTCGTCGGCGCCGTCGATATAGACTGCCAAGCGGGGCACGTCATTCGTGTCAAACACCGCAATTCCCAAGGCCTGTAGTCGCTCAGTACTGGCCACCGAACTGGACACCGCGCCCTTGATCTGGTCCTTCATGGTGGCCAGCGCGTCAATGAACTTATTCACCGTCGAGCCGGTTCCCACACCTACGATGGCACCTGGCACCACATACTGAAGGGCTGCTTGTCCGACCAGCGTTTTTAGCTGGTCTTGTGTCAGGGTCGCAGCGGGGTTGGGGGATGTGGAGTGGGTCATGGGCGAAAATCCGGGTAGTTACAAAATATTCCAGGAATTATCCAATGTCTCTTGTTCCCTATGGTTTGGCGCGCCGTGTTTTCTTCAGCATGGACCCCGAAGTCGCGCACGAGTTGACGATGGCCAGCCTGGCTCGCATACAGGGCACGCCGCTGACCTGGGCCTATCACACCAAGCAGGTCGAAGACCCGATTGTGCTGGCCGGCATCCAATTTCCGAACCGTGTAGGTCTGGCTGCGGGCCTGGACAAGAACGCCCGGTGCATCGACGCGCTGAAAGGCATGGGCTTTGGCTTTGTGGAGGTCGGCACGGTAACACCCAAGGCACAGCCCGGAAACCCCAAGCCGCGCATGTTCCGCCTGCCCCAGGCCAATGCGCTAATCAACCGGTTGGGCTTCAACAACGACGGTCTGGACGTCTTTCTGGAAAACGTGCAACGTTCCGATCTGCGTCGGAAAAAAGACCCGGGCCTTGTGCTGGGCCTGAACATTGGCAAGAATGCAGCCACACCGATCGAGAACGCAACGGATGACTACCTGATCTGTCTGGACGGGGTCTACCCGCATGCAGACTACGTGACAGTCAACATCTCCAGCCCCAACACCAAGAATCTGCGAGCCCTGCAAAGTGACGAGGCACTGGATGCCCTGTTGGGCGCGATTGCCACGCGGCGCGAGGCGTTGCAAAAGCAGCACGACAAACGCATCCCGATTTTTGTAAAAATTGCGCCGGACCTGGATGAAGCGCAGGTCGCCGTGATTGCAGCCACGCTGGTGCGTCATGGCATGGACGGCGTGGTGGCGACCAACACCACGCTGAGCCGCGACGCCGTCAAAGGCATGGAGCATGCCGAGGAAGCGGGTGGCCTGTCGGGAGCTCCGGTACGAGAAGCCAGCAACCGGGTGATTGCGCAACTGCGCGCTGCACTGGGCCCGAAATATCCCATCATCGGAGTGGGTGGCATCATGAGCGCCGAAGATGCAGTGGAGAAAATCCGCGCCGGGGCCGATGTGGTGCAGATGTACACCGGGCTAATCTACAAGGGGCCGCAACTGGTCAAGGATTCGGCTCTGGCCATCAAAGCCTTGGGTAAAAACAAGCGCTAGCCCGCGTCGATATTGCGCAGAAAGCTATTCATTCAATAGCAAAATACGAACCCACTCGGCAATAGCCAGGCAACTGGTCAGGCCGGGTGACTCAATTCCGAACAGGTTCACCAGCCCGGCCACGCCATGGTCTTTGGGGCCTTGAATGCAAAAGTCACGGGCTGCTTCATTCGGTCCACTGATCTTGGGGCGTATGCCGGCGTAGGCGGGCTGCAAAGCGCCGTCAGGCAAGTCTGGCCAGTACTTTCGGACTTCGGCGTAGAAAGCATCGCCACGCGCGGCCTCGACTTGCGTGTCGTCAGGTGTGTCCACCCACTGCACGTCAGGGCCAAAACGGGCCTGACCGCCCAGGTCCAACGTCAGGTGCACGCCCAAGCCGGCGGCTTCGGGCACGGGGTAAATAAGGTGCGAGAACGGTGTGCGCCCGGCCAGCGTGAAATAATTGCCTTTAGCGAAGTGGGCTTGGGGCACGTGGCGCGGGTCCAGGCCGGTGAATCGGGCTGCCAGGGCGGGGGCCTGCAAGCCGGCGGCGTTGACGACGATTTTGGCAGACAGGCGGGTTCCGTCCTTTGCTACTAATTCAATAGCTCCTTGGGCATATTCGGCGAGGGCTAGAGGCGAATTCAGTGCAAGAATTCCGCCGGCATGCTCTAAATCGGCCAACAGGGAAAGCATCAAGCCATGGCTGTCAATAATGCCTGTTGAAGGTGAATGCAAGGCGCCCATGCACTGCAGGGCCGGTTCTGCCGCGAGAGCCTGGGCGCGGTCCAGCAGAATCAGATCGGTGACGCCATTGGCCAGCGCACGGGCACGGATGGTCGCCAACTGTGCCAACTGGCCCGGCGCCGTAGCCACAATGAACTTTCCGCAGCGCTCGTGGCCAATGCTTCGCTCGGCGCAGTAGTCATACAGCATAGCTTTGCCGCGCACGCACAGTTGGGCCTTTAGTGAACCCGTTGGGTAGTACATACCGGCATGAATGACTTCGCTGTTGCGTGAACTGGTCTGGGTGCCAATCGCCGAGCAAGCTTCAAGAACCAGTACCTCGCGTCCGCCCAGAGCCAGCGCCCGAGCCACCGCCAAGCCCACCACGCCGGCGCCAATGACGACGCACTCAACAGACTCGGTCACGCGAATAATCCATTGGCGTATTCATCTCAGCTCCAGCCCACCGCCCTCGGTACGCTCCAGCAACTGCTTGCCGGTCGGCACTGTGAGGTGAGCGCGGGCTTCTACGGGCTTAAAGCCAAACACCACGCTGGCAAGACCGGTTGCGGTGTAGCCGTAACCGTAGCCACGGGTGTCACCAATCAGGGCCATACGCAAGTCGGCGATGGCACCGTCATTGCAACGCAAATCGACGAGGCCTGCTGTGCTGCCCGTGTACCGCAAACGCCCCACACAACTGCTCATGACCGGCTTATCAGTGGGCGTGGGCGCGCTGGCAGCCGGCACAGCCATGCCAACTGGAACCACCTCCGCACGCAGCGTAATGGTTCCCGTGTGGTCCGGGAACAGCACCATCTCACCCTGCACCAGTTGCTCATCGACGATGGCGTAGGCCGCAACCTTGGATGACAGTGCCGCCAGCCCGGTATCGTTGAGGTCCGCGCAGCCCGCCAGCAAGCCTGCCACGACACTAGCGAGCAAGGGGCAGAAAATGGTGTTTGGTGGTCTCATGCTGATCTCCTTGAGCCCGGCCTCGTCTATTTGGGCGCAATGCCGGTGTAACATCTTAGCCAGAAATACAGCTGCAAAAGCCCGATGAAGACCCCAATTCCGGCCACTGGCTGGCCTTCGCATCCTCCCGAAAGCACCTTCCATGAGCCAAGATGTTGAACCCAGTGCCCCCGTCAGCCGGATGCCCCTCAAGGCGTTGGGCTTGCGAACCGGCATGGCCCTGCAAACCCGCCGATTGGTCGAAGGTGCCAGCAAGAGAGAGTCACAATTTTTTGGCGCCATTGAGAGTAAGGGTGTCATGGTCGGCCCCATGGGCCCCGATGGTGTAAAAACTGAGCTGGAAGAAGGCGAAATTTGTGTCGTGCGGGGTTTCACCGGGCAATACGAGTTTTCATTTCTGAGCAAGGTGCTGCAAACCTTTCAGAAACCATTCGCCTATGCGCTACTGGCCTACCCGGCGCAAGTTGACGCGACTCTGGTTCGCCAGTCCATGCGTACTAAAACATCCTGGCCTACCACGGTGCAGGTACCGCCCAAGAACGGCGCACCAGAAACGGGTCCGCTGGAGGCAACGTTGGTTGATATCAGCATGCAGGGTGCCATGATCAAGACAGAATCAGCACTGGCCACCGTAGGCGACAAAGTAAACCTGTGCATCGAGGTGAACTTTGACAATGCGCCAGTCCCCTTGAAGGTCGTTGCCAGCATCTGCCATAACAACCGATCGCTCAAGGACGATAGCTTTTACATTGGCTTGGCATTCACAAGCCTCACCCAGCAAGACAAGTTGCTGTTGAACTTTGCGACACAGGCGCCCCAAAGCCTATAGGGTGGGTTTAGCGTAATTTTCCAGCCCTACGACCCCGATTTTTTCCAGCCCCTGGCGCTGGGCCGCCGTCAATATGGCTGCGACGACGTCGTACTTGGACTTGGGGTCTGCATGCACATGAATCTCGGGTGCTGGCGTTTGCTGTGCAGCGGATTGCAGCAATGTCTCTAGCGCCACGCGGTCGGCAACCATCTCGCCGTTCCACTGAACCTGGTTGCTCGCAGATACCTCAACCCGCACAACAAGCGGCAACGGCGCATCAGGTGGCGGCAAGGCTCCAGGCAGGTCTATGCTTACCGCGTGCAAACGGATCGGAATGGTGATGATGAGCATCACCAGCAACACCAGCAGCACATCAATCAGTGGCGTGGTGTTCATGTTCGGCGCTGCGTTGCCGTCGTCCTCTTCGTCACTGAAATCAATTGCCATGGTGCAAAACTTTCAGGGTGAAACAGGTGGCTCGGTCAAGAACCCGACGCGGGCAATGCCTGCCACCTGACAGGCATAGACCACTTCGGCCACGGCAGCAAAATCAGTGTGTGCATCGGCGCGAATATGAACCTCCGGTTGCGGCTTCTGGTCGGCGACTTTTGCAAGCCGCTGTTGGAGAATCTCGTTGTTGGCCAGTTTGGCGTCGAACCAATAACTGGCGCCGCTTGCATCAATTGAGACGATGACTGTCTCCGCCAGCGCTTGGCGCAGCAGGTTACTCTCACGTGGCAGATCCACCGCAACCGCAGCATTCACCACCGGAATGGTGATCAAAAAAATGATCAGCAAGACCAGCATCACATCAACCAGAGGCGTAGTGTTGATCTCTGACAGCATCGTGTCATCACTGTCGGACCCAATTAGGCCTGCTTCAAGGGCTTCAAAGTCGATGGCCATGGCTTACTCTGCGGTTTTTACGGATTTGCCCTTGCGCTGGCTCTTTTCGATTTCAATGAGCAACAGCGTGTGCAAATCGGAACCGAATCCCCGGGCGCTGTGCAAAGCCACCCGGTTGCGGCGCACCAACCAGTTGTACCCCAACACTGCGGGGACCGCCACTGCCAGGCCCAACGCTGTCATGATGAGCGCCTCGCCCACCGGGCCCGCCACCTTGTCGATGGAGGCCTGACCGGTCGAACCAATGGTGATCAGCGCGTTGTATATGCCCCAGACCGTGCCGAACAGGCCCACGAACGGCGCGGTAGAACCGACAGTGGCCAGCACCGATAAGCCCGTCTGCATGCGCATTTGCAATGTTGCAATGTTGCGCACGATATCCTGGCTCAGCCACGTTCCGACCTCAACCTGCCCCGCCAGACTTTCGTACTTGCGCAAGGCGTCCATCGCGGAATCCACAAGGACACGAAAAGGGCTGTCTTTGCTTAGTGAGGTTGCCCCTTTTTGTAACGAATCCGCATTGGCAAACGCAGCGCGCGCCGATTGTGCCTGGCCCGCCTGGCGATGCTGCTCTAGCAGCTTGGCAACAATGATGTACCAGCTCAGCAGTGACATCAGGGCCAGCAGAATCAATGTTGTTCGAGCCACCAGATCACCTTGTGCCCACACCACGCGCAAGCCGTAGGGGTTCGATGCACTACCCGCACTAGCAGCCGTAGTCGCAGTCGCAGTCGCAGTCGGCGATTGTGCAAAGGTGGGGGAGGCAAAGACGCAGGCGAATGTCAGCGCGCCTGCAATTGCCAATGCCCTCCATCGCCGTGTCGAGCAAGGAGCCGTTGTGTGCGAAGTTCTTGTGTTCATGGGCGGTGTTCCTGTGAATTGTTTATTTGCATTTTCCCGTGGCGGCTTTAAAGGCGATCAAAGGTGCGGCCAACAGGCCACCTGCCTGGTTGGAGGCGAGGCAATCTGGCTTTTCTGCGGCATCGACTGAATCCACAAACTTGTCGCGACGCCCCCCGGGATTGAGTTGTTCGTTCGCCATCTCGGCAAAGCTCTTTTGGCGAGGACGCTTTTCCATGTTGGTCGGGTAAATCAGGCCCGAGCCACCCACTGCCGGAGCCGATACGGCGAGGCCCCCACCGGCAGGGGGCGTGGCAGCGGCAGGCGTAGCGGTAGTAACCGGATTCTCGGCCGGTGTGATCGCCAAAGCTCGCATGGGAGCAGGCGTTGGTGTTGGTGTTGGTGTTGGTGCTGGTGTTGGTGCTGGTGCTGGTGCTGGTGCTGGTGCTGGTGCTGGCGTTGGCGTTGGCGTTGGCGTTGGCGTTGGCGTTGGTGCTGGTGCTGGAACAGATTCTGGTATGGGTACCTGCATGGTCTCCTGAATCGGTGGCAGTGATGGTTGAACCAGCGGCGGGACAGGGACCGGTGCTGGCACTGGCTCTAGTACCACGGGCACCGGGCGGGGCTGCGGCGCGACCTCCACCACCGGCTCCGGCGCCTTTTCGACCGTATGTTCAACCAGCTTTGGGAGAGTTACAGGGGTCACGGTAGCTACTGCGGGAGCCAGACTCACGTCGGTAATGGGGCCGCGCACAGTTCGAACACTGCGCTGAACCACAGGTGCAGGTGTTGGCAGCGATTCGGTCAGACGCGTAATGGGTGACAGCATCTGATACACCACTTGACGCGTCACCTGTAATGCAGGAGTCGATTGCAAGGCGAGCCACAACAGCCCAATGTGAATGAACACCACGGTTGCGAGTGCAGGCAGCGACAGCCGCTCCTGCTGGAACGCGGCTTCCGTCAGAGAATCAACCATGCTGCAACGTCTGATTCCGCAAGTATGGCCGCCAAGCTCGGGCAGTCGACATGATTTGGTTGTTGACTCACTCCAGTCACCTCGAAATCCAATTCCGCTGATGGTTTTCGCTTCAGGATGCGGGCCGACGTGCAGTTCGGCGTTGCATTAATTGGTGCGACTCAAAGATGATTACCGATTTGCGTTGCAGCAAACCCATTGTCACGGTCGTCATCGTCGTCGAATTTCGACTTCGGCAAGTCAAATTTGGCTGCAGTCGCCGCCTGTACCGTCGCTACAGTGGTCAACTTCTCTGCCACTACCGGCATTGCCTCGGTTGGAGTCGCCAAGGGCGACCAGAAAGCCGGCGCCGGCAGTTTTCCATGCGGATAGCCACAATCGGGCGCGAACTTCCACACAATGATCAAACTGGAGTCCACCGCAGTCTGTTCAAATAAGTGAATCTCTTTGACCAGTTCATTCTGCAGTTCCGGTGCATAACGCATCAAACCGTCGTGCCACTTCAAAACCACCAACTGGGTCAACACCGCGTCCGGACTACCGGGTCGGACGAGGGGTGAAACCTCACAACCAATCAAATGCGGAGAAATGCCATTGCGGCGTAATATCCCACTCAGGGCCAGCCGAATCATTTCGCGCCGCTTGTCAACGCTCCTGGGCTGAGTACCGACAGGTTCGACTGTCACCTTCGGTTTCGGTTCTTCGCCCTTTGTCTGACTGGTTCGGCCGATGCCAAGAAATTCAAACATGTTTGTCTCTCCCTGGAAGCTGACGGTAATGAGCATGCGCAGTGTAACTCCGACTTCGCAAGATTGTGTATGCCCTGTACGATGGCCACACTGCCTACATTCGATCACCTAGAAAAGAAAGTGGACACACTTTGCTCTTTTTTGTGATTCGATTTACAGTGCGCCAACGTCTCAAAAAATGGCGAACACTTACGGCGTAACGAACGAAAGGCTGTGCCTTTTGGGATGTGCTGGCATTTGGTAGGCCCCCGCACCATGTGCTTAATGGTTTGCGGTCATTTCGGAGGTTCTTTGATCGGATGAATGCGACAAATACATCACTGGATGCAGATCGACCTTCCGAACTGGAGTTGCGCGATCTCAAAGCGACAGTCGTTCACATGCGGCAGTCGCTTGAACAGGAACGCGCTGAACGCGAGCAATTGCTTCAGTCTGAGCGTTCAGGGAGCAAGATCGAACTCCAGGAAATGCAGTTGACTGTCGTGCGGTTGCGCCAGGAACTCGACAATAGTCGACACGCATTAGATGCAGCGTTGCAAGCCGAGCGGATGCATGCGCGCAACGAGACCGAACAGTTGAGGCTAACAATCACCACCTTGAGACACAGCCTTGAAGCGAGTGCGTTGGAAAATGCCGACAACTTGCGTTGCGCAGCGCTAAATTTTGAAAGTGAAATCCTTCTACTGAGGGAAACCATTACCAAGCTTCGTCAAGCCATGCAACAGATACAAATCGATTGGGAGAGCAAGATGCACACGGAACAACTGCGGTTTACCGGCGAAAGTGGACAGCTTCGGTCTACGATCAAGAGTCTTCGTGAAAAGCTTGAGGTCGTTGGTGATGCGCGCTGAGAAGGAAAAGCAGGCGGGTAGTTCACGACCCAAAGCCCAGCGCCAAAAGGCTTTTCGTCAGGAAGACCGACAGCGATTGGTTCATGCAGAATTGCTACTGAGCGTGACCCGAAAAATGGCTGGATGCAGCACATTCGACGAGGTTTTGTTTGCGCTCGTAGAGATGACTTCCGAAGTGCTTCATTGCGAACGAGGCTCGTTGTTCTTGAACAATCCGGATACCAATGAGTTGTACTCGCGTGTTGCGCAAGGTAGTGGACTGCGCGAAATTCGGATTCTCAATTCCAGTGGCATTGCAGGGCACGTCTTCACCACGGGCGAGGCTTTAATGATCGGTGATGCCTATTCAGACAAGCGCTTTAACCAAACCGTGGACGAGCAAACCGGGTTTATTACGCGCAACATCATCGGCGTTCCCATCAAGACTGCCAAAGGGGAGGTTATAGGTGTTGCAGAAGCATTGAATAAGATCGATGCGGAATTCTCTGAGCACGACCTTTGGATCTTTGAGGAAATGATCGGTCAAGGCTCGCTGGCGCTCCAAAGTACGCAAATGATTGAGCGCATGCAGGCCGCCCGTCAGCAGGAGATGGAATTTATTGAGCTGGTGTCGGAAATGACCGAAGACATCAAAATTGGCTCTCTCCTGCAGAGAGTGATGGGTGAGGCGACGAGGTTGCTGAATGCAGAACGTTCCACTCTTTTCCTCAACGATGAGAAGACGCAGGAACTTTGGTCCGAGGTGGGTCAGGGCCTGGACCGGATGCAGATCCGTTTACCCAACCATGTTGGCATTGCGGGGGCGGTCTACACATCGGGAAAGTCCATCAACATACCCCACGCGTATGCCGACCTTCGATTCAGTCCGGAATTTGACCGCAAGACGGGATATTTCACGCGCTCCATCCTGTGTGTCCCGATCGTAAACAAGAAAGGGAAAACCATCGGCGTGACCCAGGTTCTGAACCGGCGCGGGGGACCTTTCACCGACGAAGACGAAGCACACCTGCGCGCATTTACCGCACAAATCGCCATTGCGCTGGAGAACGCCAAACTCTTTGCAGATGTGCAGGCGATGAAAAACTACAACGAGTCGATGCTGGAGTCTATGTCCAATGGTGTTATCACTTTTGACGAGGACAGCCGCATCGTTACTTGCAACTCAGCGGGAATGCGCATATTGAAAACCGATCCGAAACACATACTCAATCAGGGTGTGGATGTTTTTTTTGGTGCCGAGAATTCCTGGTTTGTGGACAAACTGCGTCTCATTGAACAAGAGCAGAGCATGCTTGCGCTCATGGACACTGAGTTCGTGGTCGAGGGTGAGCCGGTATCGGTGAACCTCACGCTTCAACCCTTGCTGTCAGCCGAAGGTCAACGGATCGGAGCGATGGCCTTGCTCGAAAATATATCCAACGAGAAACGGCTCAAGTCAACCATGTCGCGCTACATGGATCCGGGCATTGCTGACCAGATGCTGGCGCGCGGCGCGGAAGCATTGGGCGGAAAGGACGTGGTTGCGACTATTCTGTTTTCTGATATCAGAGGCTTTACAACATTGACCGAAAGCCTTGGCGCGCAGCAGACGGTGGAATTGTTGAATGAGTATTTCACTCTGATGGTCGGCTGCATTCAGCGTGAAGATGGAATGCTTGACAAGTTCATTGGCGACGCGATCATGTCTGCCTTTGGTATTCCGGTTCCGCATGCGGACGACCCTGACCGTGCCGTGCGCGCAGGCTTGGAAATGATCCGGGATTTAACCGAGTGGAATCGCTACCGGACTGCCCAGGGCAAAATTGCGGTTGATATTGGCATAGGAATCAATACCGACAACGTAGTTTCTGGAAATATTGGCTCCAGAAAGAGAATGGACTACACCGTCATTGGAGATGGTGTAAATTTGGCTGCGCGGCTTGAAAGCGCCTGCAAGATGTACGGCGCCCACATCCTGGTCAGTGAATCCACGTTCAGACAGTTGCGCGGAACCTATTTTTGTCGCGAAGTTGATTTGGTCGTCGTCAAGGGAAAGACAAAACCAGTTGCGATTTTTGAAGTGCTGGACTACCACACTGAGGAAACGTACCCAAGTCTTGCAGATGCGATGCATTTCTTCAGAGTCGGACTGGCCAAATACCGTTCCAAGAAATGGGAGGAGGCAACTAAAGAGTTCCAGCAAGTCCTGTCTTTGAACTCGAGGGACAAAGCGGCGCAGCTCTATATCCGTCGCTGCGAGCATTTTCAGAACCAAACGCCACCGGATGATTGGGTCGGTGTTTGGGAGATGGAAGACAAGTAAGTTGACGCAAGCCATGCTTGAACGACCGCCCCGTCGCCTGTGGCCTTTAGCACGGAGCGAATTTGTCACGATGGGTGTTTGGGATTTCTATTTCATCGCCAAGCTGTTTCTGTATTTCGCAGGTCTCATCGGGTTTCATTTTCTTGCAAACCTGGCATTTGTCGTTTGCATGATGGCCCCGCTTCGAACTACGCGCCACGAACGTGTTCGGCAGTTGATTGCCTTCCCGGTTGGGGTGGCCCTGTTCTATTACGATACATGGTTTCCACCGTTTGGGCGTTTGATCTCTCAGCTTTCAGCCATTGAGGAATTCGACGCCAACTATCTTGTCGAACTTGTAGGTCGTTTTTTCAATCCATGGATCGTCGTTGCATTGGGCTTGCTATATGGCATCTATTTCATGGCGCGGAGACGACTGCGCATAGTTACCTTCATTATGCTGGGCATGTTGGCCACACTGGTACCCGTGACCGCCAGGTCGCCGGTGGGTGGCATATCCGACCTATTTAGTCGCTCGAATCGTGCCAAGAACGATCTTGGGGACATCGACTTGCGGTCCGCTGCCGTTCCAAAAGATTCCGACCTTGCGAGCGTTTTGAGCACGTTTTACCAGTACGAAAACGGCCGTTCGGTGACTTTTTCAACGCCTTTACCATCCGATCCACCGTTTGATATTCTCATATTGCAGGTCTGCTCTTTGTCATGGGACGATCTGGATTTTGAAAAAGAACGATCCAATCCCTTTTTCGATCGTTTCAATATCGTTTTCAGTAATTTCAATTCTGCGGCTTCCTACAGCGGCCCCGCTGTAATTCGACTTTTGCGTAGCAGTGCAGGCCACCAGAAACACCACGACCTGTATGACCCGCCGGATCTGTCCGCACAAACGTTTGAGAATTTACGCAAGATTGGATATGACCCACAGTTGGCCATGAATCACGATGGTCGGTACGGGAATTTGCTGGTTGACATTCGAGAGCGTGGAGGAATGAAGTCGATTCCTTTGAGCAATAAGACGGCTACCCCTTACCTTCAAAGCTTTGATGGCACACCGGTTTATGACGATTTATCCGTGCTTTCAAAATGGTGGGAGCAGCGCTTGAAGAGTTCTTCTGAGCGGGTGGCACTGTTCTACAACACCGTCAGTTTGCACGACGGTAACCGATATGCAGGTGGTGCACCTGGAAGAAGTTTAGAAACTTATCGCCCAAGGCTGCGCAAGTTGCTCTCCGATATGGATAAGTTTTTTGCGCAAATAGAGGAATCGGGACGGCGTGCCGTCATCGTGTTCATTCCGGAGCATGGTGCATCTATCCGCGGGGACAAAATGCAGATTGCAGGCATGCGGGAAATTCCAAGTCCGCGCATTGGGCATGTGCCTGTCGGGGTCAAGGTCATTGGACTGAAAAAAACAATTGATGGGAAACCCTTGCTGGTACCGGATCCAAGCAGCTATCTGGCTGTATCCAAGCTGCTTTCAGAATTTATTCGCCGCAGTCCCTATGTCGTGGACCCGCCAGAGCTTGACGAGTATGTGCGTGACCTTCCGGTCACCGGTTTTGTATCTGAGAATGCAGATCTGGTTGTCATGCGGTATGGTCGGCAGTATTTCATGCATTCCAAAGACACGGCCTGGGTTGAATACGATCCAACTCCATGACCTGCGAGAAACGATGTCAGTAATGCGCGTGCGATCGCGGTGACTCTGGCGGAAAAGGCACGGAGCCGCGTAGGGTGTCAAACTGATATCGCAGGTACAGAATGAGTGAGTTTGGCGTGTAATACGCCGCCCGTCCGATTTCAAAGCGCCCACCCACGACCAGTTTCGGGGCGATGGGGTACTCTAATGCGCCACCCAAAGAGAAGCCCGTCCCATTGCTGTCGCCGCCAACATGGATGGGGTTACCAGCCAATGCCTGAAGGTCAGCATTGGTCGGGTAATAGGGCATGTCCTTGGTCTGGGTCCAGGATGCTGAAACCGAACCCTTTACTGCGTAAGACAAGAGTCCAGCACGACCAGACCATCGCAACGGTAAGGTAATTGAATGGTACGACTGGGGGCTGTAGTAGCCGCCGTGCCCAAACGTGTAATAGCTCAAGTCCTCTTTAAATTTCCAGTAGGTGTAGACCAAGCCGGTTGATAGCCGCATGTCCGCATCCTGAACAAGCGCCCAACTCAGTTCCGGGCGCAATTCGAATTGCGTGTTCGACAGGACGTTCCTGCCGTCGAGCACGTGATAGCCCATACTCACAGATGTATCGACGAAGCCATTCTCATAGCTCAGTCGCATGTCTGCCCCGCTACTACGAACACCGCCCCACACTTCGCCACTGATCGGATCTGCGACGCCGGCATAAGAAAGCAGGCTGCCGGTCACAGGCCTTTTCGCCACATCCAGCGAATAGGAATACGCCTGACTGGAGCCGGACCACTTCACACCGCCAACCACATCCTGTACGGAGAATCCCTGCGGTGTCGTACCAAGGTCTACGCGCCAGTTGTCGGTCTCATAGCCGACTGCCAAGGCCGTACCTCGAGCCTCCTGCGGGTTTGCATTGACCAGCCCTTGAGGAGCCAGCGCCTTAATTTTTCCAAACCGCGTAAGGGTATACATATCGGTCAGATCCAACGCACCAGCGCTAATGCTCATCGTGTCGATGTTGACCAGCGCGTGGCCGTGGTAGCCGATAGGGAAACGAACCTCGATCGGTATCTCCCTGACAGTCAGATCCGACACGCCACTTGTCCCCGCGTTTCCTCGGCTGTCAAATCCGACGGCTACCTTGCCTTCGCGACGACGCTCCATACGTGCCATTGCATCATCAGCTTCAGTGGGCGCAATCCCGGTGGGGTTCGCAGCGTTTTCCGCGACCCTGGCAAATCTATAAAGAACCATCGCGTCATCGAAACGCCGCTCCGCCAAAGCAACGCTACCCAGCAATACCAAGACACGACTATCGTTTGGCGCGATCGCCCTGAGTTGATCTGCAAGCTGGCGTGCCGCCACAGTTTCGCCCGCCTTCAGGTTGGCGTAGGCGGCTCGCATGTTCAACGAGAACTGAAACCTTGACAGGTCACTGCGGTCATCCGAAGTCAACCCGGGAGCGGCGTTCAACTGTTGCAGCAATGATGACAATTCGGTATCCTGCTGCGCACGATTCAGCAACGAAGCAAAGTGCATTTGCAGTGGCAGCGGCGGAATGGCCTGTCGGGCCAAGACTTGACGCACCAGATTGAGGGCAACCGATGGTTGGTTGAGCGCCATCCATGTATTGGCTACGCTGTAAACGAAGTCCGGATCGTCGCCTGCAATGACCGCCGCCTGGACTAAAACACCGGCAGCTTCTGCCTTTAGTCCATCTTTGTCCAATGCCGCCGCACGTTCCAACGCGACCTGCACTTTCATCCTTTGCTGGAGACGAAGCATGGATGGCGAGAACTCGACCTGTGCGATCTGGCCCAAGCTACGCAACGCTTCAACAGGGGCATCGGCCTTGGCAAAATACAGAGCGCTGGCGTACAGCATTTGCGCATCATGGGGAGCCATTTTTAACCCGTCGTCGATCACCTTTAATGCGCTCGCTGGCGAACGATTGTGGAGCAGCGCAGCAAGATCAAACCGAACCCACGGGTTGTCTGGCGCAAGCAACAATGCTTTTTCCAGCAAGGTTTGGGCCTGCTCTGCTTGACTCGCCTGCACCAGTTCGTCGGCCTCGTCTCTGAGTATGCCAACGCGCAAATAGGTGTACTTTCCATTCACCTGTGTGGCTGCTACGCCTTGCCTGTTCAGAAGTTCAACCGCTTCGGCACGGCGTTTTTGATTGACCAGCAACGCTGTCAAGCCGCGAATCGCAGCGCTATTGTCTGATTCCTTCTTCAACGCGTCCCGATACAGACTTTCCGCTTGTGTTGTGTCGCCGCGGTCAACAAAAATTCCGGCCAGCAGTGCCACACCCTCTGCATTGCCCGGGTCGAGTTGAATGGCTGCATGCACCTTGACTTGTGCAACATCAAAATTCTGTTGGTCTCTTGCTGCAGAAGACTCGCGAATCAGTTTCCAGTAATTGGCCGTGGTGAGCAAGCTCTTCCATTTTTCAGCGTTGTCGGGGTCGAGCCTAAGTGCTTGTTCAAAAAGGGGAACGGCTTCAGCATGGTGTCCTTCACGCAATTTGATCAGCCCCAGGCCACCAATCACTTCGGGATCTTTGGGTAGTTTTTCCTGCAAAGTTGCAAGCACTTGGCCAGCGGCCTCTGACTTTCCTTCATCCAGCAAGGCCAGGCCCCGCTGACGCGCCAACTGCACCGGATCATTGGCAACGCGTTTGCGCTGCACCTGCGCATTTTGCAAACTGACTAAGCGTCCCCGGACGTCAATGTTCTTCGGGTCAACCCCAAGGTAATCCTGGTACAGGCGTATGTCACCGACATTTGGAGTTCGGGATAGCAGCGCAGATTCCCAATTTGCAAGTATCTGCTGCCGGTCAATATCGGTCCGCTGTACAACGGCAGACAGCATCTGAAACGCCTCTACCTGAGTGCTTCCCCGGGTCGTCAGGAGCGTTGCAAGTGCCGCGCGGTAGGGACCATGGTTCGGATCGAGCTCGATCAATTTCTCCAATCCGTTTCTCGCTTCGATCCATCCGCCCGGTGCGCCACCCACAATGCGGTAGTACTCCAGCGCCACCTTACCATTGGGCGGGCCTTTGGGGAACAACGCGCGCATCGCAGCGAGCGCCTCGTCCTTCTTTCCGGCACGCAGCAGTAAACTGGCACGGGACATTTCTGTTCTGGCATCCACAGCAGTTTGCGATTCGGCAGCGCTGGCCAAACCAGCCTGACCGGTTGTCAGTGCCAAGGCCGATGCGACTGTAAAGCAAGTATTCAGAATCTTCATAATGAACGTTCTGCAAGTGCCGTTTTGGTCAGCAACAACAGCACTGCAGAGTAGTAATCCTGGGAAACATCGAGCGGAGGAAGTACAAGTGCAGACAGTTTGGGGTATGCCAGCGTCACGCGGGCAATACTTCGAATCCCCAAAGATGCGTTATAGGAATCAACACTGTTGTCGAGTAGATTTGTCCACGGCGGAAGGAACTGCGCACCCTTGAAATAGTCCCAATAGTCCTGAAAGGGTTTTAAAGATATTTGGGTTTCGAGTTGCGCCCACAAAACATACAGTGGAATACGTACAGCATCGTAGCCAAAGCGAGGCTCCGGGGCTGGGGTCAACTTGTCCGCGAGCATCGTCCAGTCTGCGGGCAGTCCCCACCTTCCAAAGCGACCTTCCGAGAGTAGCTGCAGGCCGCTTTCCTGCAAGGCCTTCCACTCGAGGGAAGAATCGGCCTGTGCAAAAGCCTGCAGCGCTGGAAAAACCCAATACGACAGGTTAATCACCGTCCCATCGGGCTTCGCGAAGCCCTCCACGCCGGGCAGCAATACCATGCCCCTACTGGTCACGCGCACTGCGTTCAAGCGAATCGCCTGCATGATCTCTCGTGCTGCGGCGAGATGTTCGGGCTGACTCCATCTGCGGTGTGCACGGAGCAGCGCCCATGCCACGAACAGATCTCCGTCGGTGGCGTTGTTCTTGTCGGCCACGCCCTCGGAAACAGTCCAGCGCCATGCCAGCAATTTGTCGTCACGCACTTGCAGGTGTGACCGCGTCCAAAGCCACACTGCATCAAATGTGGCGCGATCTTCATTACGCTCCGCCAGTAACATCGTGATGCCCTGACCCTCAGTGTGGCTGACACTGGCATTGCCGGTATCAACGACCCGACCATCCGGTTGAACAAACCGCTCTTTGAAAAGTGCCCAGTCAGCCACCGACGCTCCGGCCTGCATGGAGGCGAGAAAAATTGGCAGCGCCAAGATCCACGATGACAACCACTTTACCCAAGGCATGATCTAGGTTTTAACGTCAACTAGCAAAGATTTGTAACTCAATGTACTATAGAACCACATAAACGTACTTGGCACTTCGAATATTTGATTTTGGGAGGTCTATCGGTGTCAGAATCAAGGCAGGATGAACTTGAGAATTACTTGGCCGAGCGGGAAAAGCTTGATGCCGTTTTTCAAGACAAGTTCACTAGGGTACTGACCGTCGTTTTTACTGACCTCAAGGGATCGACTACGATTGCCGAAACCGAGGGCGACCTGGTCAGTCGGATGCTGATCAAGCATCAGAACGACATCCTCCTTCCTGCCATCAAAGAGAACAACGGCGTTTTCATCAAGTCAATTGGTGACGGAACCCTGTCCTATTTTGAGCAGGCACAAGATGCTGTGCGCGCTGCGGTTCGGATCCAGAAGGGGATGGACGCGCTCAATATGGCCAAGAAGTTCAAAACCACAGTGCTTATGCGAATTGGCATGCATACAGGCAAATGCATTGTCGAGCAGAGCGACATTGCTGGTGACGTGGTCAATACAGCCTCTCGGTTTGAATCTGCGGCGACACCGGGCGACATTTATATGTCGGAAGACACCTACAACGCTTTAAGCGACAAGAGCGAAATCTATTGCCGCTTTGTCAAACAGGTGACCTTGAAGGGCAAAAAGGATGCTTATAACGCTTACAAGGCATTCTGGAATCTGCAGGAAATCGAACTGGACAAGCAGGGCCAAAGCGATGCGTCCAGGCCTGCGCAAAGCGTGCAACCAACCCGTTCGTCCGGTGGGCGCCTGCTTTGGGTCACACTGTCACTGTTCGGTGTGGTGTTGATTCTGACGTTTGGGTTGAAGTTGTTTGGTACCTCCCAGTCTACCGAGAGTAGGCGATCCATCAACGAGTCGGTTACGCCTGTAGACAATTCAAAGACCGTGCGGTGACATGAAACCTTTTGGCTTGCTTCCCAAAATGCAAGTCAGCGACCGGCAGGTTGTGGGCGCGGGCAGTCTCTTGCTGGCCGGTATCCTCTACTCACTTTATTTCACCAATGCCTACTTTGAACAGGTGAAACAGCTCGGTCTGGGATGGGGTTGCGCTGGGCTGGTTCTCGTGTTGGCAAAGACCGGGATAGGCAAGCGCCAACCGTGGCGTCTGCTGTTGATCCTGCTCGCCGCATTTCTGGCGCTACGTTATATGTATTGGCGCACAGTTGATAGTCTGCTTTACACAGGTCCCCTGGATTTTGTAGGCATGGCCCTGCTGTACCTGGCCGAGGTGTATGGCTTTGTGATCTACATGCTGGGGCTGTTCGTCAACGTCTGGCCCATGGAAACCAGGCACGTTCCTCTGCCGGACAACAAAGACCTGTGGCCCACCGTGGATGTCTTTATCCCTACGTATAACGAAGCTGAGGAACTGGTTCGCATCACCGCGACGGCTGCAGTGCAGATCGACTACCCGAAGGACAAACTGCGGGTTTACATTCTTGACGATGGAGGGACCCAGGCCAAGCGCAACAACCCCGAGCAGGCACAGGCGGCATGGGAGCGCCACTACAACTTGCGCCGCATGGCTAGCGAACTGGGGGTGGGTTACATCACGCGAGAGACCAACCAGCAGGCAAAGGCGGGAAACATTAACCACGCGCTCAATCACACTGAGGGCGATCTGGTGCTGATGCTCGATTGCGACCATGTGCCGACCAAAGATTTCCTGCAATACACGGTCGGACACTTTGTCGTCGACCCCAAGCTGTTTCTGGTACAAACGCCGCACTTCTTTATCAATCCTGCACCGATTGAGAAGAGCTTGGCGGGCGTCGGAGACCCGTCCACCGAGAGTGATTTGTTTTACCGCCGTATCCACGAGTCACTAAATTTCTGGAATGCCAGCTATTTTTGTGGCTCCGCAGCGCTGTTGCGCCGCAAGTACCTTGTGGAAGTGGGTGGCATCTGTGGGACCACAGTGACCGAAGATGCCGAAACCGCCTTTCACCTTCACAGTCTGGGTTACAACAGTGTCTACGTAAACAAGCCCATGATTTGCGGCTTGTCACCGGAATCGTACGACGACTATGTCAGCCAGCATTCACGCTGGGCCCAGGGCATGGTGCAACTGCTGCTGCTCAACAACCCGTTGTGGATGAAAGGTCTCAAACTTTCGCAGCGCATGGCCTATTTCAATTCGTGCCTTTTCTGGATGTTCAGCCTTCCACGATTTATTTACTTCATCGCACCAGCGGCCTATCTCATTTTGAATATGAGCATTTACCACGCGTCGTGGCTGCAGATTCTGGTTTTTACGGTGCCTTACATCGTGTCGCTGCATATCATGATGGACTACTTCTACAGTGGGACCCGACCGCCTCTATTTTCGGAAATCTACGAAACTGTGCAGTCACTGTTCCTGATCCCGGCGGTGATCTCGGTTCTTCTCAACCCCTGGAACCCTTCGTTTCATGTCACCCCAAAAGGCCAGCTTAATACCAAGGAGTATCTGAGCCCGGTCTCTGCTCCGTTTTTTGCCATTATTGCCATCAATCTTGTTGCATTCGTCGCTGCGTTCGTCAAGTGGGTTGAACAACCGGCCGCGCGTGATGTCATCATTGTTACTGCGGTATGGTGCGCCTTTAATGTGTTTATGGTGATACTGGCGCTGGGGGCATTCTGGGAAAGAAAACAGGTGCGCAAGTTTTATCGCATTGGCGCCACGGGGTCTGTCACGGTGCATTTTCCCCGCATGGGTGAATCGCTGCCCGGTGAAGTGCGCGATGTGTCCATGACGGGAATTGCGTTTGACATTGGATCGTCCTTTTTACCACGCGAGCAGGAGCGCATTGTTTTGGAGGTCAAGGACAGTTACGGACAGCACTACCGCTTCGAAAGCCAACTCAAACGCGTCGTCGATCGCAAGGGCCAATATTTTTGCGGTAGCGAGTTTGTCGTCGGTCAGGTTTCCTACCCTGAAGTTGTGGCATATGTATTTGGTGACAGCCAGCGATGGGAGGATGTCTGGAGCAGGAAGTCGGTCGCCAAGGGCGGCTATCGCATGCTGTGGCATTTCGCCAAGATGGGTTTTCACGCGGTTCGCACCAGTACCCTCGAACTAGCGGTCGATGCCTTGCGTTATGTCTGGCGCATGGGTGTGGCATGCTTTACGACAGCGGTTGTTCGTGAGCGGTTGACAACGGCGGGGAGTTGGTTTGTGTACTATTTCTATCTGGCGTTGGGATTCGTACTGGAAGCTATAGACAAAAAACAGGCAAGAAAACTTCAGCGAAACCAAGCCAGCGGACAGGCGGAAATTTACTTTCCACGCTTGAATGCGACTGTGCTGGGCGAGATGGCAGACGTTTCACTCACGGGCGTTGGCATTTTGGCGGAACTGCCGTTTGCATTGGAAGCTGGCGAGCGGGTCTTTGTGAGAGCACAGGGCAGAGACGAAAAAGAGTACCGATTTGACTGCCGGGTTCAGCGTACGATTCCGCGCGACACTAAAGTCCTTTGCGGTGCTGAGTTCATGTCCGACATCTTTGTGTATCCGGACATCGTCAAGTTTGTCCATGGAAACAGCCTGCAGATGATCCGATCCACTTCGCTGGTCGGCAGCGGATTGGCCAACAAAGGGATGTCAGCGTCAGTTGGCCTGGTGCGAAAGTTAAAGCGAACGGTTGTACCGGTGCTGGCGTATCTTTTCTTGAATCCCGAGGCAGCCCCAGCGGCGCAAAAGGAGAAATAGCATGTTACGTTCCGTTCTCATGATGTGCTCACTGCTGTGCTTCTATCCGGTACTGCATGCTGAAACGGTGAAGATGCCTTTGCAAAAGTTCACCTCTGCGGGATCGTTGGAGATGCGCTGCATCAGTGGTGGGCAAAATCTCTCCTTTCCCATTCCCAACCGTTGGGATGTGCGCAAGGCCAGTGTAAATCTGCACTACACCGTGTCGAACAATTTGCTGGGTGATATTTCACAGATGGTGGTGAAACTCAATGGCGACCCCATCACACAGGTCAAACTCAACCCCCAGGCCCCTGTAGCGACGCTCGATATTCCCTTGCCGCTGGCGCTTCTGGAGAATGGCTACAACGACCTGACGTTCCAAGTCGCTCAACATTACCTGGCCAACAATTGCGAACAGCCATGCGCTCCCGACCTGTGGACCAACATCAGTCTTTCGCAGTCGTACATTCAAATCGAGTACGACCTGAAACCCATTCCATTGCGTCTGGGATCGGCCGTCGAGACCATATTCGATTCAAAGCAGTTCTCGGATGTCATGGTCAACCTGGTATCGGACACTGCGTCAGCGGAGACCATCACGATGGCTGGGTTGATCGCCTCAGGTATTGCCAGACACTTCGATTACCGCAAAGTTCGGTTTTCCCATTCCATCGACATCAAGCCTGGCCTCGACAACGTATTGGTTGGCAGTAGCAAGTTTGCCAATGGAGTGCTGGATCGGTACCGGCTGAAACTGCCTGCGGGTGACGGTGGGCTCATCAAGGTGCAACATGTGCCCCTGCCTTCAGGTGGAATTGACAAACAGCATGCGCTGATTACGATCAGTGCCAACGATCCATTGCCGCTCAAGATTGCGGCACAGACGTTTACCAATATGTCGCTACCCTACCCAGGGACCGACGAGCTGCGTGCCTATGCATTCAGCATTCCCGATATATCAATGTATGGTGGTCGGCAGGTGCTTGCCACCGACAAGGTGTACGAGTTCAGTGCATTGGGCATGTCTTCGTATACCTTTCAGGGGCAAACCGGCAAACCCAGCAAGCGCGGGTTTAGCGGCAGTCCGTCGGAACTGGCCTTCCGCTTGCCGCCGGATTTCTTGATCAAACAAAACCAGTACGCAAAACTCAATTTGAACTTTGCATATGGTGCGGGCCTGCGCAATGATTCGACGGTCACGATTACGGTGAATGGCGCGCAGGTGAGGGACATTCATCTGGACAAGGTGGGTGGCAGCTTTATTGAGGGCTACAAGGTAGATTTGCCGACCTACCTTTTCAAACCAGGCTCCAATGTCATTACCTTCAGACCCTATCTGAATACCCAGCGCCAGGTGTGTGACGTTTCCATTACCGACGGTCTGTTCGTCTCCATTTTTGACAACTCGACCCTCGTGTTTCCTCCGATGCCGCACTTTGTGGAAATGCCAAAACTCGAGTTGTTTGCACTCAATGGTTTCCCGTTCACGAAGTGGCCGGATGGCTACCAAACGCTGATCTATCTCCCCAAGGCAGACAACGGCGCCTCGATCGACACCGCACTGAACCTGATCGGACTGATCAGTCAGCGCAACGGATTCCCACTGTTCGGCACACAAATCACATTCAGCGAGCCCAAGGACTGGGACGGCGAGATGCTCGTGGTCGGCAAGGTAGTCGACATTCCAAAGTCATTGTTTGAGCGCGCTCCCATGCAGCTTGATGGGATTGGTGCGGTGCCCTACCCGGTCAATCGAAGTTGGGACAGCGAAACTTCGATCGCCCTAAGCAAACAGCTCAGCGGTTTGGGGGAAGGTAGCGGCATGCTGATGGAGTTCGAGTCGGCCTATAAAAGAGG
>CANNRR010000052.1 GCA_947508055.1 Burkholderiales bacterium
AAGACTTTGGTGATGCAGGATCAGGATGCCAAGCCCTTGCTGGTGCTGATGCACGGCAACCGCAAGGTGTCAACCAAGAACCTGGCGCGGCAAATCGGTGCGAAATCGGTCGAACCCTGCGCGCCCGAGGTGGCCAACCGGCACAGCGGCTACCTGGTAGGCGGCACTTCACCCTTTGGAACGCGCCGCGACATGTCAGTATTCATCGAGGAGAGCATTCTTGTCCTGCCCAGAATTCTGATCAATGGCGGACGCCGGGGTTTTCTGGTGGGCATTGACCCTGCGGTGTGCGTGCATTTGCTGGCGGCAAAGCGGGTACAGTGTGCATTGGCTGATTGACCTCAGGAGAAATGGTTTTGGATTCACTCGTTGTTTTTTATCCTTGGTTGGCCGTACTAGCGGCTTATCTGGTGGGGTCGTTGTCGTTTGCGGTGATTGTGAGTCGAGCCATGGGGCTGAACGACCCACGCACCTTTGGCAGCAAAAATCCGGGGGCCACCAATGTGCTGCGGTCCGGCAGCAAAGCAGCGGCCATCGTGACGCTGTTTTTGGACGCTTTCAAGGGCTGGATACCGGTGATGCTGGTGAAGTGGTATGGCGAGCGCTTTGGGCTGGGTGATGGAACCATGGCCATGGTGGGGCTGGCGGCTTTTCTGGGTCACCTGTTTCCGGTGTTTTTTCGGTTTCAAGGCGGCAAAGGTGTGGCCACTGCACTGGGTGTGTTGCTGGCGTTCAGCTGGATTTTGGGTCTGGCCATTGCAACGACCTGGCTGTTGATTGCCTATTTTTTTCACTATTCGTCGCTGGCTTCGCTGGCGGCAGCGGTGTTTGCTCCGGTGTACTACATATTTGGCGACGGGGTGGTCTGGGCCATGGACAAGAGCGTGGTGCTGGCCACTGCGGTGATGTCGTTGCTGCTGATCTGGCGCCATGCTGAAAATATCGGACGCCTGGTCAAGGGCACGGAGTCCAGGCTGGGCAAGAAAAAAAAATGAGGGTGGTGGGCCTTTTTTACTGCCCGGCGTAGGCGCCCAACTGGAGGATCTGAAAGTGATTGAGCCGCACCCGTACCGCTGATGCCGCGAGCGACGAACGGATATGCGGGGCGTGCTCGGACCAATGCAATCGAGGGGCCGAAATCAGTTCACCGGTTGACTTTCCGATGATGGCAACAAACGGGTGGTTGTGCTGGACGCTGCGACGCAAAACCACGCCCAGTTCTTCATTGTCCAGACGTACATAAGTGCCTGGAGGGCACAGGCCAACGGCGCGCACCAGTGCATGGCCAATTTCATCGGTCTTTACCGAGGCGTTAGCCATGATGGAACGGGCCGACTCGGTGGCAGTGCGACCAGCGCGCGACATACGCGGGCTGATCATGGCGGCGTACCGGTCCACTACTTTGAGAATGCGTGTCAACCTTGTTGTCGGCGGTGCCGTATTAAAGTCCGCACGCTCGACGGCGTCATCGTGGTGGTCAGACACGATGTCCAGCCACTGTCCGTTGGTCACACCCAGGTTGGCCAGCATGAGAGCCCCCTTGCCGGCGTGAGCACTAATCATGTCCTTCTGTTGCGCAGAGGGTTTTTCGACTTGCGTTGCCAGCGCGTCCTGCATGGTGGTCATCGCGATATTCATGGTCAAGGCTGAGTGGACCAGACTGTCGCGCTCCTGAGCCAGGATACCCAGCTCAAGGGCAATCAGGTGGCACAGCACTGCACAGACCAGCGAGTGTGATGCGCTGTAGCCCACCGGTGAATTGGCGGCCAGTTGAAACAGCAGATACAGACCGACGTCGGGGTCTCGCCGCAACAGGCCTTGCATCCAGCGGTCGTATTGAACGACGCGGTGGGCAAACTCCTGTGTGCTGTCCGGGTTGCCCAGAATGACGCCCAGGCCGGATTCCAGGTCGGACCACTGGGCCTGCAGATCTTCGTATTCGTTTGCGCTCTGAATGCTCACGGGGGGTCTTTAAGGGCGGTTGCGTAGCAAGGTTTGGTGAATCAATCGCGGAAGTTGTTGAAACTCAGGGGCAAATCTGCAATCTCTTTCCTGATGAGTGCCATGGCGGCCTGCAAGTCGTCACGTTTGGCACCAGTAACCCGCACGGCGTCGCCCTGAATGGCAGCCTGCACCTTGATTTTGCTGTCCTTGATCGCGCGTTGGATCTTTTTGGACACTTCGGTCTCGATTCCGTTGCGCACCGTGATGACCACTTTCACCTTGTCGCCGCCCATTTTTTGCACATCGCCAATGTCCAGAAAGCGCACATCCACATCCTGCTTGGTGAGCTTGTTGCGCAGTACATCTTCAATCTGGTCGAGCTGGAATTCGGCGTCTCCAATCAGGGTAATTTCTTTGTCCTTGAGCGCAACGCTGGCCGAGGTTCCCTTGAAGTCAAAGCGCGTGGTGATCTCCTTCGAGGTGTTGTCCACCCCGTTTTTGACCTTGGACATTTCTGCTTCGCAGACGGTATCAAATGAAGGCATATTGGTTAGTTCAAAAGTTGGTTTAGCCTGCGCGGGGGCGGGTTGCCCCCCAATGCGACAATCTTGCCATGTTAGTCGAGAAAAACGTCGCGCTCCAGCCCTTTAACACCTTCCATATCGTCGCCCGGGCGCACGCGCTGGCGCGCATTGGCAGCGAAGCCGATGCCCTTGAACTATTGGCAGACCCTGAGTGGGGCGCTGTACCGAAGTTTGTGCTCGGTGGTGGCAGCAACGTGGTGTTTACCGGGGATGTGAAACCGCTGGTGCTGAAAGTGGAGATAAAGGGCCGCAGCCTGGTCAGCGAGACCGCCAAAGCCTTTATCGTGGAGGCCGGTGCGGGCGAGGTCTGGCACGATTTTGTGGCCTGGACGCTTGCGCAAGGCTACCCTGGGCTGGAAAACATGGCGTTGATTCCGGGCACGGTGGGTGCGTCACCGGTGCAAAACATTGGCGCCTATGGTGTCGAGTTGCAGGACCGATTTGAGTCGCTGGACGCCATGGACTTACGCAGCGGCCAGGTGTTTACGCTGAATGCGGCGCAGTGCGCTTTTGGCTACCGTGATTCGGTTTTCAAACATGGGGGCAAGACCCAGGTGGGTGCGCACCAAGTCATGGGCTTGAAAGACCGCGCCCTGATATTGAGGGTGCGCTTTGCTTTGCCCAAGGCATGGAAGTCGGTGTTGGGCTATGCCGACATCGACAAGAAGATGGCAGAAGGTGCTTGCACGCAACCGACCCCCCAACAGATATTCGACTGGGTCTGCGCCATTCGCCGTGCCAAGCTGCCGGACCCTGCGGTCATCGGAAATGCAGGCAGTTTTTTCAAAAACCCTACAGTGTCGCCTGAGCAATGCGCTGACATCATTGCCCGCGACCCGAAGGTGGTGCATTACCACCTGAGCGATGGCGCCATCAAACTCGCTGCCGGCTGGTTGATTGATTCCTGCGGCTGGAAGGGTAAGTCCGTTGGGCAGGCCGGCGTATATGAGAAGCAGGCGTTGGTGCTGGTAAACCGGGGTGCCGGGTCAGATGGTAATGGGGCCACGGGTGGCGAGGTGATGACGCTGGCCAAAGCCATTCAAACCAGCGTGTACGAACGCTTCGGCATTCTGTTGGAGCCCGAGCCCTTGGTGTTATGACCCGAGTCGGCTGGTTTGCGAGGGCTGCATCAAAGTCCGGCGAACGCATCAGTTTTGCACGCGAAGATGCAAACAACGACTACGACTGAATATCGGTTCCCGGGCTCTGGGCAACACGGTAGCCGTTGCGGCCGCCTTCCTTTACTCGGTACAGTGCAGCATCAGCTTGCAAGGATAAGGCTTCGGCATTGCCTCCATGCTGCGGGTAAATGGCAATTCCCATACTGCCTGAGATGTGACTTTCGCACGTTCCTAGGTAGAAGCCCTGGGACAGGGTATGCACGATGCGGTTGGCAACTGCTTCCACCTCCTGCAAAGAGGTGAACTCAGTCAAGATGATGGCAAACTCATCCCCGCCGAGTCGTGCCACGGTGTCTGAATCGCGCAAACAGCGACGCATACGGTCGGAGGCCTCCATCAGCAACCGATCCCCGGCTCCATGACCCAGAGAATCGTTGATTTTCTTGAAATGGTCGAGATCAACCATGACCAAGGCAAATTGGCGTTGCTGTCGCGCTGACAGTGCAAGCGCCATCTGCATGCGGTCAGCAAACAGGGCACGGTTGGGCAATCCAGTCAGTGGGTCGTGGTGGGCCAGATGACGCAATTCAACTTCGAGGGCTTTGCGTTCTGAAATATCGGACAGGGTTGCCACAAAGCGCTTGGTCTTACCGTCACCCGCCACAACCGTGATGGTCAACCAGGAGATAAAGGTCTCAGCCAGGTGGCGTCGACTCCAGAACTCGCCGCTCCAGTGACCTGTCTGCTCCAAAACTTGGCGCAGGGTCTCAAAGAACACGGGTTCATGATGATCTGTGCTGATGGCCTCCAAGCTCAGCCCCAACGCCTTGCCTGGCAAGTACCCAGTGATTTTTGTGAATGCTGGATTTACCTTGTCGATCCGCAGCAAGGCGTCGAGCACCACGATCGCCTGGGACGTGTGCTCAAACACGGTTGCAGCCACCTCTCGCTCGGCGACTTGGCTAGCAAGTGTGTCGTTGGCATCAGACAACAGCGCGGTTCGCCGTGCAATCAACTGCTCCTGATTGTGGTTGATGCCCTGAAGCGTGAGCGTATGTTTGCGGGTGCGTGACATCAATAAGGTGACAAGGGCGCTCATGACAAGAAAAGCCAGCAAGTGTCCAGTCGCTGACTGGGTGCGTTCACCAGAGCGCAGCGCCAATAGCTCGTCGGCAGGCATGTCGACTGATATACCGCCACGAATCTGGCCCACCTCATAGCCCTGCTTTCGATGGCAAATCATGCAGGCCGGCTCCACTTTGAGCGGAGCCATGTACCGATGCACCGGGTGTGCATCGGTGCTGAGTTCAATGCGCTCCAACAATCCGGACTCAAATTGTGTCAGCGTTGCGGACTCCCAGGCATCGGGCTTGTTGGCCGGGCGAATCGGCCTGTTGCTGGTAATGTGGAAATGGAACCCATCTGCTTTTCCGGCAATTTCCGAAATCTGGCGCGTCATGAACGCGGGGTTAACCATCGTCAACGCCAAACCGTCTTGCGTGACCACGTCTCGGCGCGGATGTTCCAGGTAGGGGTTCGGTGGTGTATCAGCGCTGACAGGCACATACACACCCCCGTGACTGGCATTCCAGCTGCGAGTGATCTGAATTAGCCGAAACAAAGCGGCACCGCGTTCGCGGGCTACCGACTGCATGCGCGCATCAGCGGCTTGCCAACTGAAGATGAACGAAGTTCCGGTGGCCAGCCCCACCACAGCAATGAAGACTGCGAGCAGGGCGGTGTAGTTCGGCGTGGCGGGCTGCTGAGGTGAATTCATCATCTGCATAGTTATTCGCGTCCCCGTGCTGTCGCATCAAATATCTGATCGCGCACGTTTCAGTATCGCACGATGACACCATTCGTCGTGGCCGGCTTGGAGGAGACTGATCGTAAATGGCCAGTTAATCCGACCGCGTGCGACGCCGGCGCGCCAGGATGATTCCACCGGAGAGAATTGCCAGACCCAAAAGACCCCACGACAATGCTGTTCTGAGTTTTGGCACCAGAAAGTGCCAGACTGCGTAGCGCATGGCCGTTTTTTGCAGGTCGAAACCCTCCGGGATTGGCAGCACGCCGTTGGCCCGCACATATTCGGCGTAATCGGCGAGCATGGAGGAGAAGTGCTCGGGTTGGCGACTGCTCAGATCGTGAACCTCCCCCGGGTCTGTCGTGAGATCGTACAAGCGCCACTTTCCATCGCCCAGCGGGGCAATATTTTTTACCAGTTTGAGATCGCCTTTAAACAGTGCGGAGGACCCCGCTAACTCGTAACCAATCGCCTCGCCGGGTGCATGAACATAGTTCGTTTTACCCTGCAGCATTGGCAACATGCTTCGCCCACTCATGGGTTCGACCTGGTTGCCCCTGTAGGTGCCGCCATGGGGCTTGATTCCAACGGCGTCGAGCAAGGTCGGGACGATGTCGTTCACATGGGTCAGCGCGGAGATCGTGCGGGACGAGGGCATGCCAGGCACACCAGAAATGATGAGAGGAACGCGCAGGCCCCCCTCGCCGGCAAAGTACTTGTAGCCGTTCAATGGCGATGTGGTTGCGCTGGCCCAACTGGGCCCATTCGCTGAAAAAGTGCCTTTACCACCCAGCGGTTTGGCATCGGTGTCATATTTCATGCGCACCCAGGTACTAGCGACGGGGATATTCAATGGATCGGCCGGGTCCGAGCCGTTGTCGGACAGGAAGACCCATATCGTGTTGTCGTACTGCCCGCTGGCCTTGAGGTGGGCCACCAGGCGGCCCACTTGAAAGTCCATTGCCTCGGCCATTCCCGCGTAAACCTCCATGCGGCGCGCTTGCTGATGCCGTTGGTCGACACTCAGTTTGTTCCAGTCCAAAGTGCTGTCCAAAGTAACCATCTCGCTTCCCTTGGGAATCAAGCCCAGCGTAGCGGCGCGGTCACGCCTCGATGTGCGCAGGGCGAGCCAGCCCTGGTCATATTGGCCGCTGTACTTTTGGACGAATTCCGGCGGAGCCTGCAGCGGGATATGGTTGGCCTGAAAACCGATGTATGCAAAAAATGGCTTTTTGTCCTTGTCGTTGGAGGCGATGTACTCGATGGCCTTGTCAACAAAGAATTTCGACGAGTAATAGTCCTGCGGCAACTCCGCTTGTGTGCCCTGTTCGAACCAGTAGGCCTTGTCGTACAGCATCATGTAGGTTCGCTTCTCCCAATTGTCAGAGCCGCTGTCAGCTTGAATAAACGAACGCTCAAATCCACGCTGGCCCGGCAGTTTCTCAGGCGTTTTTCCCAGATGCCACTTGCCGGTGATGTAGGTGTGGTAACCGGTGTCCTTGAGCATGGTGGCCAACGTGACAGCGTTGTCGTTGAGCGTGCCCGCATAGCCGGGTTTTCCTTCGTGCTCGGGTGGCATGGTCTCGGGCATATTGCCCACACCATTGCGATGGTTGTCGACACCAGTCAGCAACATGGCTCTTGTCGGCGAGCAAACAGCGGCAACATGAAAGTTGGAAAACTTGCTGCCCTGCTTGGCTAGTTGGTCCAGGTTGGGCGTGGCGATCTCGCTGCCATAGGCTCCTACATCGGTATAGCCCCAATCGTCCGCCACCAGTACCACGATGTTCGGGCGCGGTTTGCCGTTCGCACCGTAACTGATCAGGCAAGTGCTTGCCAGCAGCAAAGTGACAAAACTCTGGCGTATCTGTCTGATCGGGTAACGCATGTCGGCTGTCTCCGTAAGAACGGCATGTCATTGGGCTCGATTGCGGGCAAGCTGAGGCGCCCGGAAGGTTGCATCTTGTAAGTCGCCATTATGTTTTCATTTTGACGCTTCAAACTGGAGTGACTATGGCACCTGACATGACAACTGACTTGGTGATTCGCAGCGATTCGGCCGGCGTTACGACCCTGACGCTGAACCGCCCCGACAAGCTCAATGCGCTGACGCCGGCGGTCTTTGTTGCGCTGCGCACGCACCTTGACGCTATTGCAGCAGACAATAGTGTGGCCTGTGTGGTCCTCACGGGGGCGGGGCGTTCTTTTTGCGCAGGCCATGATCTGGCGGCTATTGTCGAACATGTACCTGCACCGAGCGCGCACTTCGAGGCCGAAACCATCGATGCCCTTGAAGCCCTGCCGCAGCCGACCATAGCGCGCCTGCATGGACATTGCTTTACCGGCGGGCTGGAACTGGCACTGGGCTGCGACATTTTGATGGCCGCCGAGTCAACCCGCCTGGGGGACACCCATGGTCAGTGGGGGCTGGCGCCCATATGGGGCCTGTCGGTGCGCCTGCCACGTCGTGTTGGCGTTTCGCGTGCCAAGGAGTTGATGTTTACCAGCCGTCGTATCACCGGAAGTACTGCAGCGGCCATCGGCCTGGTGGACTACTGTGTTGCAGATGATGAACTGGACGCGGCGGTGGCGCGCCTTGCCGCCGAGGTGCTGGGCAATTCCCGCGGCAGCAATCGCATTGCCAAGGCGCTGGTCGCAGCGGCAAGCGAGCGTGGTTGGCAGGAGGCGTTGAGCTTTGAGCGGCAGATGCCGTTTGGCATGCCTGACGACATGGCGCAGCGCATGGGATCAGCTGGTCGACGGGGATAGCGTAGCCAGGGCCAGAACCCATCCATTCTCGAAAGCCAGCCAGCCGTTCACGATTACCGTGTTTACGGTAGCGTTGCGCTGGGGTACCCGGCATTTCGCCTCAAAGGACAGTGTGTCGTCCTGCACGCGAATTTCTATGCAATGCGGATCCAAGGGCAGGGTCAGGGCTTTCGTGACCGCCTCCTTGGCGCTCCACAATCCATGCGCAAGATCGCTTCGTTGGCTTGGTGGTTGCAGCGCAATCCAGGCCAGCTCATGGGTGCTCAAGTAGTGCGGCCAGTGCTCTGGCATCAGCATGTCAGTGCGCTCCAGGTCGATGCCCAGGCCGGCGCAGTGCTCGGAACGGGCCGCTGCGGCTATTACCCAGCCGGGCTGATTCCGTTGTGGATTTGCCGGTACATGGCTGATGCTCCCGACAAACCCCTGCGGCCATGCCGGCGAACGATCGGCTGACATCGGGATGCTGGGCATGACCACATCGAGTTGCTCCAGTGCCTGGCGCGCATGCTTACGACCCTGGGCGAATTCGGTCAGGCGTACAGGTGACATGGGGGCCACGGTTGCTATGGATGCCCGTTCAGCCTGGGTGAGTGGGGCTACGTCGTCCTGCAATGGCCCGCTGCTGACTGAAATGAACGATGGAACGCCCTGTTGCAAAGTAAGCGCGCTGATACTGGACATGGATCAATCCGCAGCCAGGCGCGGCGTCAGTGGCTCTGCTAAAGCCCGGTTCCTTCGGTGCAGCACACTGTGGCGCCAGACGCCCGACAGGTACTGCGGCACAATTTCGGCCCGTCGCCCCTGCAGGGTCAGCTTGATCTGCCCCAGCGCGCCCGCAGCCAGAGTCAGCATATCGGTCAGCAAAGCCCGGCGTAAACCCAGCGTCACTTGAAAGTAGCGCCGTCTGGACTCAAACCAATAGTCGGGCAAGCGCTTGGGCGCGGCATCACGTTCGGTCAGCTTGGTACTTTGGCCGGCAATGTGGATAACGCGACTGCTGGGTACATACCAGGTCTGAAACCCGGCACGACGTGCGCGCCAGCAAAACTCTGTCTCTTCAAAGTACAAAAAGAAGCGCTCATCCATGCCGCCAATCTTCTCCAGCATGGATCGACGCAGCATCATCGAGGCGCCCGCGCACCAGTCAATGGGTTGCTCGGTCATGTCCATCACTCGGGCCACCCGCCAGCGCTGCAAAAGACGTGACACCGGGCCAAAACCCAGACCCGACTCCAGCTCGCTCAGTGGCGAGCCAAAGCGAAAGGCGATTGGCCAGTCGCTCCCGTCACCGTTCTCAAAACTACTACCGGCAATGCCGGCGTCCGGCGTGCGTTCCAGAAAATCAACCAACTCGCGCACTGCACCCGGTTTGATGCGGGTGTCCGGATTGAGCATGTGCAGGTAGTGCGGATTCCACAGTCGTATTGCGTGGGCGAAGCCCAGGTTATTGCCGTAGGCGAAGCCACCGTTTCGGGGCGCTTCAATCAGCTGCGCCCAGTCGCTCCACCCCTCTCGTGCCACTGCGGCGGCGATTTCCGGGTAGTCCCCGGAGGCGTTGTCAACCACCACGGCGGTGATATCGATGCCGCTATCCAAACGCTCCGACTGAAGCGAGCGCAGACAGTCCACCGTCAGGGCAGCCGAGCGGTAGGTCACGATCACCGCGGCGACCCGACGCGGTTGGTGGTTGGCGTCCGTGGTGTTCGTCATGCTGTGCGCGCTTTTTTGATATGGACCCATGTCGGCAAGTGCGTCAATAGCACCGCAGCCAAAGAATCCACATGGGCTTCTTGCAACATGCTGGCGTGACCGCCGGCAACGTTGGCCAGGGTGAGTTGGCCGGCCACCTGGCGCCAGCCAAAGTCGTCGTCTTGGTAAATGTCTTTGTACGGGGTATCGGCATCTTCGCCTTGCGAGGCCCGTACCAGCAAAACGGGTACATCAGCGAGCATGGGTGGCACATAGCGCGCAGCGAGCTCGCCATAGATTTGCGCCACACTCAAATCGGGAAGCCAGCGTGGCCATGCCTGGTTACGCAGCAGCAGCATTTGCAGCAGCCTAAAGCGCAGCTGGACCGATCTCCTTAAAAACCATGCGGAAGACTCATAGCGCAGCGCATTGGAGGCCTTCTTCAACACCGCACCTACCAACGAAAATGCCGAACTCCATGCTGCTCCTTGCGCTTCGTTGGTTTGCACCAGCGAGCGCAAGCGTGACAGGCGACGCCCGGCAACGCGGCCGGCCCTGTGCGGTGCCTGGGGTGTGGCAGCATCCAAAATGGTGACCACTTCAACCTGTTCACCCTGCGAGCGCAAGCGTGCAGCCATTGCATATGCAATCACGCCACCGGCACACATGCCGCCCAGGCGGTAGGGTCCGTTTGGCTGAATTGACTGGATTTGCTGCACATAGTACGCAGCCATGTCGTCCATGCTGGTGTGCGCCAGCGGTATGCCAGGCAGGCTACGCGGCTCGATGCCAAACACCGACAGGTGGCCTGGCAGGCGCTGGGCCAGGTTGAGATAGAGGAGCGTTTCGCCCAGACCGTCATGCACCAAAAAAAGATTTTCCTTGCGCCCGGTTCGCAGTGGCACGATACCGCTGCGGGTAGCGGCAGCGGTGGGCTCAAGCAAGCAGGCCAGTGTGCGCACCGTGGGTGCCACCAGTATCGTGGTCAGACGGAGTTGCAAGCCAAACCGGCGCTCGATCTCGCTGAATAGTTTGACCGACTGCAGCGATGTGCCGCCCAGCGCAAAGTAGTCATCCTCGACACCGAGCCCGTCGATTGACAGTATTTCTTCCCATAATTGTCTCAAGCGAATTTCTACGGATGACGCTGCGGGCGTGGCGGGCGCGCCCAGCGCACGCGGGCGTCGACACTGCATACTGAGTTCCTGTAGCAGTGCTTCACCCGAGACCAATACACAGGCCAGCCGCGTATGGCGCTGCGAGCGCGATGCGCCCATATTGGGGGTTATCGAGTTTTCAACCCCTTTGCGATCGTCGGCCAAACGTGCTTGGACCACGGCATCGGGATCATGGCCAGGACGATGCCGAATCTCTTCCACTTCTGCCACCGGCACCCGGTAGTGGAAGCGATCGTCGTTGGATTCGCGGTATGCGTATGCAACGCTATCCACAAAGGCGCGTGCCGGTTCATTGCGCGTGCTGCTAAGCAATTCCAGATCGACGATGGACAGACCAAGCCCGCGAGCACGCTCGCCCAGGCCGCGCAGCATGGCGTGCTCGACACCTCGACCCAAAACGCGGCAGCTCAGCAAGAAGGTGTCCACCAGCAATGTCTCGCCATGCGGTTGTGCGATCAGCACCCCGACCAGGCCGTAGTCGCCAAACCGGTCACTCACCCGCACCCGCAACACCTGGGCGCCTTGCGCAAGCAGAGCTTTGAGTTCCAGAACCGAGCGTCTGCGGGTGGTGAAGTTGAACTGGTTGGTGCGCTGCGTCAGTTGCTCAATGCGCTGCCACTCGTCTTCCTGAGGGGTCTGAATATCAACCTGCAGATCAAGCGCGGCAAGGAAATCGCCGATGTCCCCCGCGCTGGACTCGAGCGCACGGCGCGCGGCGTTTTCGCGGTACATCTGGGTGCGCCGGGCGTCCTCCTCCGTCGTGGCGTGTTTGTCAAAGACCCAGACGCGATCTAGCCAGTCGGCTATTTCTGCCTCAGGCGGGACTTGCAGCGTGACCACCTGTGGCAGCTCGGCACGCATCTGAGCGCATTCCAGCGGGTTGTCGTCCATGAACACAAAGGCATCAAGACCCAGGTTCAGTTCCTGGGCCAGTGCCCGCAGGTTGGCGCTCTTGGGCAGCCAGTTGATGCGGTGCGCCACCACGTCAGTCATCTGCAAATGCATATCGCTGCGACTGGCGAAAACGTCAAGTACGTCGGCCTGAGAGTTTTTGCTGGCAAGGCAGAGCAGGACGCCCTTGCGCTGTTGTGCCACGGCAAATTCCTGCAGCGCCAGATACGCCGGAGTGAGCGCAATGCCCTCAACACCATCTTCGCCGACTACGCCGCGCCACAGGGTGTTGTCGCAGTCCAGAACCAGCACCTTGGCGGCAGGCGCCTGCAAGGCGTGTATGCGACGCGACAGCGCAAGCGCGAGGGACGCAAAATAGGCGTCTGAAAACGGAATGTGCGCCAACTTATCGCGACGGGCGTCGTACCTTTGAGCGCCAGCTACGTTCTCAATTTCGGTCTGCGTGATCGACTGAATGTTGTCGTGCAAGGCAATGCGCGACAGCAACCGTGCATTGACGGTCTCAATGGCAGTCGCCACCTCGGTTGGCACGGCGGGGGACGGCGGCAGCACGACCAGCAGAAGTCTGCCCTTCGAGCCTGCGGCAAAGCGCTCCAGCGCCGAGCCGAGTTCGTCTGCAACCCGGTTCACCGCTTGGCAAGCGCCATCGGGAGAGGGCGCCTCCCGCACGAAGTCTTCCAAGCGGATCAGCGCAATGTTGGTGCCATTGCAGTTCCGCCCGAAATCGCTGTTTGGAGTGAGAAGTTCCTGGAACACCTGGTGGTACGGCGCAAACTGGATGTCTTGCTGCATGCCAAGCTCGGCCAGCATGAACGCCAGCGGGCTTGCCAATGGCTCGGCGACAAAAGTGGCGCTGATGACGATCATGGTTGCAACTCCCAGAGCAGTTTCGGTCTAATTGGATTCATGGGTGAGGATGCTAGGGGTCGGTGGCAGAAAAATCATCGCAAAAGTGTGAACTCGGTGCCATGCGCACGGGCCGAGCGGCTGCCCGCGCAGGACTGCTGCGTAAAATTGGAACCGAGCGTTGCACCGACCTACCTTCGATGGCCCAATGAATACACCATGTCACGACATCTGATTCGATTGTTGGCACCCATTGGACTGTTGTTGCTAATGTCTTGTGGAGGTTCTTCCACACGGGTGAGCCCTTCGTCGACCCTCCCGGTTCTGCCAGTAGCCACCCATCTGGGTGCCAATCTGCAAGTGATTCAGGACTGGTCGTTTACCCCGGTTTATGCCGACCTGATGCACCAGGCGCGCAAGTTCGGATCGCCCCAAACGCCCTGGGATGAAGCCGCCAAGCTCGGTAGCGATGGCTGGCCGACAGGCGATTTTGGCGCCTTGCTGTTGATCGGCGCGACCAAGTACGCTGGCAACGATGGCATCTACAAGTTATCCTTTACCGGCAAAGCCAGGGTTGCCGGCGTGGCATCCAGTGCCAAGGTGATCAACTTGGCGTACGACGCAAACGCAAATCGCAGCAGTGCAGATGTGGTGTTGGCAGCCAGCGAAGACCAATTGATGCTGGCCTTCACCGAGACCGGGCCTGGCATCAAGAATGTGCAGGTGATTCGTCCAGGCTACGACGCTCTTAATGCGCCTCTGTTCACCACTGCATTTTTGAACCATATCGCCCGGTTCAAGACCTTGCGCTTCATGGACTGGCTCAGAACCAACAACAACCCGGTAACGTCGTGGGACACCCGTGCTTCGCCCGAAAAAACCCACTACGCCTCCAATGCAGGGGTTCCCTGGGAGCACATCATTGCCTTGGCGAACCAGACCGGACAGGACATCTGGATCAATATTCCGGTTGCTGCGGATGACGACTATGTCCGGCAACTGGCCCAGCTGCTCAAGGGTTTGCTCAATGCCGAGTCGAAGATCTATATCGAATACAGCAACGAAATCTGGAACGGTGGCTTTGGGCAATACAACACCAACCGGGCATTGGCGGTGGCGCAGGTGCAGGCCAACCCGGCATCAACGCTCGCCTATGACGGACAAAGCACGCCGGCGGTGCTTGCCTTTCGCCACGTTGCCAAACGGCTCAAAGAGTTCAGCGACATTTTCAGAGGCATTTATGGCGACGCTGCAATGATGAACACGATCCGTCCGGTGCTTGGTTTTCAAGTCGTGCAAGCCATGACGGCGAAGCTGGGTCTGGACTTTATTGCCGCCGTGTACGGTCCACCCGCGCGCTACTTCTATGCCATTGCAGGTGCACCCTACTTTGACCTGGGAGATCAGCAGACGGTCGACGGGTTGACAACCGATCAGGTGCTCCAGGCCATGCGCGACTCGGTTCAGCGCACCTCCATCGTCGGCCTTTTGGAAGCTGATTTGGCTTTGGCGACCTGGTACGGACTGAAGCTTGTCGCCTACGAGGGCGGTCCCGCTACGTTTGGAGCGGGTAGCCTTGCCGCAAAAAAAGCCGCCAACCTGGATCCACGCATGCACGACCTGTGTGTCGAGTACCTGTCGCGCTGGTACTTCCAGGGTGGTGACATGCTGATGTGGTTTATGGCCGGTGCCGGCAACTGGGACACGCAGTATGGAGCGTGGGAACTGACCACGGACCTGACGCTGACCGATGCGCCAAAAATCAAGTGTATGGACACCGTGCTTGGGTCACCACCGACCCCACCCAGCGGGCGTAACAAGGTGCCGGGTTCCTTCGATGCTTTGGCCTTTGTTGGCAACCAAGCGCCCTATTCGGCAGACTCAGCCTTGCGTCTACGCTATCTGCATCCGGGTGCAATGCTGGAATATGTGGTGCAAGCGCCAGCCAGGGGCACTTACTCTCTGGTCATTCGTTCAGAAGCGGCTCAGGATGGGAATTCGATCGAATTGGCTGTCAATTCAGTGGTGGTGGCGCCGGCCTTCGAACTGGCCAAGACCGGTTGGGGTACTCCTGCCGACAATCTGCCCGTGACACTGAAGTTGGAAAAAGGGTTCAATACGCTGCGCTTGACCACCAAGGCCGAGAATCAGGGCTTCATCCTGTCGAATTTTCGGGTCTACTGACCGGCCAGCCTCGCCAATAGCGTCTGCGTACTGCGGCCAGTTTAATGAAAGCGCAAACTTCGCCTCGCGCCATGAACTACCAAGCCGATACCGGCCAACTCCAGCAGGCGTCCGACCGATAATCCAATCAGGCGCCAGTTCAGAAGCGCGTCGGTGCCATGTGCTGACACCACACGTAAGGCAAAAAGCAACAACAGCGCGGCCAAGCCAAATGTGACGGTCTCAGACGACACATCGCTGGCAGCAAACACTCGGCGTAGCCAGCTGGCGGACAGCATAACGACTAGCGCAAGCACAATCACAGCCGCGTATTGCAGCGTTCTGCGTGCGCCGTACCAACCCTGTAGTTTGGCTGAGGCACGAATGAAGTGGGTCACAAACAGGTCTGCATGGAGCACCGTATTGGCACTCAGCAAGCACAGCACGATACCCGCAAAGTACCAAGCGGCATGCGGTTGGCGTGCCACTTGAGATATGTGACCGTTCAACAAGCAAAGCCAGGCCGCACCAAGATAAGCCGTGGCAATTAAACCGTGGTTCCAACTGACCTGATCTATGGCGGATTGCCAGACTTCGGTGGCGATGATGGTGGCTTGATAGAGAGTATCCATGGGTGGTCTGGCCAGTCAGCGCGCCAATGCCAAAACCTCGGAATTCGGTTTAAACCTTACCTTCCTCTTGACGGATTTACCTAGTAACAACAGCGCCGGCCATCTGAATCCCGAAAAACTGCGCTCCATCAACATTGGACCGGCCAATCCCATTGTGACACCGAGCACAAGGTCAAGAACGAGGTAATCAACCTGGAACAGATCAAGTACCATCCGGATTGGAGCCGTAAAGAAAACGTGCCACAGATAGATCGCGTAGGAATGGTGTCCGATCCTGGCAAGCCAAGGAACTGCCATTTTTGAGCCTAGGGACAGCAAGCACAAAGCCACGCCCACCAGAAGCATCGCGACAGTGCGCCGGTCCGGGTTCGGGACAGGAATTCCCATTGATACTGCGGAACTTATTGCGATAGCAGTCAAGCCCAACTTGAACCAGACGCTTGAAAGATGCGGCATAAGTGAAAAGCGGGAAAAGGCCAAACCCACCAGGAAATAGGGCATCAGGTAAATCGCGCCCTCTATGCCTAACCAGGTCCAGCCACGAACATTGAGATAAAGGGTGCAAAACAACACCAGAGTCAGGGCAAAGCCCTTGCTGCTTCCAATCAGGTTCCAGCGCTCCAGTGCCCAGATCACCAGGAAGACCCAGAACAAGGACTCAACAAACCAAAAGTGTGCAACGGGCTGGATGTGCAGCAAATACCATGCACCCACTGACGAATTGGATCCGGGCGCGACGGCCTGTAGTACTGCAAAAAGCGTGCCCACAAAGAGCATGGGGACCAGCAGTCGGCGCACCTTGCCAAGTAAAAATGCTTGGCTATCGCCACTGAATGGGCGCAAACCGTACACCAGGCCTGATAGAAATGTGAACAAAGGCATGCGCAGGTAAGCCAGCGCATCATTGATCCACCGAAGGGCGCCGTCTGCCACCCGCAAACCATGGTCAGGGTCAGCACCCACGACGTGATAGCCGACCAACAACAGGCAGGCAAAACCACGCAAAGTGTCAATCCGTATCTTCATGGGGCGGGCAATCCAGGTTCAAGGTCGGGGGTGGCGGGCACCCGATGCCTGTATTGCAACCGATCTGGTGCGCCAAGTTGTGTCGACTTTGCAAACACCGCATACCCAGCGGCGCAACAAGCAGATCAAGGGGCAACAGTGCGCGTCATACGAACGGTGTTCACACCTTCGTGGTGCAAAAATTCAACCCGGCTGCAGGCACTGCGAATGATGGTCATACCAAAGCCGCCTTCTGGAAAGGTCGACAGATCAGGCTCCACTGCCTCGGCAGGGGGTGTGAACGCGTCCCCCAGGTGGATGATATCGAGCGTCAGTTCTTGCCCCGTGTAATGTGCAATGATTTCCACCGGGGCACCTGTTAGCAAACCCTTGGCATGGCGCACGATATTGGTAAACACCTCAACGCAGGCCAACTCGAACATGGCTGACTCTGCCTCCGGCAAGCCTGCATGCTGCATCTGGTCAAGGACAAACTGCCGCAGGGTGCTTATGGACTGAAGGTTGATTGGCAGTTCACAACGGGTGTCGGCGGCAGTTTCGATTGGCCGCATGATCAGCGCAAGGCTCACATCGTCATTGATTTGCACTGTCGATGGAAGCAGTTCCTTGCGCAATGCATGCAACGCAGCAGCTGGCGTGGGGTGTTTGCGCACCAAGCGGCGCAGCGTTGCGTTGACCCGGTCGCGTCCAAGGCGTTCGCCACTGGAATCGATGGCATCTGGCAAGCCATCTGAACACAGGAACACAACGTCATCACTGCCCAATTGGACTTGATCCTGCAGGTATTCGCTGCTACCAAGGACACCCAGGGGCGGCTGTTGGTTGGGCAGCAAGACGGACTCGCCGTTGCCGCGAATCAACAGGGATTCCTCATGCCCGCAGCCGACCCAGGTGATGAGATTGCGTTCAAGGTCGACGCGGATGTAGGCCAGTGTGACGAACGAATCCAGGGCCTGCAGGTGTGGCGTCATTGCTTGATGAACCGATGCCACGATCGCACTTGGCTCGGGCAATAAGCCGTCACGACCAGAATGGGCAAGAAGCTCGGCCAGTGAACGGCTGAATTGCAGTTTGGTGGCTGCCCCCAACAGGGCCGCCGGAACGCCTTTACCCATAACGTCACCAACAACAACGTCGACACAGTGTTCGCCTAGCGTGATGATGTCAATAAAATCACCGTCAACGCCTTTGGATGCCTGGTTGAAATGACTCAACCAGAGGCCGGGCAAATGATTTTGCACAGACGCTGCAAGCAAGCTCTGCTGAATGCGACTGCCAACGGTAAGTTCAGAGGCGCGCGCTTCTCTGAGCGCAATTTCAGCTTTTCTGAAATCGGTAACGTCCGTCTGGATGGTGATGTATTGACGAATTGCGCCGTCGTTTGCGTATACCGGAACCGAGGTGTTGGCGACCCAGTAGGAACTGCCATCACGGTGGCGCATATGCAATTCACCGTTCCAGATTTTCCCCTTAGCCAGGTGCTCACGCATTTGCGCGTAGGTCGCAGGCTCAAGCGGATTGCGAAACCCGTGGAGTTTTTTACCCAGCAACTCATCCCGGGCGTAGCCAGAAATTTGAAGTAACTTGTCGTTGGCGTAGGTGATGACGTCATCTACATCAACGATGCTGACGATGGCGTGGTGATCGAGTGCCAATTTTTGTTGTTCGAGATCGGAGGCCACTGCACGGTATTGGGTCAATAAATCGATCACTTGCTGGGCGGAGGCTCTCTGCGCACTGATGTCTCGCACATTGGCTGTAAAGAACAGTTGCCCATTGATATCGACCGACACAATCGACAGTTCGATAGGAAAAAGACTGCCGTCGCTGTGCAGGGCAATGGTTTCAATCCGACGGTTCAGGCGATTGAGGGCGGGCCCATCATGGCTTGTACGGAACCGCTCTATCCCTTCGTGATGCGCTTGGCGTAAGCCTTCTGGCACCAATAATTCGTCCATTCGCTGACCGATGCATTCGAGCCTGGTGCGACCGAACATCCGTTCCGCCGCCGGATTGAACGCAACAATTTGCCCTGCCGACTCGATGGTAATCACGCCGTCAATCGACGACTCAAGCACAGCACTGCTGCGGGCTTCGCTTGCGAACACATCCTGACTAAGCTTTGTGTTGATGGCGACAGAGCGTCCGATATTCCGGATCGTAGTGTAGGTCAGGGCCGCGATTGTCAGCCAGACCAATGCCACCACTATCGACACCCATTTTTCAAGGAAAGTCACATCCTCCATGGCATCCAGGTACGAATGCTCGACCAGAACAACGACTGGCCAATGGCGCAATGTGGAAAAGGCAACAAAGGCGTACGGACTATCCATGCCGGCTCCCAGATAGCTGCCCGACTCCTGCTGTGGCAGGTGCTCTGAAAATGCGGGTAGATGGACGAGAGAGCGCACAGAAGTGCGATCTATGTTGCCGGTTGATGCCATCAACCTGCCATCAAGATTGGCTAGGGCAATGCGGATCCGCTTATCTATGACGATCGACTCGTATTGAGCGGTGAAGTAGTCAGCATTGATCAGTGCCAGCAGCAGCAGTCCATGACCGCTCTGATCGTTGAGATGCACAACCATGGGGAAGACATTTAACTTGGATGCGTCGACGCCTGTGGGGTTGAGGTCGATCAGATCACGCCCGTTGAGTGCGGGGCCCAGGAGGACCTTCGACTTGTCATTTGCTATGGCCCCCAACGAGCCGATATCAACGGCATGGCCGACATCGCCTGTTGTGGTACTTGCCAGCACCTGACCCTGAGTGTCGAGTATAGAGACGCTCCTTAGCTGAGGAAATCCACGAATGACACGCGCAAGGGTCAGGTCAATACGACCGGGCGCATTGGAGTCAATCGGGCTGCGCTCCGAATTGGCCAGTACCAGCAAAAGGCCCTGGACGGCATCAAGGCTGGCATCCGTATGCCTTTCCATTGACTTTGTCACCTGTTGCAACTCAGCCTTGGTACTCGAACGTCCCTCACGCCTCTCGAACTGAATAAATAGCAGAGCAAGTAACAGGGCAACTATTGCCACAAATAGGCCAGCCGCAAACAAATGACCGCTTCGCAGCCATACTTCGGGAGGTCTTCTGAGTGCTGCGCCGGTCATTGTGTGGTCATGGGCAAAGGCAAGGTCAGGCAAAGGCCCTGACCGCCTCTTGCCTTGAGTCGTGAATATTGAACACCCGGTGCATGCGCATCAACTCAAACAATGCCCGAACTGTTTTGGACATAGCACACAGTTTGAAATCGCCGCGTCGGCTGTTGAGCAGGCGCAGGCATGAAATCAGGGCGCCTAGCCCCGAACTATCAACAAATTTGACCCCTGACATGTCCAGCACGACTTGCTTTCGGTCGTGAATAACGGATTGCACAGCATCCTTGAACTCGCGCACGTTGCTGGCGTCCAGGTTGTCCTCGCGAAATTCGATGACCAAAACGTCGTCGCCTTCGATAATTCCTTTGAGTTCCATCATTGTTTCTCCATTCGTAGTACTCGGTTTAGGTTTGGCATGGCTGGATTAAACAGCTGGGGTTTCAATAAAGTGTCACCAGAATGTGACTTCGTCATCCTCGTCTGGCAGAGCAATCTTCTTGAGCCAGCGTCTGCGCCAGGTTGATTTCCGCCTCTACCAAAGCAAGCGCCTGTGCCAATGCCGGTTTTGCAGCGCCCGTCGATGACAACTCCGCCGCCCTGGCGCACTGGCTCAGGCGCTCAAAACCATAGCTGCCCGCGGCACCGGAGAGCCGGTGCAGTTCCGCCTGAAGCTCTGTCGCTGTCGCTGCATCGGCTACGGCGCGCCAGCGCTCTGCAAGGCCGACCACAAAATGGTGTTGCAAGACCTTGAATTTCACCAGAGATGCCGCGCACAGGCCCTCAGTTAAGTCTGATGCCACGCCCGTGCTCCCAGTAAATGCGTATGTCCTGTGGCAAAGTGACCGGATCAAACGGCTTGACGATGACGCCGGTGGCGCCGTATTGCAACAACTCCTCGACTTCGTTTGGCATGGCTTTGGCCGTCATAAAAACCACTGGCACACCCGCCATTTCGACCTGACCGCGTAGTGCAGCAAGTGTCTCGGGGCCACTCAGACCGGGCATCATCACATCGAGCAGGACCAGGTCGGGTTTGAAGTTGGGCGCCTGCGCCAATGCGGATCGACCGTCGGCGCACAAACAGACCTGGTAGCCCCCCAGCGTGGCGAGGCTGAATTCGATGATCATCCGGATGTCGGGGTCATCTTCCACGCACATCACCCGGCGCAGTTCATTCATGGCTGTAGCTCCTTGCCTGCATTGGCTATGGCTGGCCGCAAGGCAGCCAGCAGTTCTTCGCGCCCGCAATGGGCCTTTTGCAACCACGCTACTCCCATGCGGCGCACAAAAGTGGCATCGACTGCGTCGGTAAAAAGAACCACCGAGCGCCCTTGTGTCATCTTTCGCAGAGAAGCACAAAATTCCTCGGCAGAGCCCTGCGCCTGAGGGTCAGCGATGATGACAGGGGGCGCCGCACCAAGCAGGAGGGCTTGCGCTTGTTCGAGGTTGGCAGCGCCTTCCACCCGACACAGGGATGACACCCACTCGGCCACGCGGCGCCGCGCATCCAGATCATTGTCAATATGTAGCATCCAGGGTGCAGGTATCTGCAAAGAGGAATCAGCCACAGGAAATTCCACAAAAAAAGTTGCACCCTGATCGGGCACCGAATCGACATCGATTCGTCCCCCCATGCGCTCTACCAGCATGCGTGTGATGTAAAGGCCCAAACCGGTACCACCCTGGGCGCGTCGATCCGAGGTGTCGGCCTGAGAAAATTTCTCAAACATACGTGAACGGAACTGCGGATCAATGCCAGGCCCGTGGTCGCGTACCTTGACTCGAACCTGGGTCGGCGTCCATTCCACGCTTACGCTTGCCGTGTCCCCGGCAGTTGAATGCTTGATGGCGTTGGACAACAAGTTGGCCATGACTTGCAAGAACCGGTCGGCATCGACGCGCACCTGGGGGCTGCCCGGTTTGAGTTCGATGCCCAGCTTGACGCCTGAGCGCTGTGCATAACCCATGTTGGCGGTCATGGCCTCCTGCAATAAGCTATCAAGGCAGGTCAGGCGAAGTTGGAGCACCATCTGGTTACCCTCGAGCTTGGTGATATCCAGAATGTCGTCAATCAGACGGCTCAATCGTTCACCATTGCGCTTGGCTACCTCGGTCAAGGGGACAGCTGCTTTGGGCAACGCACCTGCGGCACCAGAAGCCAGCAGGCCAAGTGCGCCCAGTACCGAGGTTAGTGGTGTGCGCAACTCATGGCTGACGGTGGCCAAAAACTCGTCCTTCATGCGGTCAATGTGGCGCTGTTCGGTAAGGTCGCGAATGACCATCGTGTAGCGAACCCGCTGTGCCTCGGTCCACTGGCTCAGCGCCAGTTCGGCCGGAAATCTTGTTCCATCCGATCGGGTAATCGAAATCTCGCGCAGCCCCAGCAAATCAGACAAAGGGGTCTTCAGGACCGTCTCACAGTGCTGCCCGTCGAGTCGGTCACTCCCGTTGCCAAAAATCCGCATGGCAGCAAGGTTGCTTTCCTCAATAGTCCCGATGCCATCCATGGTGATGACGGCATCCAGGATGTTGTCGTGAATGTCGCGTTGTCGCTGCGCCAGCACCGCCAGGCGCGACTGCAGACCCAAGACCCTGGCGTAGTGGCGCAACTTGGCATCCAGCAGAACGGGATTGATGGGCCGCACCAAATAGTCATCAGCGCCGCTCTGCAGGGCGTGAATAAAGTGCTCCTCACCTTCCAGTGACGAGGTCACGATCACAGGAAGCCATCGGTCCGTGACCAGGGTGCGCAGCTTCTGCGTAACCTCGAAGCCGTCCATATCCGGCATCAGCAGGTCAAGCAAAACCAGATCAGGTTTCTGCTGAAGCGCTTGCGCTAGCGCCGCGGT
>CANNRR010000053.1 GCA_947508055.1 Burkholderiales bacterium
CCGCTGATTCGCACCAGCCGCATGCTGCGCGCTGCCGGCATCTGCCTGTTGTCCCCACAGCGTGCTGCCCTATGAACATGCAAAATCCGGCTACCCCCGCATCGACGCCTTTGCCTGGCACCCTGTACTTAGTACCTGCACCCCTGGATTTTGGTTGCGACACCCAATCGCCCCTGAACCAGGTTATGCCAGAGGGTACGCTGCAAGTGGCCGCAACACTGCAGCACTGGGTCTGCGAGAACGCCAAGTCCACCCGCGCCTACCTCAAGCGCATCCACGCAACGCACCCACTGTGCGTGCCCTTGCAAGCAATGAACTTGCAGGAGTTGCCCCACGAGGTCCACAAAAAAGGCGACCATCTGGGGCATTTTGATGCGCGACCCTTGTTGCAACCCGCCTTGCAGGGGTGCGATATGGGCCTGATCAGTGAGGCCGGCATGCCCGCGATTGCGGATCCAGGCTCATCCGTCGTGCGTGCCGCACATGATCTGGGTATGCGCGTGGTCCCGCTGGTCGGTCCGGTATCGCTACTGTTGGCCATGGCAGCGAGTGGCCTCAATGGACAAAACTTCGCCTTTGTGGGTTACGTGCCCAGCACTCCGACGGAGCGGACTCAACGCATTCGCGAGTTGGAATCACTGGCCTTGAAAACCGGGCAAACCCAGCTATTTATCGAAACGCCCTACCGCAATACCGCCCTGTTGCAGGCGCTATTGCAAACCCTGCAACACAACACCCGCCTGGCCACCGCCAGTGGCTTGACGTTGGCTCAGGCCAGTTGCCGCAGCGATGTCGTGAAACACTGGAAAAACAAGTCGTGGACTCTGGAAAACAACCAGCCCACGGTCTTTGCGATAGGCCGCTAGCGTCTGGGCGTCAGAGCATTCTGCTCCGTGTCCCCCGGCCTGCGGCCTCCTCCTTTTACCTGCGCAGAACGCCCTGCCGCCCAGACTCCCAGCCTCCACCTGGTTTTAGCGGAACGCGGGCAATGCCCGCAAAGCCCGCACACCGCCCTCGCCGATGGATGCTCCGAATCGTTTGACCAGACGCTCGGCCACGTTGTCCTTGCGGGTGTAGTCGATCAGGTCTTCGGCCTTCACGATTTCACGCGCCACAAAGTCGAGGTTGCCCAACTGATCGGCCAGGCCCATGTCAATAGCCTGTTGGCCGGTCCAGAACAGGCCGCTAAAAGTCTCAGGCGTCTCTTTTAGACGGTTGCCGCGTCCGGCCTTCACCACACCGATGAACTGCTGGTGAATCTGGTCCAGCATGGCTTGCGCGAACACGCGCTGCTTGTCGGTCTGGGGGCTGAACGGGTCCATAAAACCCTTGTTTTCACCCGCCGTCATGAGGCGTCGCTCCACCCCCAGCTTGTCCATCAAACCGGTAAAACCAAAACCGTCCATCAATACACCGATGCTGCCCACGACACTGGCCTTGTCGACAAAAATCTTGTCGGCACCTGCGGCAATGTAGTAGGCCGCAGACGCGCAGGTTTCTTCCACCACAGCGTACACCGGCTTGTTGTGCAGCGCCTTGAGGCGGTGGATTTCATCGTTGATGATGCCCGCCTGCACGGGGCTACCGCCCGGTGAATTGATCAGCAACACAACGGCCTGCGCGCCCTTGTCTTCAAAGGCGCCGCGCATGGCCGACACGATGAGTTCGGCACTGGCCTCGGCCCCGGATGCAATCTCGCCCTGAATCTTGACCAGCGCCGTGTGCGGTGTCGATGTATCGGCGGTGGCCCCGCCACGGTCCATGCCAAACCACACCAACCCGACAAGAAATACCAGCCAACCGAGCCGGATGCCATTGCGCCAGCGACGCGCCTGACGCTGCTCGGTAATGACTGCCATGGCCAGCGTTTCCAGCGTGGTTCGCTCCCATCCTGGTGCACCCAGTGCTCCGCCTGCGGCCTTATTCGCTTCGTTATTAATAGCGCCATGCGCAGATTCTGCGGGGGTTGGAGGCGAATTTGACTCCATACCTTGGTTGCCGGGGATCTGGGGGTCGGTCATATCAGAACTCAATAGGTTGCAAGTTGGACGCAGTATGCCAGTGCACGACGCCATTCTGTTCGGTCAGGGCAATCTTTATCAAACCACCGCGACAGGGGCCACCACGGCACTCGCCCGTCTGGGGTCGGTAGATAGCGCCATGAGTGGCGCACATCAGCCACTGGCCGGAGCTGTCAAAAAACCGGTTGGGCTGGTAATCCATTTCCATCGGCACATGGGCGCACTGGTTGAGGTAGGCATAGGCCTGCCCCTCAAAGCGAATCGCAAAGCCACGGGCCGCGCGGCCGCAATACGTCACATCAAAGGGTACGGCTTCGCCGCCATCCACCAGATCCATGGAGTTGCACAACGGCAAGACGCGCTCGATACCGGTCACGGTGCGCTCCGCCAGCCGATCAGGCATGGATCAAAAACCAGGCATGTAGGTCTGCCACCGAGTGCGCGACGAAGCGCGGGTTCAGCTGCGTAAACGCATCTGGCTCGTGCGCACCGTAGCTCACACCCACGCTGGGGCATCCCGCATTCAACGCCATTTGCAAATCGTGCGTGGTGTCACCCACCATCAGCACGCGGTCGCTCGCCACGCCAAACTCCTGCATCAGTTCTTGCAACATCAAGGGGTGAGGCTTATCAGCGGTTTCATCCGCCGTACGGGAGCCATCAAACAGGCCCTGCAGTTCAGACTTCTGCAAGGCGTCATTAAGCCCCCGCCGACTCTTACCCGTGGCCACGGTCAGCACATGGTTGCGCGTTCTAAGGGCCGCCAGCATCGGCAACACGCCGTCGAACAGGCTGATGTCATGTTGACGAGCCAGATAGTGGTGCTTGTAGCGCGCACCCAGCTCGGGATATTTCTCGACTGCCACATCGGGCGCGGCATGGGCCAGCGCCTGCATCAGCCCAAGTCCAATCACATAGGCTGCATCCTTTTCGCTGGGCAAACGCCCGCCCACATCGACCACCGCCAACTGAATACAGCGGGTAATGATGGCGGTGGAGTCAAACAGGGTGCCATCCCAGTCGAAGGCAATCATGTCAAATTGTCGGGATGGTGTCGGTGACTTGGAAGATGGCATGGTGTGTAAAGTCAGATGTGAAAAGTCAAACGGACTGGGGTAGCACCTGGGCTGCAAACTGCGCAAGTTCATCGGGCAGGTCTGCCTGCAAGATTAGTGCTGCACCCGTGGCCGGATGGCGACATTGGAAACGCCAGGCATGCAAAAACATGCGCTTGAGCGCGACACCCTGCGTCGTGCGTGCAAGCATCTTGTTGTATTCAAAGTCGCCATATTTGTCGTCACCCAGGATGGGCATTCCCTCGCTGGCCAGGTGCACGCGAATCTGGTGCGTGCGACCGGTCTTGATGGTGACTTCGAGCAGCGAAAATGCGCGCTTGGTGCCGCCCGCGTCTGGCGCCACTGGGCTCAGGGCGCGAACTTTGACCAATGTCAGCGACGGCATGCCATCCGGGTCGTCCTTGGTGACTACCTTGACGCGCCGCTCACCATCGGGTAACAGGTACTTGTGCAAGGGTTTGTCCAGAACCTTCTTGTTGGCCGGCCATTGACCTGACACCAGGGCCAGGTAGGTTTTGCCGGTTTCACGTTCGCGAAACTGATCTTGCAGGTTTTTGAGCGCACTGCGCTTCTTGGCGACCAGCAGTATTCCACTGGTCTCCCGGTCCAGGCGGTGCACCAGTTCGAGAAACTGGGCCTGCGGGCGTGCCATGCGCAACTGCTCGATGACACCGAAACTGACTCCAGAGCCGCCATGCACGGCCACGCCCGCCGGCTTGTTGATCGCCAGCAACAGGTCGTCCTCAAACAGAACTACAAAATCACGGGCCGGTGCGTGGTTGCTGCCCTGACTGGCTGCCAGTTGCGCCATGACCTGCGCCTTTTCGGTGGCGCGCTCGGACACCCGCACCGGAGGCAGACGCACCACATCACCGTCGTTCAGGCGCGTCTCGGCCGAAGCACGTCCCTTGTTAATACGTACTTCGCCGCTTCGGATGATGCGGTAAATATGCGTCTTGGGCACGCCCTTGAGCTGGCGCATCAGGTAATTGTCCAACCGCTGCCCGGCCTCATCGGCGTCGATGCTGAGCGATTTGACCTGGGGCTGAACTGCGGACGATGGGGCGATTGGATTGCCCCCTATAATGTGTTTCACTAGCGATGCGCTGTAAGTGGTTGATTTGTCTGGAGTTTAGTCCACACACCATACACAGGCCCGCTGGAAGGTCGATGCCGCCGGGTTTAGCTGCCGATAAATCACACGCCAAATGCCTGTGATGGTCTGCAGATAACACGGTCAAGCTGACAAATCGAAATACTGATACGGAATACCCACAGTTTGCAGACCCTTCGTCTGTAAACGGAATGAAACGAGATGTTTGTGCTTTTGTGTCTGATTAAATTGTGCCTACGGAGCGTATTCGCCCCGTTTTTTGGCATGAATCAGCCTCTAGCCCCCGTAAAACGGGCGCAGCTAGCTATGCAATTGATAGCGGTTTCGCAAACGCATCCCCTCGTTCCCATCCACGCGCCTATGCTTCGACACCTCGTTTGAGTCGAAGTTCTCCGGCAATTCCACATCATTCGGTTCGTCAGTTCAGGCATCAATTGCCCATACAGGGCATGTAACACTGATGAAGGACGCACTCCATGAAACGGATGCTTATCAACGCCACGCAGGCTGAAGAACGCCGCCTGGCCATTGTCGACGGACAAAAACTCCTCGACTACGAAATCGAAATTGAAGGGCGCGAGCAGCGCAAGGGCAACATCTACAAGGCCGTCGTCACCCGCGTCGAACCTTCGCTGGAAGCCTGCTTTGTCGACTACGGCGAAGACCGCCACGGCTTTCTGCCATTCAAGGAAATTTCCCGGATGTATTTCAAGGAAGGTGTGTCTGCCAGTCAGGCCCGCATTCAGGACGCCATACGCGAAGGCCAGGAACTGCTGGTCCAGGTCGAGAAAGAAGAGCGCGGCAACAAGGGTGCAGCCCTGACGACCTTTGTGTCCCTGGCTGGTCGCTACGTCGTTCTGATGCCCAACAACCCCCGCGGCGGCGGCGTCAGCCGGCGCATTGAGGGCGAAGACCGGGCCGAGCTCAAAGAGGCTCTGGACCAGTTGGAATACCCCAACGGCATGTCCATCATTGCCCGCACCGCCGGCATTGGCCGCAGTGCACCTGAACTGCAGTGGGACCTGAACTACCTGCTCAAGCTCTGGACGGCAATCGACGGCGCGGCCAAGGGCGGCAAGGGTGCCTACCTGATTTACCAGGAATCCAGTCTGGTGATTCGCGCCATCCGTGACTACTTCAACCACGACATCGGCGACATCCTGATCGACACCGACGACGTGTACGAGCAGGCCCAGCAATTCATGGCCCACGTCATGCCCGAGCACGCTGCCCGTGTGAAGCGTTACCGTGATGACGCGCCGCTGTTCAGCCGCTTCCAGATCGAACACCAGATCGAGTCGGCTTATGCCCGCACCGTGCAACTGCCCTCTGGCGGCGCCATCGTGATCGACCACACCGAAGCGCTGGTTTCGGTCGACGTGAACTCGGCCCGCGCCATCAAGGGCGGCGACATCGAAGAGACCGCTACCCGCACCAACCTGGAAGCCGCCGACGAAGTGGCGCGCCAGATGCGCTTGCGCGACTTGGGTGGCCTGATCGTGATCGACTTTATCGACATGGAAGAGTCCCGCAACCGCCGCGAAGTGGAAAACCGCCTGCGCGACGCCCTGCGCCAGGACCGCGCCCGTGTGCAGTTCGGCACCATCAGCAAGTTCGGCCTGATGGAAATGAGCCGCCAACGGCTGCGGCCTGCGTTGTCAGAAGGCGCCTCCATTCCCTGCCCGCGTTGCGGCGGCTCCGGCCACATTCGCGATACGGAATCCAGCGCTTTGCAAATCCTGCGCATCATTCAGGAAGAGTCGCTCAAGGACAGCACAGCCTCTGTTCTGTGCCAGGTGCCCGTCGATGTGGCTTCGTTCCTGCTGAACGAAAAGCGCTCCGAGATCGCCAAGATCGAACTCAAGCAGCGCATCAATGTTCTGCTGGTGCCCAACAAGACGCTGGAGACACCCAACTACCGTCTGGAGCGCCTGAAGCACGACGACCCACGCCTGGACAACATCGAAGCCAGCTACAAAATGGCGGACGAAATTGAAGACCCGACCGGCGTAACCCGCCGTTCGCAAGAACCCACCAACAAGCAGACGCCCATCATCAAGGGCGTGCTGCCGGATGCACCGGCACCCCAGGCCGCACCTCGGCCCGTGGCCCCTGCACAAACGACCGTGGAACATCCAGCGCCCCACCGTGGTGCACCAGTGACCCATGCCAAACCACCCATACCGGCAGAAAAGGGCTTCTTTGGCTGGATCAAGGGCCTGTTTGGTGGCGAAGGCCCCGCACCGACCAAGCCCGTGCAGCCCGCTGCGGCTCCCAAGTCACCAGAAGGTCGTGATGGCCGCAGCCGCGATGGAAGCCGCACCGGTGCCAAGCCAGGCGAAGGTCGTGGTGATGGCCGCGGTCCACGCGGCGAAGGCCGTGGCGAAGGCCGTGGTCGTGGTGGGCGCGGTGGACGCAGCGGCGGCGGCGGCGGCGCAGACCGCCAGACTGGCGCGCAACGCGAACGCTTCGATGCAGAAGGCAAACCCATGCTCGCTGATGCCAACCTGCAAGGCGCCAACGCCGGTACACAGGAGTCGACCCGACAGGAGCAACGACCTGACAGAGGCCCACGCCCTGAGCGCGGTAACCGCTCTGGCCGGGGTGGCGAGCGCAGCGAAGGCGGTGAACGCGGCGAGCCGCGTGCAGAGGGCCGTGCAGAAGGCACTCCAGCAACAACCGACGCCAGCACCGACAACCGCAACAATGAAGGCTCAACCCGTGAACCGCGCGAGCCGCGCGAAGGCCGCAGTGGACGCGGTGGCCGCAGCGGCCGTGGCCCCCGTCCGGACGGTGAAGCGCGCAGTGCAAGTAGTGAAGGACGCCAGTCCCAGCTGGGCTTTGCGGACGGCGACAACACAGCCGGTCAGGCACCAGTAGACCAGCCAGCGTCCATGGATGACAACAGCTCTGGCGCGGCACGCAACGAGAACGGCGAACCCCGCGAGAAGCGCAACCGCGACCGTTATGGCCGTGAACGCGGCCCCCGCAGTGAGCGCGACGAGCGCCCTGATCTGCGCATTCCTGCCCAGCCAGTCGCCGCACAAGCAGGCGTTGGAGAAGCAGCGCCGGTCGATGCTCCAGTGCCGGCAACAGCACCCCGCCTGGCCGATGTTGCGGCACCCGTTGCAACTCCGGCGGCTCCATCAGCAGTGGCGCCCGCCGCTGCAGCGTCTGGCGCACGCATGCCCAAGGTCACTACCTTTGCACTACCAACCGATGCACTGCTGAATGTGGCACAAGGCTCTGGTTTGCAATGGGTCAACTCAGACTCGGACAAAGTGGCAGCTGTTCAAGCAGCCATTGCCGCCGAGTCGAAACCCATCCATGTGCCTCGCCAGCGACCAGCTGCCGCATCCATTGACGCAGGACCATTGGTCCTAGTGGAAACCAAGCGTGACCTTCGCAACATGACGCTGCCGTTTGAGCAACCGCCTGCGGCCTAAGCAAGTCGTTCCCTGCACAGGGACAGTCCGTAAAAAAGGGGCCAGCAGGCCCCTTTTTTATTGCCGTTGATCGATCAGAACAAATCGATAGCACCTACCTTGATGGCGTCATCAAAAAAGCCTTTTCGGACCAGATCATCATGGCTGTAGACCTGGTTATGTCCATTGCGTTGGGCGTAGTCCACCGCCCGCTCCGACCGCTCGAGCGTGGTGCTCGGAGAGTCGTCCGCAGTCACGCGTGTAAAGCCACCACAGGCCGTAACACGTCCGACCTGCGGAAAATTGAACTTCTCCATGTTTGCACGAAAACGCTCAAAAGCGGCCAACACCAAGGCCTCTTCGGGGCAGTGCATCAGGACGGCGAACTGCTCACCCCCCAGCCGGTAAATGCGGTCATAGGTACGAAAGGTGTTGTTCATGATGCGTGCCACCAGCAGCAACACCTCTTCAGCAATCAGGTGACCACTCCTGTCGTTAATGGCGCCAAAGTGATCCACGCTCACGGTCCCCAACCAGTAATTTGGCGGAACCCGATGGCGACGCTCGGATACCGGCAGCACATCGGCCTGCAGCGTATTGGTCTCACTTTCGAGTCCGTGACTCATTTCTTCCAGCACGGCGCTGTAGAACGTATCGTCCAATGACTTGCGATTGAGCAGTCCGGTCAATGCGTCGCGGTCGCTGTAGGCCAACAAACTGTACATGTTGCGAAACACATGCACCATGTCTGCGATGACTTGCAGTTGTCCCACCGTCAGCGACGACCCTGAGTGGACTTCGATCACACCCTCTTCTTCAGTGGCGGAATCAGAAAACAACGGGACGTAGCTGATGCGTGGCCCCTCCTCGCCGGCCCACGCGTGTTCGGCCAGACCTCGGCTTTGCAGGCACTGGAAACGGTAGCGCTCATCCTCCAATTTACTCAATGTATGAAAATCAACCCGCAGCGGATCAACCACTTTGCCGCCGCCGCGCACATCCAGCGACGCCACCTCAAGCCAACGCTTGACACCCTCCTCACTGACCACCCGAGCGATAACCACCCGATCGATGCGCAAGAGGTCAATCAATGCCTTTGAGAGGGTCAACTCCAGGTGCTCGCGGTCCCTGTGGTCGGTCAGCTTGATGATATGTTCGGTGAGTGTAGCCATGGTCACATAATAGCCCCGAATCAGAAAAACGTCACCTTTTTGCGGCCTCGCGGTAGGCATCGGTTGTGGCCTGTACATCTTGCCGCAGCTCTGCCATATTGGCCAATGCCAGCCAAGTATCGCGCGTCAATTCAGATTGCTTCAACGTCAGTAGCGACTGCTTGAGCAATTGCTGCGCTTTGCCCCACAAATTCAGTCGCATGCAAACCATACCGGCCAGGTATTGCAACACAGCGTCACGCGGATTGCCCATTTGTGCGGCCTCAATGCGGGAGAGCCAAACCGCATCGGGCGACGCACCGGCAGCACCAAACCCCTGCTCCAGCACTCTGGCCAGCCGTATGCGCTGCGTCAGGGCCAGCGCATCGTGGTCGCGGGTCATAGCCTCCCAGACCGGCAACAACCACTGACGGGAAACCGCCACGTCACCACCCAACAGCAACAAGCGCTCTGCAGCCTCGCATGCCACTTCGGGAATCTCCTGCTCCGCACGCTCCAGAAAATCCCACATCCGCCGGATTTGAACGCTGTCATGCGCAGTCCGTATCAACTCGATCGCCAGACCCCTGGCTATGCTTTCGCCTGCGGCTTGCGAAAATGCGCGGTGTTTGGTCAACAGTCGGGACGACTCCAGGGCCATCCGGGGTTCTGCGCCCTGGCGCGCTGCCCGAAACCGCATACGCAGCGCCACGGTGCGCCGTGCCGCGCCAGAGGGCAACTGATCCAGCCATTGCATGGCAGCAGGCGCATCCCTGTCATCCAGAGCCCAGCGGGCACGGCGCAACTGAACGCCCTCACGGGCTTCTTGCGCATCCCGCCCCGAAGCCTCTTCCAACGCCCGCCCGAAGTGGGCGTCGCGCACAACGCGGTCTTGCAATGCATGTGCACTTTCGGCCGCAATCAAATGCGTCAGCGTGCGCAGGCGCCCGCTGTACGCCAGGTGCTCGCCACCGCGCTGCACCGACTCTTCCAGAGAAATGACCAAATCGGCAATCTTGCGCGCCCGTACGAACCGACCGGCCACCAAATGGGACAGCGAGTCCAACAGGGCCGTATGGATCGCGCGCTCTTTTTGCAGCAAGCGCCAGCGCCGGGCCTGCTGGGGAATACTCACCAGCGCCGACAATGCCCGCATGGCCAGGTGCAAGGTCAGAAAGCTCCCGGCCAACACCATCAGAAACAAATTCAGCGACATATCGACGCGGTGCGGCGCCCAGAACAATGTCACCGTGCCCGGGTTATCCCCCGCAAACAGGGCGCTTGCGACCGCCATCGCAAACAAAGCCGCCAGCCACAAAGCTGCTCGCATGGCTAGCGCCCCGCTGCGGCCGTTGCAAGGGCAGCCAGTGTGTCGTCAACGCGGGGCAACTCAAGAGCCTTCAATTGGCCACGCACTTGTTGCAGCAGGCCCATAGCGGTCTGGGTCTTGCGCGAAGATGCGTCAAAGTAGCGCCCCATGGCGATGGAGGCGGACGCCAGATCGGCGCGCACCGAATCGATCTGGCGCGCCAGCAATCCGAGGCGGGCATTGAGCAATTTGAGCTTCAAATTTTCCCGAAGAAAGAACGATTGTTCCGGCGACAGCAGGGCTGCATCAGGGTATTCGATACGACTGACCCGCACAAGATTTCGGACTTCTTCTTGCACCAGCATGCCCATGCGAACCCACCATGTCGTCATCGCTTCTTCCGGCTTGCGTTTGAGCGAGTCATTGTTACGCGGCATCGCAACCGCATTCGCAATCGGTAAATCGTCGGCCAGCAACACCAGCTCATCGAGTTTGACCAGCAAGGCCGGTGTATCAGCCTGAGCAGTGGCCTTGATGCGGGCCACGTCGCGTGCAATGGCACGCTGCAAAGGGGTTAAACGCGGCTGGGCGGCGCGCGCGACCCGCACTTCCGCACTTTTAAGGGCTGCCAACAGAGGCTCCACGCTGCCAGTCAACTGTGCCTGCTGCTGGGCCAGCCGCACCGCTGCTTCTATATCAACCACCAGATTTTCGTCGCGCGAGCGTGAAAGGCTTTGCATCAGTTCCTCCAGCTGGGTGCGCTGCAGGGACACCTCGCTGAGGCGGGCCTCGGTCACCGCCAACTTGGCGGCAGTCTCCATCGAGAGTTCATGTGCCTGTCGGGCACTGGTCCGGGCTTCGGCCGCCTGCGCCCCCGAATCGGCACTTTGACGGGCAAGCTGCTCCTGAATGGAAGACAACTTCTGCCACAACAAACCGCTCACCAGCAACGCGATCAGTGCGACTGCGGCAACGCCCCACAGCAAGCGCACCGTCAGGCTTCTTGCGGGCTGGGCCTGCATTTGGGCCTCGGAAACGCTAGGCTCTGTGTTCATCCCAAGGATTCTATCGATGCCATCAAATCCGCCAGTGTGGGGCGTGACTCGCAAACAACACAAAATCCGGCCTCGCGTGCCGCCTGCGCGATGCGGCTGTGGGTCACCACCGCCTTGGCCTGTGCCCAATTCTGGTCGGGACACTCAGCAAGCAGATTGGCAATGGCCTCGGAACTGCTGAACAACCATACGGAGCCATCCGTCGCCGCCTTGCAAGCCATCTCGCGTTCCTCTGCCAGCAGTTGGGGTTGACGACGCTGGTAAGAAACTACAAATTCAACCACCCCCCCCGCTGAGCGCACCTGTTCGGCAAACCAATCACGCCCGGCACCAGCACTGCTGATGCCGCGCACGATCAACACACGGCAACCCGGACGCACCTGCTTCGCAACCACCTGCCAGAGTGCCTCCGAGTCAAATTGACCCGCCTCGCGGTCCGGCATGTCGATACGTTCGGGCTCCACCTGCGCCCGCTTCAAGGCAGAAAAGCTGCCCGGACCGGTCACGAATGCTCTTATTTTCGTAGCATCCTGCGCAGTGAATTCAAGGGCCAGAGCGGGTTTCAACGCAAAAAAGTGGTCCACCGCGTTGCCACTGACAAACATGATGGCATCAAACGTATTCAAACGCTGCCAGGCCGCCACTACGGCTGACGGGTCTGGCGCTGGCAACACGCCAATAAGCGGCAAAGCCTGCGCATCGTAACCAGCATCAGTCAGCGTGGCGACCCACTGCCGGGCTTCATTTTTAGGGCGGGTGACGATGACGCGCATGAAATCAGCCCCGCGCTCAAGCCCGCGCTTCGACCTGACGTTGTACGTTAGCCTGCAACTCGCGGGCCACCTGCTCGCCCAACCGCGTGGCCGACGCGGCGTCCTTCACCGTGGCTTTGGCTTGTGCATGCACCAATGGCAGCACACCTTCCGGGTCACCCCAAGCAGCACGTATGCTCAACTCGTCCCCCTGCAGCGTGGCGTAGGCCGCCAGGGGCATAGAGCAACTGCCACCCATGACGCGGCTGACCGCGCGCTCGGCCGATACGGCCAGCCAGCTTGGAAGGTGCAGCAAAGCCTGCAGTACTTGCGCCACATCGGCACGGTCAGCGCGAACCTCAATGCCCAAGGCGCCCTGCCCGGCCGCCGGCAACATTTGCTCAGGCTCAAAAACCGCGCAAATGCGGGACTCCAGCCCCAGGCGTTTCAGACCCGCTGCGGCCAGCACAATGCCGTCGTATTGGCCATCATCGAGCTTTTTCAAACGGGTATCGAGATTGCCACGCAGCGGTTCAATTTTCAGATCTGGCCGCAACGCCCGCAGCAGCGCCATCCGACGCAGGCTCGACGTCCCCACCACAGCGCCTTGCGGCAGGTCTTCAAGCTTCGCGTAGCGGCTCGATACCCAGGCATCGCGCGGGTCTTCGCGCTCCATCACGCAGGCCAGGCTGAAGCCTTCAGGCAACTCCATCGGCACGTCCTTCAGGGAGTGAACCGCAAGATCGGCATGGCCTTCTTCCAACGCCACTTCAAGTTCCTTAACGAACAGACCTTTACCGCCTACCTTGCTGAGCGATCGATCCAGAATCTGGTCGCCACGCGTGGTCATTCCCAGCAAAGTGACTTGGTGGCCCATCTGTTCGAGCAGTGCCTTGACATGCTCTGCCTGCCAAAGGGCCAAGCGGCTTTCGCGTGTAGCGATCGTAAATGTGTGTGCAACCATGGCCTATCAGGCGTCGCCTGTTTGTAATCAATTGAGAGTCGTCAATGCTAGCATGGGCATCATGAAGCACCTATCTGCCCCAGCGCTGCCCAAGCGCGCAAAAGACAATGAACGTCCCCTGGTTGAGGACATCCGCCTGCTGGGCCGGATTTTGGGCGACGAGATCCGTGAACAGGAGGGCGCCGCCGCCTTCGAGTTGATCGAAAAGATTCGCACCCTGTCGGTCGCCTTCCGCCGAGATGCCGACCACGAGGCAGACAAGGCCCTGAAAAAGCTGCTCAAGAGCCTGACCGGCGACCAGACGGTGAGCGTCATCCGCGCCTTCACCTACTTCAGCCACCTGGCCAATCTGGCCGAAGACCGGCACCACATCCGCCGCCGCGCCATCCATGAGCGCGCTGGCGATACCCAGGAAGGCAGCCTCGACGTTGCCATTGCCCGCCTGCGCTGGGCCGGCATCGCGCCCAAAGCCATTTCGGCCACGCTAGCGCAAAGCTATGTGTCCCCGGTATTGACGGCCCACCCCACCGAAGTGCAGCGCAAGAGTATTCTGGACGCCGAACGCGATATTGCACAGCTGCTCACCGCCCGTGACGAGATCAAAATGCGCGGCGCCTTCTTCGAGAACAAGAAAGACGCCCTGACCGCCCGCGAACTCGCCACCAACGAGGCGCAGATGCGCGCCCGGGTCATGCAACTGTGGCAGACCCGACTGCTGCGCTTCAGCAAACTCACCGTGGCCGACGAGATCGAGAATGCGCTGAGCTACTACGAATCCACCTTTCTGCGCGAGATTCCCAAGCTCTATGCCAACCTGGAGCAACTGCTGGGCAACCAGCCGGTGCACAGTTTCCTGCGCATGGGCCAGTGGATCGGTGGTGACCGCGACGGCAACCCCAATGTCAGCGCGCAAACACTCGAATACGCGCTGCGCCGCCAAGCCGAAGTGGCCCTGCGCCACTACCTGACGGAAGTGCACTACCTGGGTGGCGAGCTGTCCATATCCGCCATGCTGGCCGACTGTTCCCCCGAGATGCAGGCACTGGCGGAAAGCTCGCCCGACCGCAACGTGCACCGCATGGACGAGCCCTACCGCCGGGCCCTGACCGGCGTCTATGCGCGCCTGGCAGCGACGCTGCACGAACTCACCGGAACCGAGGCCGCACGCCATGCCGTGGCACCGCAAAACCCCTACAGACAAGCGCAGGAATTTGCGGCCGAGCTCCGTACCATCGAAACGTCGCTCAAAGGCAATCACGGCTCGGCGCTGGTGGCGCAGCGCCTGCAGCCGCTGCTGCGCGCAGTCGACGTGTTTGGCTTTCACCTCGCCACCGTGGACCTGCGTCAGAGTTCTGACAAGCACGAAGAAGTGGTTGTTGAACTACTGGCCACGGCCGGCGTTGAGCCGAACTACAGCAGACTGGACGAACCCGCAAAACGCAGCCTGCTGATGCGCATGCTGGGCGACGCGCGGTCGCTACAGGTACACGGCGTCAACTACTCGGATCACACACAAAAAGAGCTGGCGATTTTTTCCATGGCCAAGATCATGCGCGAGCGTTTTGGGGCCGACGCCATTCGCCACTACATCATCAGCCACACCGAGACCGTGAGCGATCTGCTCGAAGTGCTGCTGCTGCAAAAAGAAGTCGGCCTGCTGCGCGGTGTGCTGAATGGAAAGTCAATGCAACTCGCCGCCAGGCCGTCCCAAGGCGAGTCAGACCACACTGGGGCCAGCGACCCGCGTAGCGGCGCGGCGTGGAGGCCGGTCAGCGACTTGATCGTGGTACCCCTGTTTGAAACCATAGAAGACCTGCGCAATGCAGCCCCCATCATGCGCGAGTTTTACGCCCTGCCCGGCATTGCAGCGCTGGTGCAGCGTAGCGGTGGCGAGCAGGACATCATGCTGGGCTACTCCGACAGCAACAAGGACGGCGGCATCTTCACCAGCAACTGGGAGCTATACCGTGCCGAGATAGCACTGGTGGACCTGTTCGATGAACTCGCAAGACAAGGCTTGAGCGCCGCCGGGCCGCCCCAAGGCGCGAAGGCCCCCTCGGGGGGCAGCGAAGACACGCCAGTGCTGAGCGTGGGGGCCACACCCATCCGCTTGCGCATGTTCCACGGCCGCGGCGGCACGGTGGGACGCGGTGGTGGCCCCAGCTACGAAGCCATCCTGGCGCAACCCCCGGGCACCGTGCGCGGCCAAATTCGCCTGACTGAGCAGGGCGAGGTCATTGGCTCCAAGTACGCCAACCCTGAGATTGGCCGGCGCAACCTGGAAACCCTGGTCGCAGCCACATTGGAGGCCACACTGCTGCAACCCACCAAGTCCGCCACCAAGACGTTTCTGGATGCGGCGGCAGAACTCTCGGACAACAGCATGGCAGCCTACCGGGCGCTGGTGTACGAGACCCCGGGCTTTACCGAGTATTTCTTCAGCTCCACGCCCATCCGCGAGATTGCCGAACTCAACATCGGCTCGCGTCCGGCTTCGCGCAAGGCCACACAACGCATTGAAGACCTGCGTGCCATACCCTGGGGGTTTAGCTGGGGCCAGTGCCGCCTGACGCTGCCCGGCTGGTACGGCTTTGGCTCGGCGGTGCAAACTTTCATCACCACTGGTACACCCGCACAACAAAAGGAACGGGTGACCTTGCTGCAAAAAATGGTGAAGCAGTGGCCCTTCTTCAAAACCCTGCTGTCCAACATGGATATGGTGATGGCCAAGAGCGACCTGGCCCTGGCGTCACGCTACTCCGAACTGGTCAGCGATGCACGGTTGCGCAAGAAGATTTTCACGGCCATCGAGGCCGAATGGCATAGCACGGCGCAGGCGCTGGCCATGATCACCGGTGACCAGAATCGCCTGGCCAACAATGCGGCACTGCAGCGCTCCATTCGCCACCGCTTTCCCTACATCGACCCGCTGCACCACCTGCAAGTCGAGTTGGTGCGCCGCTACCGCGCCGGCCAGGCCGATGAGCGCGTGCAGCGCGGAATTCACATCTCGATCAACGGCATTGCGGCCGGACTGCGCAATACAGGCTAACGGGAAACAAGTTCTCGCACCGTAGCAAGTTGGCGGCGGGACACCGCCAACAACTCATCGACCCCGTTCAGGCGCACGGCCCAGCCTTCGCCCTCTTCGGCATCAAAGTGCTTTTCCAGCGCGCGAACGGCACGCCGCGCGATCAGCGCATTGCGGTGGATGCGAACAAAGTCGGTCGCGTATTTTTCTTCCAGTTCGTTGAGCGAACCATCCAGGATGTAGCTGCGCGTTGCGGTGCGCACGGTAACGTATTTCAACTCGGCCTTGAAGTACAGAATCTGCGCCAAAGGGAGCCGCTCCGTGCGACCCCGCTCCTGGATGATGAGCACATCACTTTTAGGTGAATCGGTCTCTAGCACCCGTCGAGACTGCGTGAAACGCTCTACTTTTTGTAGCGCCTGTTGCAGCCGCTCGAGCCTCACGGGCTTGGTCAGGTAGTCCAACGCTTCCAGATCAAACGCCTCCACCGCGTGCTCGGCATGGGCCGTCACAAAAATCAGCGCCGGGGCATGCTCCAGCGCCCGCAAGGCGCGTGCCAGCGTCAATCCATCAGCGCCCGGCATATGGATATCGATCAGCGCCACATCAACGTCTTGGTGCTGTGCCAACGCCAATGCCTGTACCGCATTGGCGGCCTCGGCCACGCACTGCGCGGCGGGCTGCGTGCAGTCCGACAACAGGGTGCGCAGGCGCGCGCGTGCCAGGCTCTCGTCGTCCACCACAAGGGCGCGCAGCGTCGGGGAAGCGGCACCAGCGTGGCTCACAGCGGCACCTCCACGCGCACCTGGTAAACGCCATCTTTTAGACCACTGCGAAACTGCCCTTGCACGTCGTGCAACAGGGCCAGGCGCTCACGCACATTGCGCAGGGCCAGGCCTTGGCCTGCCACGCCCTGCCCGTTTGGCACGGTATTGGTCACCTTGATCACCACGATAGACCCCCTGCGCTGTGTAGAGATGCGCACATCGGCACCGAGCGCACTGGGCTCGACGCCGTGGTTTATCGCATTTTCCACCAGAGGCTGCAGCAACAGGGGTGGCAATTTTGCGCCGTCCGCCGCCGGATCCAGTGTCCACTGCACACGCAGTCGGTCACCAAAACGCACTTTCTCGATGGCCAGGTAGTGCCGCGCCAGGTTGATTTCATCGGCCAGCGAGACCGGCTCACCCGAATCATTCAGCGCCTCACGAAACAAATCACTCAAATCCTCCAGCACCGCCTCAGCCTTGGCCGGCTCGGCCCGCACCAGTGCAATGGCGCTGTTAAGCGTATTGAACAAAAAATGCGGTCGTATGCGGGACTGCAGTTCCGCCAACCGGGCCGACGTATGCGCCGGCATTTGTCCCTTGCTGCGCAAAACCAGGGCAGTCACCAACAGCGATGACAACAATGCGCCGCTGCAAGCACTGGCCACCCAGGGCGGCGACCCCACCAACCCGCTCCACGTCAACATGGCGCAGCCATACAGTCCAGCCACTGCGCCCAGCAACACAGCCGTGGCCCATTGCAGCGCCGCAGGCAAGCGTGCCAGCACCCGCTTGGTCGTGCAAACCAACAGCACCCAGGCCAGCGCCGCCGGCAATGCACCACCAGTGACCAGTGCTACCCGCACCATCCAGTCCGCCATGCCCTGTGAGGCAAAGCCCACAGCCACACCCGCACACACCTCCACAAACAGCACGGCCCGCAACACCACACCGGTCTGGCAGGCGTCAATCACCAGAACCCGCTTCTGCCGCGGTGTGTCGGCGCTACCCGAGTCCGCCGCCGGGGCCAACTCCGGGAACGTCGATAATATTTGGGCGTCTTTCATGAATCCGGATTTTGACTCCATTACCTGCATTGCTCCCCATGTCCAAAAACCAACTCGATAAAAAATCCCAGGCGTGGTCGGCGCTATTCTCCGAACCCATGAGCGATTTGGTCAAACGCTACACCTCCAGCGTGTTCTTTGACAAGCGAATGTGGCAGGCCGACATCACCGGCAGCCTGGCCCACGCCGAGATGCTGGCCGCACAGGGCATCATCTCTGCCGCCGACCAGGCCTCCATTGTGCGCGGCATGGCGCAGATCACGTCGGACATTGAATCGGGCAACTTTGAATGGAAGCTGGACCTCGAAGATGTGCACCTCAACATCGAGGCACGCCTGACCCAGCTGGTCGGCGACGCCGGCAAGCGCCTGCACACCGGGCGCAGCCGCAACGATCAGGTCGCCACCGATGTGCGCCTGTGGCTGCGCAGCGAGATTGACCTGATTGGCGAACTGCTGGTGGACCTGCAAAAGTCTTTGCTGGACGTGGCCGAGAAAAACGTGGACGTCATCCTGCCCGGCTTCACCCACCTGCAGGTGGCGCAACCCGTGAGCTTTGGCCACCACATGCTGGCCTATGTAGAAATGTTCAGCCGTGATGCCCAGCGCTTTGCAGAAGTGCGTGCCCGAACCAACCACCTGCCACTGGGCGCTGCGGCGCTGGCTGGCACCAGCTATCCGCTGGACCGCGAACGCGTGGCGCGCACCCTGGGCATGGTCGATGCACAGGGCCAGCCACAGGTCTGCCAGAACAGCCTGGATGCGGTGAGCGACCGCGACTTCGCCATTGAATTCACGGCAGCCGCCACCCTGTGCATGGTGCACATCAGCCGCATGAGTGAGGAGCTGATTCTGTGGATGAGCCAGAACTTTGGCTTCATCAGAATAGCCGACCGTTTCACCACCGGCAGTTCCATCATGCCGCAGAAGAAGAACCCCGACGTGCCCGAACTGGCGCGCGGCAAGACCGGCCGCGTGGTCGGTCACCTGATGGGCCTGATCACCCTGATGAAAGGCCAGCCCCTGGCCTACAACAAGGACAACCAGGAAGACAAGGAGCCGCTGTTTGACACGGTCGACACCTTGAAGGACACGCTGCGCATCTTCAGTGAAATGGTGGGCGGTCAATTGAACCCTGCCACCGGTCAGAAGGAAGGCGGCATCACCGTCAACACCCCTGCCATGGAGCAGGCCACGCTCAAGGGCTACGCAACCGCCACCGATCTGGCCGACTACCTGGTCAAGAAGGGCCTACCCTTTCGCGACGCGCACGAGATCGTCGCCCACGCCGTCAAGGCCGCCACCTCGCACCAGGTTGATCTGTCAGAGTTGCCACTGGCGGTGTTGCAGGAGTTCAATCCCGGCATCGAAAAAGACGTTTACGAAGCCTTGAGCCTGCGCGGCTCGCTCAACGCCCGCAACACGCTGGGTGGCACCGCACCGGTGCAGGTGCGCACGCAGATTGCGCGTCACACTAAAAGGCTGGGCATGCAATAGGCGCGTTGGACGGAGTTGACGACGCGGCTGATTGCCCTCGATCGGATTGATCTACGTCAAATCCTATGCTATTACTCAACTATTTTTTTGTATACAAAGGTACTATCTAACGTTCGCCGTTCGCCGTTCGCCGTTCGCTGGTGACCCAAGCACATAAGTCCATTCATATTCACTGCGAGTGCCATATGCGCAACAACCAACCTGTCACCGCCACCGAATACATTCTGCGCGACGACCAGTCGCCTATCTCGCGCACCGACCTGCAAGGCAACATCACCTTTGCCAATGCCGACTTCATCGAGGCCAGTGGCTACACCGAAGACGAGTTGCTGGGCCAGCCGCACAACATGGTGCGCCACCCCGACATGCCGGCAGAGGCGTTTGCCGATTTGTGGAAGTACCTGAAGGACGGTCGCTCCTGGACCGGCATGGTCAAAAACCGGCGCAAGAATGGCGATTTTTACTGGGTGCTGGCCAATGCATCGCCGATGTGGGAGCGCGGCCAGGTGGTGGGTTTTGCATCGGTGCGCATGAAGCCCCCGCGTGAAGCTGTCCCCCCCACCGATGCCATCTACCGCCGTTTTCGCGAAGGCCGGGCCAGCGGTTTGCGCATCGAACGCGGCCATGTGGTGCGCAGCGGCCTGTTGGGGCTGTTTGACCAACTCACCCACCCCGGCATTCGGGGACGGCTGATGTACCTGATGCTGCTGGCCTCCATCCTCATCGGAGCAGTCGGCGCGGTGGGCTTGTCGGTGATGACCACGGACACCCAGCGGATGCCGCTTATCGCAGGGGTTGCAGTCAGCATCGCGCTATTGCTGAGCGTGGGCTGGCGCCTGCAACGCAGCATCACCAACCCGATCAACGAGGCGGTGGCCATTTCCAAGCAGATTGCGGCGGGCTACCTGGCCAACAAGATTGACAACTCCGGCAGCGACGAGGTGGGCCAACTGATGAACTCCCTGTTTGCCATGCAACGGGCGCTGGCCTCTATGGCGCATACGGTACTTGCCAGCGCCCATTCGGTTAGCGGCGAGGCCATTGGCATCAGCCAAAGCAACGAAGCGTTGGCCGGTCGCACTGAAGAGCAGGCCTCCAGCCTGCAAGAAACCGCCTCCAACATGGAAGAGGTCTCCACCACCGTCAAGCACAACATCGACAACGCAAAAACCGCTAACAACCTGGTGCAAGAGGCGGGCACCATCGTTACCGCAGGTGGCGCGGCGATGGACAAGGTGGTGGGCACCATGGACACCATAGCGAGTAGCTCGCGCAAGATCACCGACATCATCGGTGTAATTGATGGCATTGCCTTTCAGACCAACATCCTGGCGCTCAATGCGGCGGTGGAGGCTGCGCGTGCTGGCGAGCAAGGCCGGGGCTTTGCCGTGGTGGCCAGCGAGGTGCGTTCCCTGGCCGGGCGCAGTGCCGCTGCGGCCAAAGAGATCAAGGGCCTGATCGACGACTCGGTGCACCAGGTTGAGAACGGCCTGACCCAGGTCAGCGATGCGCGCAAAACAATTGATTCATCGATCGAAGCGGTGCACCGCGTGGCTTCGCTGGTAGCCGAGATTTCCCATTCATCGGTCGAGCAAGGCATCGCCATCGACCGGGTGGCACACCTGATTGTGGAAATTGACCAGGCTACCCAGCAAAACGTACCGATGGCCGAGAGCGCGGCCCAGTCAGCGCATGCGCTGGAAGAACAGGGTCGTGACCTGGTGCGCACGGCTGGCGTGTTTCGGTTGAATTAGACGGGTTACAGATCATGCAAGCTTTTCAATGGAACCATTGCTTCGCCACCGGGCTCACCGACGTTGACGAACAGCACCAGCGGCTAGTCGATGTCATCAACCGGTTCGGCACGTTGATCATGCGCGAGGAAGGTGCCAGCGCTGCGGAGCTGGAAGTGGTCTTCGCAGAACTGGCGCAGTACGCCAGCTTTCACTTCTCCGAGGAAGAGGCCTTGATGGCAGCCAGCGGTTTAACTCCGCAATATATTGAAAGTCATCGGCAAACGCACCTCCAATTCATGGACGAGGTAGCCCTTCTTTATGGCGGCATCAGCGCCGACAACCGGGGCGCTGCCAAGGGCTTGCTGGAGTTTCTGACCAACTGGCTGGCCTACCACATCCTGGGTTCTGATCAGTACATGGCCAGGCAAATTGCCCTCATCGCGTCTGGCGGCAATTCGAAGGGCATAGCGCAGCCGAATGCACCGACCCAGGACCCCGCCAAAGACGCCTTGCTGTCAGCACTCAACGGCCTGTTTCAGCAAGTCTCGGAGCGCAACCATGCGTTGGTCCAGCTGAACAAAACGCTGGAGGCGCGGGTGGTCGAACGCACGCAGGCTCTGACCGATGCCAACCAGCAACTCGACGACATCGCCAACACCGACGCCTTGACCCACTTACCCAACCGACGCCACGCCATGCGCAGCTTTCAGCGGGCCTGGGAGGAGGCAGTGGGCGGCAACAGCGCGCTGGCCTGCATGATGATTGACGCTGACGGCTTCAAGCAGATCAACGACACCCATGGACATGATGCCGGCGATGGGGTGTTGCGTGCGCTGTCCAAGCAGTTGCGTAACGCGGTGCGCACCGACGACCTGGTCTGCCGCCTGGGCGGCGACGAATTCCTGATCATCTGCGTGGATACCCCGCTGGACGGCGCATTGCAGCTGGCCGAGAAGATCCGCTCCGAGGTCGCCGCGCTTCGAGTCAGTGCTGGCAGCGGCGAGTGGCGCGGCAGCATCAGCGTGGGGGTGGCGGTGCGCGCGGCGGGCATGAACAGCATGGAAGATTTGCTCAAGGCGGCAGATCTGGGCGTGTATGCCGCCAAGCGCCGGGGGCGCAACTGTGTTGCCGTGGCTGATTGACCCGTTGGCAACCCTGATTTGCCCCAAAGCGCTATTAAACTAGTAGCTGCTCACGCACATTTGACGGGCATTTCAGGCATAAATCAATGAAAACCTTGGATCTCTCCGTCGGCCCGGTTGAATTTTCCAAGCTACTCGGGGTGGCTGCGGCTTACGCCCTGACTTCCTGGCTGACACGGCAATATTTTTCGCCACTCAACGACGTCAGCATTTTCTATCTGGCCAGCGGTGTCGCGCTGGCCGCCGTGCTGCTGGGCGGCGTGCGCTATGCCGGTGCGGTGGCGATCGGGTCGTTGCTGGTCAATGTGCTGCTCGGCGATGTGCTGTGGGCGTCCGCACTCAACACCTGCGGCGTGACGCTGGCAGCGCTGACCGGCAGTTGGCTGATCCGTCG